>NZ_QRKI01000011.1:0-186914 GCF_003471885.1 Bacteroides sp. AM16-24
TTAGAAACCTACCGTCCGAAAGGACGGCAAGGCGCTTTGCGCTTAGCCTGTGGAACCGGTAAGACGCTGATAATGTGCATCGCCGCGCATGAGATGAAGCGTCTGAATTTGGCACACAAGCCGATGATTATCGGGCTGAAAGCCAACGTTGCGGAGATTGCAGCCACCTATCAGGCGGCATATCCCAACGCACGTATTCTGTACGCTTCGGAGAAGGACTTTTCGACCGCCAACCGTGTGCGCTTCTTCAATAATATAAAGAACAACGACTACGATTGCGTCATCATGTCGCACGACCAGTTCGGCAAGATACCGCAGTCGCCGGAATTGCAGCAGCGCATCCTGCAAGCAGAGCTTGACACGGTGGAGGAAAACCTCGAAGTGCTACGGCAGCAGGGAAAGAACGTGTCGCGGGCGATGCTGAAAGGATTGGAGAAGCGCAAGCACAACCTTGAAGCGAAGCTGGAGAAGGTGGAACACGCCATAAAGTCACGCACGGACGACGTGGTGGATTTCAAGCAGATGGGCATCGACCACATCTTCATAGATGAGAGCCACCAGTTCAAGAATCTGACTTTCAACACGCGCCACGACCGTGTGGCGGGATTGGGAAACAGCGAGGGAAGCCAGAAGGCACTTAACATGCTCTTTGCCATACGCACCATACAGGAGCGCACAGGAAAAGACTTGGGTGCGACCTTCCTCTCCGGCACGACTATCAGCAACTCACTGACTGAATTGTACCTGCTGTTCAAGTACCTGCGCCCGAAGGAGCTGGAACGGCAGGACATAAGGTGTTTCGACGCTTGGGCGGCGATATTTGCCAAGAAGACGACGGATTTTGAATTTAACGTGACGAACAATGTGGTCCAGAAGGAGCGTTTCCGCTACTTCATCAAAGTGCCGGAGCTTGCCGCCTTCTATAATGAAATCACGGACTACCGCACGGCGGAGGATGTGGGCGTTGACCGTCCTGCCAAGAACGAGATACTGCACCATATACCGCCCACGCCGGAACAGGAGGACTTCATACAGAAACTGATGCAGTTCGCCAAGACGGGCGATGCCACCTTGTTGGGCAGGCTGCCGCTTTCGGAAACGGAAGAAAAGGCGAAGATGCTCATCGCCACGGACTATGCCCGGAAAATGGCACTCGACATGCGCATGATAGACCCGAATTACGAAGATCATCCCGACAACAAAGCGAGTCACTGTGCCAAGATGATCGCGGAGTATTATCAAAAATACGACGCCCAGAAAGGCACGCAGTTCGTTTTCTCTGATTTGGGGACATACCAGCCGGGCGACGGGTGGAACGTCTATTCGGAAATCAAGCGCAAACTGACGGAGGACTACGGTATACCGCCAAGCGAGGTGCGCTTCATTCAGGAGTGCAAGACCGACAAGGCGCGGAAGGCGGTGATAGACGCCATGAACGCCGGGACGGTGCGTGTGCTGTTCGGCTCTACCTCTATGCTCGGAACGGGTGTGAACGCCCAGAAACGGTGTGTGGCTATCCATCATCTCGATACGCCGTGGCGACCGTCCGACTTGCAACAGCGTGACGGACGCGGAGTTAGGGCAGGTAATGAGATTGCCAAACATTTCGCCGGGAACAACGTGGATGTAATCATCTACGCGGTGGAGAAGTCACTGGACAGCTACAAGTTCAACCTCCTGCACTGCAAGCAGACTTTCATAAGCCAGCTCAAAAGCGGTGCGATGGGTGCGCGTACCATCGACGAGGGGGCAATGGACGAAAAATCGGGCATGAATTTCTCGGAATACATGGCGTTGCTCTCCGGCAATACCGACCTGTTGGACAAGGCGAAACTGGAAAAGCGGATCGCATCGCTCGAAGGGGAACGCAAGTCGTTCAACAAGGGCAAGCGTGATTCGGAGTTCAAGCTGGAGTCAAAGACCGGCGAGTTGCGCAACAACACGGCTTTCATAGATGCCATGACGGAGGACTGGAACCGCTTCCTGTCGGTGGTGCAGACCGACAAGGAGGGCAACCGCCTTAATATAATAAAGGTGGACGGAGTGGATTCCGCCGATGAGAAGGTCATCGGAAAGCGTTTGCAGGAGATAGCCAAGAATGCCACGACCGGAGGGTTGTACACGCAGGTCGGTGAACTTTACGGTTTTCCGATAAAGGTGGTGAGCGAAAGGATACTCAAAGAGGGATTGGAGTTCACCGACAACCGCTTCGTGGTCGAGGGGAACTACAAGTACACCTACAACAACGGGCATCTGGCGATGGCTGACCCGTTGGCCGCCGCCCGCAACTTCCTCAACGCGATGGAGAGGATACCCTCCATCATCGACCAGTACAAGGCGAAGAACGAGGTGCTGGAGATGGAGATACCGCAGTTACAGGAGATAGCGGGTAAGGTGTGGAAGAAGGAGGACGAGCTGAAGCAGTTGAAGTCCGAACTTGCCGCCCTTGACCGAAAAATTCAGCTGGAGCTTGCGCCACCCACGCCCGAAGTCGCAGAAAAGGAGAATGAAGGGCAACAGCTCAAGCCGGAAGCGGAAGATGTGAGGAACAGGCAGGCGCAATATCCCGAAAATGCACCGCCGCAGATACGCAGTCCGGCGGATAGTATCGTTGCCAACCATGTCATAATCGGGCGTCCGGGACTGTATGCCAAGGAGGAAACCCGGTCCAAAGGATTGAAAATATAACCTAAGGAATTTTATCTGAAGTATTAATAAGGGCTATCCCAAAAGGTCTAAAAGTAAATTTTATCCTTTCTGCAAGTATCTATAGGATGGCAACTGCATTTTTTTCTTTTTGGGCAGCCCTTATTAAAATTTATTCTTATTTTAGGTTATATACATTCATGTCCATTTATGTAAAAAATTCCTGCTGACCTTGTTTATGTCTTGTCAGTCACCATTTGCAAAACCATATTTGACCCTCAAAGAGGCTGAATTTGATAAGTAACTTGCTACATACTCATAATAAGGAGCTAAATAGAACACGAATGGGAAATACACAAATGCTAAACTAAAGAAGATATTGGCCAAAATAAACGCTATACCGAGAGAGAAACTTGATTTTTCAACTTCCTAAAACGGTGTTGTTCAAACATTTCTACTTATTTGTACTTGCCAGTTGAACCTACGCTTCCCTAATAAAATGTCTATGGTAAAAAGTTAAAAAATCCTCCCACTTTTGTTAGATATATTTTTTTGTGTAATTTTGTAATCGTTATGCGGCAGTAATAATATACATATTAATACGAGTTAGTAATCCTGTAGTTCTCATATGCTACGAGGAGGTATTAAAAGGTGCGTTTCGACAATGCATCTACTGTAGTATATTATTGCTTAATCCAAATGAATATTATAAATTTAGGAATTCTTGCTCACATTGATGCAGGAAAAACTTCCGTAACCGAGAATCTGCTGTTTGCCAGTGGAGCAACGGAAAAGTGCGGCCGTGTGGATAATGGTGACACCATAACGGACTCTATGGATATAGAGAAACGTAGAGGAATTACTGTCCGGGCTTCTACGACATCTATTATCTGGAATGGAGTGAAATGCAATATCATTGACACTCCGGGACACATGGATTTTATTGCGGAAGTGGAGCGGACATTCAAAATGCTTGATGGAGCAGTCCTCATCTTATCCGCAAAGGAAGGCATACAAGCGCAGACAAAGTTGCTGTTCAGTACTTTACAAAAGCTGCAAATCCCGACAATTATATTTATCAATAAGATTGACCGTGCCGGTGTGAATTTGGAGCGTTTGTATATGGATATAAAAACAAATCTGTCGCAAGATGTCCTGTTTATGCAAACTGTTGTCGATGGATCGGTTTATCCGGTTTGCTCCCAAACATATATAAAGGAAGAATACAAAGAATTTGTATGCAACCATGACGACGATATATTAGAACGATATTTGGCGGATAGCGAAATTTCACCGGCTGATTATTGGAATACGATAATCGCTCTTGTGGCAAAAGCCAAAGTCTATCCGGTGCTACATGGATCAGCAATGTTCAATATCGGTATCAATGAGTTGTTGGACGCCATTTCTTCTTTTATACTTCCTCCGGCATCAGTCTCAAACAGACTTTCAGCTTATCTCTATAAGATAGAGCATGACCCCAAAGGGCATAAAAGAAGTTTTCTTAAAATAATTGACGGAAGTCTGAGACTTCGAGACGTTGTAAGAATCAACGATTCGGAAAAATTCATCAAGATTAAAAATCTAAAGACTATTTATCAGGGCAGAGAGATAAATGTTGATGAAGTGGGTGCCAATGATATCGCGATTGTAGAAGATATAGAAGATTTTCGAATCGGAGATTATTTAGGTGCTAAACCTTGTTTGATTCAAGGATTATCTCATCAGCATCCCGCTCTCAAATCCTCCGTCCGGCCAAATAAGCCCGAAGAGAGAAGCAAGGTGATATCCGCTCTGAATACATTGTGGATTGAAGACCCGTCTTTGTCCTTTTCCATAAACTCATATAGTGATGAATTGGAAATCTCGTTATATGGTTTGACCCAAAAGGAAATCATACAGACATTGCTGGAAGAACGATTTTCCGTAAAGGTCCATTTTGATGAGATCAAGACTATCTACAAAGAACGACCTATAAAAAAGGTCAATAAGATTATTCAGATCGAAGTACCACCCAACCCTTACTGGGCCACAATAGGGCTGACTCTTGAACCCTTACCGTTAGGGGCAGGGTTGCAAATCGAAAGTGACATCTCCTATGGTTATCTGAACCATTCTTTTCAAAATGCCGTTTTTGAAGGGATTCGTATGTCTTGCCAATCTGGTTTACATGGATGGGAAGTGACAGATCTGAAAGTAACTTTTACTCAAGCCGAGTATTATAGCCCGGTAAGTACACCTGCTGATTTCAGACAGCTGACCCCTTATGTCTTCAGGCTGGCTTTGCAACAGTCAGGTGTGGACATTCTCGAACCGATGCTCTGTTTTGAGTTGCAGATACCCCAAGTAGCGAGTTCCAAAGCTATTACAGATTTGCAAAAACTGATGTCTGAGATTGAAGACATCAGTTGTAATAATGAGTGGTGTCATATTAAAGGGAAAGTTCCATTAAATACAAGTAAAGACTATGCCTCAGAAGTAAGTTCGTACACTAAGGGCTTAGGCATTTTTATGGTTAAGCCATGTGGGTATCAAATAACAAAAGACGGTTATTCTGATAATATCCGCATGAACGAAAAAGATAAACTTTTATTCATGTTCCAAAAATCAATGTCATTAAAATAATGGAGCGGTCAGGAAATTTCTATAAGGCAATACGGTTGGGATATATACTTATCTCCATTCTTATCGGATGTATGGCATATAATAGCCTCTATGAATGGCAGGAGATAGAAGCATTAGAACTTGGCAATAAAAAAATAGACGAGCTCCGAAAAGAAATAAACAATATCAATATTCAAATGATAAAATTTTCTCTATTGGGTGAAACAATACTGGAATGGAACGATAAAGATATCGAGCATTACCATGCACGGCGTATGGCAATGGACAGTATGCTCTGCCGTTTCAAGGCCACCTATCCAGCAGAGCGCATCGATAGTGTGCGCAGTCTTTTAGAGGATAAGGAACGACAGATGTTCCAGATAGTCCGGTTAATGGATGAACAACAATCTATTAACAAGAAGATAGCCAATCAAATTCCGGTTATTGTACAGAAAAGTGTGCAGGAACAGTCCAAAAAGCCAAAACGAAAAGGTTTCTTAGGCATATTCGGCAAAAAAAAGGAAGTAACTCCAGCAGTATCAACCACTATCCTTCATTCGGTCAATAGAAACGTAATCAGCGAACAGAAAGTGCAGGATCGCCAATTGTCGGAACAAGCCGACAGCCTTGCAGCTCGTAATGCAGAACTTAACAGACAACTGCAAGAATTGATTTGCCAAATAGAAGAAAAGGTACAAACCGAACTGCAAAGCCGGGAAAACGAAATAGTTGCCATGCGTGAAAAGTCATTTATGCAAGTAGGCGGTTTAATGGGATTCGTTCTTCTATTGTTGTTAATTTCCTACATCATCATACATCGTGATGCAAAAAGCATTAAACAATACAAGCACAAGACAACTGATTTGATAAGGCAACTGGAACAATCCGTACAACGGAACGAGGCACTGATAACGTCAAGGAAGAAGGCGGTACATACTATCACCCATGAACTGCGCACACCGCTGACAGCAATAACAGGCTATGCCGGACTGATACGGAAAGAACAGTGTGAGGATAAGTCCGGGCAGTATATCCAAAACATACTGCAATCCTCCGACCGTATGCGGGATATGCTTAACACTTTGCTTGACTTCTTCCGCCTGGACAACGGCAAGGAACAGCCCCGTCTGTCACCCTGCCGGATTTCAGCAATCACGCACACACTTGAAACGGAGTTCATGCCTGTTGCCGTGAACAAAGGGCTGTCCTTGTCCGTGAAGACTGGACACGATGCCATTGTATTGACCGACAAAGAGCGAATAATACAAATCGGGAATAACCTGCTGTCAAACGCTGTCAAGTTCACAGAAGAAGGCGGTGTTTCTTTGATTACTGAATATGATAATGGAGTTCTGACACTGGTCGTTGAAGATACAGGTACAGGCATGACAGAAGAGGAACAGAAACAAGCGTTCGGTGCGTTTGAACGTCTATCAAATGCCGCCGCAAAGGAGGGTTTCGGGCTTGGGCTTGCCATAATGCGTAATATTGTGTCGATGCTTGGCGGAACAATCCGTTTAGACAGCAAGAAAGGGAAAGGCAGTCGTTTCACAGTTGAAATTTCTATGCAGGAAGCTGAAGAACAGCTTGGATATACAAGCAATACACCTGTTTATCATAACAATAAATTCCATGATGTTGTCGCCATTGACAATGATGAGGTATTACTTCTGATGCTGAAAGAGATGTATTCCCAAGAAGGAATACACTGCGACACTTGCACCGATGCTGCGGCACTGATGGAAATGATACGCCAGAACCATTCATTTCTACAAACCAAAATTCACGGTAAAGAGCATACGCCTGACAATGCGCAACATCGGGTATCAGGTGAAACTCGGAATACCTTCCATGATTGGAGAACTGGCTATTGCGTGCATGATGCTTACGGGCAACTTTGTCTTCATCCGTTACCTTGGAGAGGATGGCGTGGCTGCTTTCAGCGTTGCTTGCTACTGCTTCCCGCTGGTATTTATGATAGGCAATGCCATCGCACAATCGGCACAACCCATTGTCAGCTACAATTACGGTGCCGGTCTGCAGGCGAGGGTGACGCAGGCTTTCCGTTTCTCCATATCGCTGGCTTTTGCATGTGGACTGTTGATGACATTGGGAGGCATGACAGAAAGTCCTCGGATTGTGTCGCTGTTCCTTTCCGGCGCAACGACCGCCGCTAATATCGCACAAGAGGGACTTCCCTATTTCTCTGTCGCATTTCTGTTCTTCGCTCTCAATTTGGTATGTGTGGGGTACTATCAAAGCCTTGGATGTTTCAAGACCGCCATCTTGCTCATGCTATTGCGAGGTCTTGTTTTCGTAGTTCCGGCTTTTCTTGTGTTACCGCGTGTCATCGGCGTTCCGGGACTTTGGCTGTCAGTTCCCCTATCGGAAATAATGACACAAATCCTTATTTTAGTTTATTATCTGCTAAACAGAAACAACAAAAACATATCGAACTTATGAAAAAGTATTTCTTGAGTACGTTGATACTCTGTTCAACATCATTTACTGCCTGTCACCAAACGGAACCGGAGCAGGAAGAAGTCAATTATTCGGTCATGACCGTAGGAAAAGGAGAAGTGACGCTGACCGAATCTTATTCCGCATCCGTACAGGGAAGGCAGGACATTGAAATCTATCCGCAGGTGTCCGGGACGATACAACAGGTATGCGTGAAAGAAGGGCAAGAGGTACGTCGGGGTGAACGGTTGTTTATTATAGACCAAGTTCCTTACCAAGCAGCCCTGCGGACAGCTATTGCCAATGTCCATTCTGCCGAAGCACAGGTACAGACCGCCCGGCTGACCTACGAAAGCAAGCAGGCACTTCATCGTGAAAAGGTCATTTCGGAATATGACCTCTCCACAGCCCGCAATGCGCTTCTCGTGGCCGAAGCCGCGTTGGAACAAGCCAAAGCGCAGGAGGTGAATGCCCACAACGACCTTTCTTATACAGAAGTAAAGAGTCCCGCAAACGGAGTAATAGGCACCATCCCTTACCGCGTGGGCACATTGGTCAGTTCCGGTTCGGCACAACCGCTTACTTCCGTATCGGATAATTCGGAGATGTATGTCTATTTCTCCATGTCGGGGCAGCGATTGCAGTCATTGATACGCTGTTACGGCTCCATCAACCGAACCTTGGAAGAGATGCCTGCCGTCCGTCTGCAACTGGGTGATGGAACTATCTATGAAAAGGAAGGGCGTATTGAGAGCATCAGCGGCGTACTTGACCGACAGACCGGAAGTGGCTCCTTGCGTGCCGTATTCCCCAACGCCGAACGGGTGCTGCTGAGCGGAAGCACGGGAAATATACTTATCCCGCAGACCTTGCAGGATGCTATTCCCATTCCGCAAGAAGCCACCTACGAATTGCAGGACAAGCTGTTTGTCTATCGGGTAGTGAATGGCAAGGCGGTGGCTACCCGTATTGAAGTCAATCCGGTGCATGACGGCATCCGCTATACCGTCACTTCCGGATTGGATGTTGGCGATGTGATTGTGACTACAGGCGTAGGCTTGCTCAATAACGGCGATGCCGTAACCTTAAAACCGTAATAAGAGGAGGAAGAAGTTATGAATTTACGATTCTTTATAGACCGCCCGGTCTTTTCCATCGTTATTTCCGTAATTATTGTTTTGTTGGGCATCATATCCCTGACGGGGCTGCCTGTGGAGCAATATCCAGACATTGCGCCGCCCACGGTGCAAGTAACGACTTCTTATCCCGGTGCCAATGCCGAAACGGTGCAGAAGTCGGTCATTGTCCCGTTGGAGGAAGCCATCAACGGTGTGGAGAACATGAGCTACATCCATTCGGAAGCCTCCAATACGGGAGATGTTACAGTGAATGTCTATTTCCGTCAGGGAACTGATGCCGACATGGCGGCAGTCAATGTGCAAAACCGCGTATCGAAGGCACAGGGATTGCTTCCTGCCGAAGTAACCAAAATCGGGGTGCAGACGCAGAAACAACAGAAGTCGCTATTGAAGGTGGTCGCCCTCTACAGCCCGGACGATTCATACGATATGCAGTTTATCAACAACTACATGAAGATAAATGTGGAGCCGCGCGTCAAGCGTATTGCCGGTGTGGGTGAGTTCAATGTATTGGCATCCAACTATTCCATGCGCATTTGGCTGAAACCGGACGTGATGGCGCAGTACAAACTGATACCGTCAGACGTGACCAATGCCCTCGAAAAGCAGAATTTGGAATCGGCTACGGGTGCTTTCGGCGAGAACCACGAGAATGCCTACGAATATACCATCAAATATAGGGGACGCTTCTCCACGCCCGAAGAGTTTGGTGATATTGTTATCCGTTCGCTTTCCAACGGAGAAATCTTGCGTCTGAAAGATATTGCCCGCATCGAGTTGGGTGATGAAGCCTATACCTATCGTGCCATGACGGACGGTCATGCGGGATGTATCACCGAGGCTTACCAGAGTGCCGGTTCCAATGCTACGGAGGTGGTACAGGAGATTGATGCGCTGATAGATGAAATATCCGAAGACTTGCCTGAAGGATTGAAGTTTGCCAGCTTGTTGAGCGTGAACGACTTTCTCTTTGCCTCCATCGAGAATGTGCTTTGGACGCTGATAGAGGCTATCATTCTCGTTGTACTGGTGGTTTATGTGTTTTTGCAGGACATCCGTTCGACACTGATTCCCACCATATCCATTATCGTCTCTTTGGTCGGCACGTTCGCTTTCATGGCGGTGGCGGGCTTTTCCATCAACTTGCTGACGCTGTTCGCACTGGTGCTTGCCATCGGTACGGTGGTGGACAATGCCATTGTGGTAGTCGAGGCAGTACAGGCGAAGTTCGATGCCGGTTACTACTCATCGTATATGGCGACGAACGAAGCCATGTCGGGCATTACGGCTGCCATCGTTACCTCTACGCTGGTGTTCATGGCGGTATTCATCCCGGTTTCCATGATGGGCGGCACGTCCGGCGTATTCTATACGCAGTTCGGCATCACGATGGCGGTGGCGGTCGGACTGTCGGCAGTCAATGCCTTGACACTTTCACCGACTCTGTGTGCCTTACTGCTTGAACCTTATATAGATGCGGACGGCAAAGAGAAAAGCGGTTTTTCGGCACGCTTCCGCAAGGCGTTCAATGCGGCTTTCGAGGTCTTGGTGAAGCGGTACGTTCGGGGTGTCATCTACTTCTGCCGCCATCGGGTGGTGACATGGGGACTGCTGGTGGCTACGGTGGCGCTGGTGGTGGTGCTGATGCGCACTACCAAGACCGGACTTGTGCCCGATGAAGATACGGGTACGGTCATGGTGAGCGTCAATACCAAGCCGGGCACTTCGCTCTTCCGCACCACCCAAGTATTGGCGCAGTTGGAAAAGGAAATCCAACAAATGCCGCAGGTGAAGCATTATGCCACCGTCAGCGGATATTCGCTCAGCGGTTCGGGAGCCAGTGCGGGACTGATTATCATCTCCCTGCGCGACTGGTCGGAACGTGACGGCAAGGAAGATGATGTAAACTCTATCATCGGACGCATCAACACCCTTTCACAGAAAATACCGGATGCGCAGTTATTTGCCGCCGCCCCGCCCATGATTAACGGCTACGGCATGGTGAACGGTTTTGAACTGCACGTGCAGGACAAGACGGGCAAACCTGTCAGTGAGTTGGACGATGCCACCAAGGGATTCATTGCCTCCCTGAGCCAATGCCCGGAAATCGGGACTGCCTATACCGCTTTTTCAGCAGACTATCCGCAATATACGCTGGACATTGATGCCGCCCGTTGCGAACGTTCGGGGCTTTCTCCGGCAGAGGTGCTTTCCACGGTGTCCGGTTACTATGGCGGGCAGTATGTCTCCAATTTTAACCGTTTCTCCAAGCTCTACCGTGTCATGATACAGGCGGAGCCGGACACACGGGTCACACCGGAATCGCTGAACCACCTCTATGTGCGTACCGGCAACGGTGAAATGGCTCCCATCAGCCAGTTTGCCCGGCTTACCAAGACCTACGGGCCACAGTCGCTCAACCGCTTCAACCTCTATGGCTCCATTGCGGTCAACGGTTCGGCTGCCGACGGCTATTCTTCCGGCGACGCCATCCGTGCCATCGGCGAAGCGGCGTCCACGGCATTGCCCAAAGGCTATACCTACGAGTTTGGCGGCATCACCCGCGAGGAAAGTCAGTCGAGCAGCAACACGGTGATTATCTTCGCCATTTGCTTTGTGCTGGTCTATCTCATCCTGAGCGCACTTTATGAAAGTTTCCTCATCCCGTTTGCCGTGGTGCTCGCCCTTCCTTTCGGCTTGCTGGGCAGTTTCCTGTTTGCCAAGCTGATGGGATTGGAGAATAAC
The DNA here is from genome assembly GCF_003471885.1 of Bacteroides sp. AM16-24. Classification (NCBI taxonomy): domain Bacteria; kingdom Pseudomonadati; phylum Bacteroidota; class Bacteroidia; order Bacteroidales; family Bacteroidaceae; genus Bacteroides; species Bacteroides sp. AM16-24. The sequence goes on from NZ_QRKI01000011.1 coordinate 11,595, forward strand.
ATCTATATGCAGACCGGTTTGATTATGCTCATCGGATTGCTGGCAAAGACCGCCATCCTGATAACGGAATATGCCGTCAAACGCCGACAGGCGGGCATGTCGCTGATACAAGCTGCCGTTGGAGCCGCCAAGGTGCGATTGCGCCCCATCCTAATGACAGCCCTTACAATGGTGTTCGGACTGCTACCGCTGATGGTATCAACGGGAGTAGGAGCCAACGGTAACCGCACGTTGGGTTCCGGTGCGGTGGGTGGTATGCTGGTCGGTACACTTGCCTTGCTATTTGTGGTTCCGGCACTGTTCATTGCTTTCCAGTGGTTGCAAGAGAAGGTACGTCCCATGCAGGCTGTTTCCTCCGGCGAATGGTCGATACAAGGTGAAATGGAAGATTTGAAGAAACATAAAAAGGAAAAGGAATCATGAGAAATATATTACTGACAACAGTTACCGCACTGCTGCTTGCCTCGTGCGGAGTCTATAAACCTTACTCCCGTCCGGAGGAAGTGAAAACCGATGGGCTGTATGGCACCGACATACAAGCGGAAGACACAGCCTCCATCGCCTCCTTGCATTGGAGCGAACTGTTCACCGACACACGCTTGCAATCCCTCATCCGGCGAGGACTGGAGAATAACAACGACCTTAACGTCGCACGTCTGAAAGTGGTGGAGGCAGAAGCCACGCTGATGTCTTCGCGCCTTGCCTACCTGCCCTCAGTGTCGCTTGCCCCGCAAGGTACGTTGAGTAGCTTCGATGGTAGCAAGACGACCAAGACCTACACCCTTGCTGCTTCCGCCGAGTGGGAGCTGGACTTGTTCGGCAAGCTGACCAATGCCAAACGTGGTGCCCGTGCCGCCTTAGAGCAGAGCCGCGCTTACCGGCAGGCAGTGCAGACACAACTCATCGCCACAATTGCCAACAGTTATTACAACTTGCTGATGTTGGATGTACAACTCGACATCAACCGCTGCACCGCCGAGAGTTGGAGCGAGTCGTTGCGCACGTTGGAACTGCAAAAGCAGTTCGGCAACACCACCGAAGCTGCCGTGCAGCAGGCACGTGCCAACCTGCTTACCGTGGAAACGAATGTGCTTACTCTGGAACAGCAAGTCAAGAAACAGGAAAATGCCATCTCCTTGCTCTTAGGCGATGTGCCTTCCCATATCGAACGCGGTACGTTGACAGAACAGCAATTTCCCGATACACTCTCCGTAGGTGTACCCCTGCAGTTGCTTGCCCGCCGTCCCGACATCCGTCAGGCAGAAGCATCGCTGGCACAGGCGTTCTATGCCACCGGTGCCGCCCGCTCCGCCTTTTATCCCAGCATTACGCTGGGCGGGTCTGCAGGTTGGACAAACAGTACCGGTGCCGCCATTATCAATCCCGGACGCTGGCTACTGAGTGCAGTCGGCTCATTGACACACCCCCTCTTCAACCGTGGGCGTAACATCGCCAACCTGCGCATCGCCAAGGCACAGCAACAGGAAGCGTTACTCTCTTTCCAGCAAAGTCTGCTGAAAGCGGGTAGCGAGGTGAACGATGCTCTTGCACAATGGCAGACAGCCGACCGCCGTTTGCAACTTGATGGCAAGCAGATAGCCGCTCTGCGCCGCACCGTGGAAAGTACCCGCCAGCTGATGGAACACAGCAGTAGCACCACCTATTTGGAAGTGCTTACCGCTCAGCAATCCCTGCTCTCCGCTGAACTGACGGAAGCAAACGATCATTTCGACAAAATACAGGGGATGATAAATCTGTATCATGCGTTGGGAGGTGGAAGCTGGTGAAAGACAAAGTGGCACTTCGAGGCGCACAAGGTGCCACTTTGTGGTGGTCGAAGTGGCACTTCGGAAAATCAAGAGTGGAGGTTAGTTCAGGCAACAGCAAAACGGATGCTTGCAAAGGCATCCGAGTGAGACAATAAACATTATTCATCAACCAATTAAAAACGTAAGACTATGCCTTTTGGGGAAAAAGCGTTTCAGAAGCAACAGGGCGTTTACTATCCCCAAGCCGTAGTGCAGGGCAAGCCCGTGGAAACGGAGACCATAGCAAAGGATTTGACGAAAATCTTCACAGTAAGTAACAGTGACGTGCAAGCCGTGTTGGGCGACATCGCAGGCGTGATGCACACGCGCATGGCGCAGGGCAAGAGCGTCCACATCAAGGGGCTGGGCTATTTCCGCTACACGCTCGACACGAAGGGCGTGAAGGATTTGGCGGACTTCGACAAGCAGGTGCAGGCGGTGCGCGTGCAGTTCACACCCGAACGGGAGCGGCTGTCGAACAAGACCTACACCCGTGCCCTTGTGGACAGCGATGATTTGGAATGGATTGAACTTTCTGCCGATGCGAAGGACGATGACCCGGCGCAGGGTGGCGGAAGCACAGACGGTTCCGGTAATGGCGAAGATGGTGACAATCCTTTGGGATAATGTCATTGCTGACAAAGATTGCTATAATGTATGCAGCCTGTGGTTTTAGATGGACTACGGGCTGCATGATTAAAAAGGAATAATCAAATGAGAAGTACCATAGGAACAAAATTTCTCCGCACGCTGATTGCCGCAGGTTATTTATTGATGTGCCTGCTGGCAGTCGGCATCATGTACCTGTGGTTTTATGAATGGAAAGAGATTGAAGCATTGGAAACGGAGAACCGACGTATAAATGCTTTTCGTCAGGAAGTGCATCTTGTTTATGGGGAAATGACGGGGCTTTCCCTTTTGGGCGAAAGTGTGTTGGAGTGGGAAGACGAGGATTTGGAGCATTACCATATCCGGCGCATGGCGGTGGATAGTCTGCTGTGCCGTTTCAAAACCGTTTATCCGGCAGAGCGGATAGACAGTGTGCGTCATTTGTTAGAAAGCAAGGAAAATTTGCTTTGTAGCATTGTGGAAGTATTGAATAAACAGGAAAATTTGAATCGGGAAATTGCTAAGCGTGTACCCTTCATTGCGGCAAAAAGCACACAGGAACAGCCTAAGAAAACGAAGCGCAAAGGTTTCTTAGGCTTGTTCGGCAAGAAAGAAAAGTCGAAACCGACCGCCACAACCTCCATGCTCCATGCACTGAACCGCAAGGAGATTACACAACAACAGGCGCAAAGCCGCCGCTTGTCGGAACATGCCGACAGCCTCGCCATGCGCAACAGCGAATTGAATCGACAACTGCAATCGCTTATCGGGCAGATGGACAGGAAAGTAGAACGTGACCTGCAAAAGCGTGAGGCAGAGATAACCGCCATGCGTGAACGCTCGTTCTTTCAAATCGGAGGGCTGACAGGATTTCTTTTTCTTCTTTTGGTTGTGTCATACATCATCATCCACAGGGACATACGCCGCATAAAGCGGTATAAGGCAAAGACCGTTAATCTGATAAGGCAACTCCATGAATCGGATATGAGAAACAGGGAACTGATTTCCTCACGCAAGAGAGCCATGCACACCATTACTCATGAACTGCGTACACCGCTGACCGCCATACACGGCTATGCGGAACTGATAGCCAACGGAGAAAATGCAACGCAGACGGAACGCTATTCGGGCAATATCCGGCAGGCATCGCAACGAATGATTGCCATGTTGAACACGCTGCTTGACTTCTTTCGGTTGGATAGTGGAAAGGAGAGTGCGAATACTTCCCCGTTCCGTTTGCAGGGCATGGCAGACGCTTTATCGGCGGAATTTGCTCCATTGGCAGAGACAAAGGACTTGTGTTTGACGGTGGAATGCAATACCGATGTTATCCTCATGGGCGACAAGGAGCGCATTATGCAGGTTTCCGCAAACCTGTTATCCAATGCCATCAAGTTCACGCAAGCCGGAAGCGTATCGCTCCGCATGGACTACAACGGCAATAACCTTTCCATTGTGGTGGAAGATACAGGCAGCGGTATGAGCGAAGAAGAACAGCAACGGGTGTTCGGAGCATTTGAACGGCTCTCCAACGCCGCCACGCAGGACGGTTTCGGATTAGGATTATCCATCGTGAAACGCATCGTGGATATGTTAGGCGGTACTGTCCGATTGGAAAGCAAGAAAGGTCGGGGCAGTCGTTTCACGATAGAAATACCCATGCAAACCGCTGATATTGCTGTCATCGAAAAGAAAGAAGTGCAAGAACAATATCCTTATTCTGAACGTGCCTATTCGGTCATTATGTTGGATGACAACGACATTCTTCTTTCGATGGCAATGGATATGTATGCCCATTACGGTATCCGTTGTGATGTGTGCACTAATACAAGCGACCTCATGGAAGCCATGCGGACAAAGGACTACGACCTGCTGATTACAGACTTGAAGATGCCGGAAATAAATGGCTTTGAGGTATTGGAACTGCTGCGCTCGTCCCACGTCGGCAACTCGAAGACCATCCCTGTGATTGTCGCCACTGCTTCGGGAAGCTGCACCGAAGAAGAACTGCTGGCTCATGGCTTTTCCGCCTGCCTGTTCAAGCCGTTCGGCCTGTCGGAACTGCTGGCGGTGTCGGGCAAATGCCTTTCAGTATCTTCTGTCAAAAATAACAAAGAGAAACAACCTGACCTTTCTTCTTTATTGGCGTATGGTGACAAGGTGACTATGCTTGACAAACTGAAAACCGAAACGGAAAAGGACATGCAAGCCATTAGCGATGCCGGAGAGCGGTGTGACCGCAAAGAATTGGATATGCAGGTACACCGTTTACGCAGTTCGTGGGCAGTAATCCGTGCGGACAAACCACTATGGGAACTGCACAGACTTCTGCATTCAGACACGGAATGTTCCGATAACGAGATTCAACACACCGTGAATGCAGTATTGGCAATGGGTGACAAGATTGTGGAACAGGCTAAAAAACGAAAGGAAGACGGATTATGAAGGTAATTGTAGTAGAGGACAATCCCGTTTATAACGATTATGTCTGCAACTTCTTGAAGAAAGGCGGCTTCGACACCATGCAGGCGTATCGGCTTTCTACCGCCAAGAAATTGCTGGCAAAGGCAGAGGAAGATAATACTGTGCTTGCCGACTTGCGTCTACCTGATGGTGAGGGTGTCGACCTGTTGCGTTGGATGCGCAAGGAAGGGAAGCCGCAGCCGTTCATCATCATGACCGATTACGCCGAGGTGCATACGGCAGTGGAAAGTATGAAACTCGGCTCCGCCGACTATATTCCCAAGCAATTGGTAGAGGACAGGCTTGTTCCTCTCATCCGCTCCATACACAAAGCACAGGAACAGAAAAGGAACAAACAAGTCCCGATATTTGTCCGGCAAGGTACGGCATATCAAGGAATCAAGCGGCGTGTCCGGTTGGTTGCACCCACCCGTATGAGTGTATTGATATTAGGTGAGAACGGTACGGGCAAAGAACATATTGCCCAACACATCCACGCACAGAGCAAACGTGCGGATAAGCCTTTCGTGGCGGTGGACTGTGGTTCGTTGTCCCCGACATTGGCACTGTCCGCATTCTTCGGACACATCAAAGGTGCATTCACAGGAGCAGATTCTACCCATGTTGGGTATTTTCAAGAAGCCAATGGCGGTACATTGTTTCTTGATGAAGTGGCCAACCTGCCGATGGAAATGCAGCGGATGTTGCTTCGTGCCATACAGGAACGCCGTTATCGCCCCATTGGGGCAAAGGGGGACAAGACAGCCGATGTGCGCATCGTGGCGGCAACCAACGAGGACTTGCAAAAGGCAGTCGCCGAAAAGCGTTTCCGCGAAGACTTGCTCTATCGTCTGAAAGAGTACACGATAACCGTGCCTCCGCTTCGCAACTGCCAAGAGGACATCATGCCACTGGCAGAGTTCTTCCTTGAATTTGCGAACAAGGAGTTGGAGCGCAACATCAAGGGCTTTGACGCATCCGCACGGAAAGCCCTGCTCACTTATCCGTGGCCGGGCAACGTGCGCGAACTGAAACAAAAGATACAGGTGGCAGTCCTACATACGGAAGCCGATATGATAACCAAAGAAAATCTGGAGTTTGGCAGTGACGAGACATTATCGTCCTCATCCGCCAGCTTTGCCCTGCGTAACGATGCGGAAGACAAAGAGCGGATTTTACGTGCGTTGAAGCAGGCGAACGGAAACAGAAAGATTGCCGCCGAACTGCTCGGAATAGGACGTACAACGCTGTACAGCAAACTGGAAGAGTATGGATTGAAATACAAATTCGGGCAATCATAGTTGATAATTCATTTAATTTAGATTATTACGAATGTCAATGTTGCAATTTCATCCTCAATAAAGACAGAGGTTTCAAAAAATAATGTTACCTTTGCATACAGAAGAGTTGTTTGACAGTAATGAGCCGCAAAACATTGAAATTAGGACTGTTGCCAAGTCATTACCCTAAAAAACAGATAAACTTATAACGCTCTCATTCTAAATTACCTGCAAATACTTATCGGATTTTAAAGAAAAACGTTACCTACTGAAAGCATTTATCATTAACTTTGCTAAACATAAACGTTTAACAAATAAAAATGAAGCTCATCATAGTCACAGCGCCCACATTCTTTGTGGAAGAGGACAAGATCATTACAGCACTCTTTGAAGAAGGGCTGGATATTTTGCATCTGCGGAAACCGGAAACTCCTGCTATGTATTCCGAGCGACTTTTGACGCTAATACCTGAAAAATATCATAGACGCATTGTTACTCACGAACATTTCTATTTAAAGGAAGAGTTTGACCTCATGGGTATTCATCTGAACACACGTAATCCTAATGAGCCACATGATTACTCAGGACATGTCAGTTGCACTTGCCATTCTGTAGAAGAAGTAAAAAGTAAAAAGCATTTTTATGATTATGTATTTATGAGTCCCGTTTATGACTGTATCACCAAAACAGGTACTCTTTCCGGTTATACTCCGGAAGAATTGCGCGCAGCTGGAAAAGAAAGAATAATAGATACTAAAGTTATGGCTTTAGGAGGAATTACTCCAGACAATATTTTGGAGATAAAAGATTTCGGATTTGGAGGTGCAGTAGTACTTGGTGATTTATGGAATAAATTTAATGTTTGTACAGATCGGGATTATTTAGGTGTCATCCGCCACTTTAAGAAACTAAAGGAAATGGCGGATTAAAAAGTTCAATTTCCATTAGAACTTCCCATATTCTTTATATTCGACCCCAGCAGGCAAAGTAAAATAGAATGTAGAGCCTTCTCCTTTTTTAGATTCTACACCAATGCCACCACCATAGTGTTCAACAATAGATTTCGTAATAGAAAGACCTAAACCTGTGCCACGAATGTTATAGTTCATCTTCACAAAACGTTCAAAGATAGCCCGGCGACTTTCTTCATCAATGCCACATCCTGTATCAGCTACATAAAAATAAAAGTTATTATTACTCAAACGGCGATATCCAATCTTCACACTACCCTGTTCTGTAAACTTCAAAGCATTTTTCACCAAATTATTAATGACCTGTGCAAAACGTACCCGGTCTATCATTAAACGACATTGAGGAAGTTTTTCTACAAACTCAATCTGAATACCCGACGGACGGGGATGTGCATTTTCTGCAGCACACATTTCCTGAATCAAAGCATTCACATCCACATCTCCATCTTTATATTCCATTGTATTGGCCTCAATCTTTGAGAAGTCCAATAAATCATTAATCATCTGAACAAGAAAATCTTTATTGTCATTGATTTCTTTCAGAAAAATCATTCGTTCTTCTCTACTCAGATTATCAGTCTCAGCAAGTACATTTGTAAATCCGACAATCGCATTAAGTGGGGTACGTATCTCATGGGTCATATTGGCGATAAAGGCATTCTTCAGCTGATTACTTTCTTCCGCCACTTCATTTAATTGTTGCAAAGTCTTCAACCTCTTGGTCTTGTTGATAGACACCACAATCATAATGACCAGAAGTAATAAAATAATTACTCCAAAGCAAAGCAAGAGTATTTCATTTCTTTGATAAAAATCTGATGCCCATAAAATATAAAATGTAGCAAAATCCGGCTTCATAAAGTTGGTTATTAAAAGATAAAAGTGATCCAAATTCTATATGTGGGCACAAATATACTAAAGAAAAAACAAATAACTGATCAATAGATACATGTTTTTTCTAAAAAAGATAGGCTGTAAGCCTCTTTGAAAAAGGTTTACAGCCTATAAATATAAGATTTATGAAGTCTTTTATTTCATATCTTCAATGGCTGCCTGCGCTGCTGCCAGACGTGCAATGGGTACTCTGAATGGAGAACAACTAACGTAGTTCAAACCCACCTTATGGCAGAATTTCACAGAAGAAGGCTCACCGCCATGTTCACCACAGATACCGCATTTCAAATCCGGACGGATAGCACGGCCTTTTTCCGTAGCCATACGTACCAACTGTCCTACTCCATTCTGATCGAGAACCTGGAACGGGTCTACTTTCAGAATCTTCTTTTCCAGATAAACCGGAAGGAAAGAAGCAATATCATCACGTGAATAACCGAATGTCATCTGCGTTAAGTCATTTGTACCGAATGAGAAGAACTCAGCAGAAGAAGCAATACGGTCAGCAGTCAAAGCTGCACGAGGAATTTCAATCATTGTACCTACCTTGAAGTCAATGCTGTCACCCAGTTCAGCGAAAAGTGCAGCAGCTTCTTCGCGAATCACCTTTTCCTGTTCTTTGAACTCATACAAGATACCAGTCAGCGGAACCATGATTTCCGGATGGGTTTCCACACCTTCTTTCTTCAGTTCCAGAGCAGCACCAAGGATAGCACGTGTCTGCATCTGAGTAATTTCAGGATACGTATTGCCCAAACGACATCCACGGTGTCCCAGCATCGGATTATGTTCACAAAGTGATTCTACACGTTGCTGGATATATTGCAGACTAACCCCCATAGCGTCCGCCATTTCTTGTTGCCCCTTCAAATCATGCGGAACAAATTCGTGCAAAGGAGGATCAAGCAAACGGACAGTTACCGGACAACCTTCCATAGCCTGGAAGATACCCTTAAAGTCTGCTTGTTGGTAAGGCAATATCTTGGCCAAAGCTTTGCGACGTCCTTCCGCATCTTCTGCGAGGATCATCTCACGCATAGCTTTAATCTTTTCACCTTCAAAGAACATGTGTTCCGTACGGCAAAGACCAATGCCTACAGCACCAAAGTTGCGAGCTACGCCGGCATCATGGGGAGTATCAGCATTAGTGCGTACCTGAAGTTTCGTATACTTATTGGCCAGATCCATCAATTCTGCAAAGTCTCCAGAAAGTTCAGCAGCTTTTGTTTCTACCTGACCTTTATAAACTACACCTGTACTACCATTCAATGAAATATAATCGCCTTCTTTCAGCAGAACACCATCTATTTCCACAGTACGGGCCTTATAATCAATATTCAAAGCACCGGCACCCGATACACAGCACTTACCCATACCACGAGCAACTACTGCTGCATGAGAAGTCATACCACCGCGGGCAGTAAGAATACCTTCTGCAACTGCCATGCCCGCCAAATCTTCGGGAGAAGTCTCGATACGTACCATTATGATACGTTTACCGGCAGCATGCCATTCTGCAGCATCATCTGCAAAGAAGACAATCTGTCCTGTAGCAGCACCCGGAGATGCGGGAAGGCCACGAGTTAAAACCTTGGCTTGTTTCAAAGCGGTCTTATCAAATACGGGGTGGAGCAATTCATCCAATTTATTGGGCTCGCAGCGCATCAATGCAGTTTTTTCATCAATCATGCCCTGACGCAGCAAATCCATTGCAATCTTCACCATAGCTGCACCAGTACGTTTACCGTTACGCGTCTGGAGGAACCAGAGTTTACCTTCCTGAACGGTAAATTCCATATCCTGCATATCTTTATAGTGGTCTTCCAACTTAGTCTGCAAAGTATCCAACTCTTTGTAGATTTCCGGCATAGCCTCTTCCATTGACGGATATTTGGCTGCACGTTCTTCTTCGCTAACACCTGCCAGTTCTGCCCAACGTTGTGAACCGATTTTAGTAATTTGCTGCGGTGTACGGATACCTGCCACCACGTCTTCACCTTGCGCATTAATCAAATATTCACCATTAAACAAGTCTTCACCTGTACCGGCATCGCGGCTAAAGCAAACACCTGTAGCAGAAGTCTCACCCATATTACCAAACACCATTGCCTGAACATTAACGGCTGTACCCCACTCATCGGGTATACTTTCCATCTTACGATATAGAATAGCACGTTCATTCATCCAAGAATTGAATACAGCACAAACAGCGCCCCACAACTGCTCATAAGCACAAGCCGGAAAGTCTTTGCCGGTTTGCTCCTTTACAGCAGCTTTAAACTTCTTTACTAATTCTTTGAGGTCTTCCACTTCCAGTTCATTATCCAGCTTCACACCTTTTGCATGCTTCACCTCTTCAATGATGGCTTCAAATGGATCGATATCCTCTTTATTAGTCGGTTTCATGCCCAATACCACGTCACCATACATCTGTACGAAACGACGGTAAGAATCCCATGCAAAACGTGCATTGCCTGTTTTACGTGTCAATCCTTCTACTACTTCATCGTTCAGCCCCAGATTAAGGATCGTGTCCATCATACCCGGCATAGAAGCACGAGCGCCCGAACGTACTGAAACCAGTAATGGATTTTCTATATCACCGAACTTAGAAGACATCAATTCTTCTACTTTTGCTATAGCGTTTTCTACTTCGCCTTTCAACAGAGCAACAACTTTTTCCTGCCCCATCTCATTATATTCGGTACAAACCTCAGTCGTAATTGTAAAACCAGGAGGAACCGGAACCCCGATAAGATTCATTTCGGCAAGGTTGGCACCTTTACCTCCCAAAAGATTTTTCATGTCGGCCTTTCCTTCTGCCTGACCGTTACCAAAGGTATAAACTCTTTTCTTGTCCATAATATAAATTTAAGTTTCTCGATTGTGATTTTTTTCTGTTCGCAAATCTAAGTATATTTCGCATACTAGAAAACTTTTTGAGAAAAAACTTTCTATCAAAATGCAATTTCGACATTGCAATCTTTAATATTTCACTTCATAGAGAGAATTCCCGAAAAAATGTCTATTTTTGCAGAATAATTTATTAGACTGGTGTAAAAGTGGCAAGAAATAGAAAAGAACTTCCCCTACTGGAGAAAGTGACAATAACGGATGTGGCTGCCGAAGGAAAAGCCATCGCAAAGGTCAATGATTTGGTTATTTTCGTACCTTATGTCGTTCCCGGAGATGTAGTAGACCTGCAAATTAAGAGAAAAAAGCATCATTATGCTGAAGCCGTAGCAGTGAAGTTCCACGAATATTCTCGTGAAAGAGCCGTCCCATTTTGCCAACATTATGGGGTATGCGGTGGTTGCAAATGGCAAGTTCTCCCTTATTCCGAACAGATCAAATACAAGCAAAAACAAGTAACTGACAACCTTACCCGCATCGGAAAAATTGAACTTCCGGAAATTTCCCCGATTCTCGGTTCTGAGAAAACACAATTCTATAGGAATAAACTGGAGTACACCTTTTCTAACAAACGCTGGTTGACGGAAGAAGAAGTTAAGCAGAATGTGGTATATGATCAAATGAATGCTGTAGGTTTCCACATCCCCAATGCTTTTGATAAAGTACTGGCGATAGAGAAATGCTGGTTACAGGATGACATATCCAACCGTATCCGGAATACTGTACGCGATTATGCTTACGAGCATGATTATTCATTCATCAATCTGCGTACCCAGGAAGGGATGTTGCGCAATATGATTATCCGTACCTCCACTACCGGGGAACTTATGGTGATCCTCGTTGCAAAAATAGAGGAAGAAGAAAAAGAACTGCAACTGTTCAAACAACTCCTGCAATATGTTGCTGATACATTTCCCGAAATAACTTCCCTTCTATACATTATCAATAATAAGCGTAACGATACTATTACCGACCTGGAGGTATATACTTTCAAAGGCAAAGATCACATCTTTGAAGAAATGGAAGGATTACGTTTTAAAATAGGGCCTAAATCATTCTATCAAACCAATTCCGAACAAGCATACAACCTTTATAAGATAGCACGCAATTTTGCGGGATTAACCGGAAAAGAACTGGTATATGACCTTTATACAGGTACAGGAACCATTGCTAACTTTGTTTCCAAACAAGCCCGCCAGGTTATCGGTATCGAATATGTACCCGAAGCTATTGAAGATGCAAAAGTAAATGCAGAAATCAACGGCATTGAGAACACCTTATTCTTTGCCGGTGATATGAAAGATATGCTAACACAGGATTTCATCAACCAATACGGTCGACCGGATGTTATTATCACCGATCCTCCTCGAGCCGGTATGCATCAGGATGTAGTAGACGTTATCTTATTTGCCGAACCAAAACGTATTGTATATGTAAGTTGTAATCCAGCCACACAGGCACGCGATCTGCAACTACTCGATGCAAAATACAAAGTAAAAGCCGTACAGCCGGTGGATATGTTCCCACATACTCACCACGTAGAAAACGTTGTGCTTCTGGAATTAAGAAATGAAGACTGAGAATTAATCACTAATCACTAACCATTAATCACTATCAACGTGGCAAGAGGAAAAATAGTAGCACGAGCCCGCACTCAATATACGGACTACACAGTAAATGAACCGATGGAACTTATGGAGTTCCTGGCAGCCAAGATGCCGGACGCCAGTCGCACCAAACTAAAATCATTGCTCAGCAAACGAGTGGTGTTCGTAGACAGTGTGATAACCACTCAATACAATTTTCCGCTAAAACCGGGCATGAAAGTACAGATTAGCCGTGATAAGGGTAAAAAGGAGTTTCATAACAAATTGCTGAAGATCGTATATGAAGATGCATATATCATAGTGGTGGAAAAGATGCAAGGTTTACTGTCAGTCAGCAGTGAACGCCAGAAGGAACGTACAGCCTATCATATTCTAAATGAATATGTGCAACGCTCCAATGGACGCGGCAGCAACGTTTATATTGTCCACCGCCTTGATCGTGATACTTCCGGGTTAATGATGTTTGCAAAAGATGAAAAAACGCAGCGTACGCTGCGTGATAATTGGCATGAGATTGTAACCGACCGTCGTTATGTAGCTGTAGTTGCGGGAGAGATGGAGAAGAATGCCGGTTGTATAATATCCTGGCTCACGGATCGTACTCTTTATGTATATTCCAGTCCGACAGATGACGGAGGACAAAAGTCAATTACACATTATCGCACTATTAAGCGTGCCAATGGTTATTCTCTTGTGGAACTAAACCTTGAAACCGGACGTAAAAACCAAATCCGGGTACACATGCAAGACTTAGGACATCCTATTGTTGGGGACGGGCGTTACGGACTTGAAGAGGTAAATCCTATCGGACGCCTGGCGCTACATGCCTTCAAATTATGCTTCTATCACCCGGTTACAGGAGAGCTGATGCAGTTTGAAACGCCTTATCCGAATGATTTTAAAAAGTTGTTTCTGAAGAAATAAAAAAAGAAATTGCGCAGATTAATAAAGTGAATTTTATCAATCTGCGCAATTTCTTTTATATAATATACTTTTTTATCTTACACGACGCATATAAAAGCTTTGCCCATTAATATCATCTTTATATTCCCTCCAGCTATTATACCAAGTACCACTGAAAGAATTAGCATCTGCCTGAGCTCCCCAAATATAAGCTGTACTACCATCATCATAGAATTCCAATTCCATCACATTATAAGAACCTTCCAGCCAGCTCCACCTGAACAAAAGGTAATTAGGATCCCCTTTTGAACCAATAGTACCTTGATAACGTTCATTAAACGTCATAACTGTCCCTCTTCCCCAAGTATATATTCCAAAATCTATCTCATCAGAAGTGTACCATTCACCAGGCAAGTTAAATTCAGTATCCTCCCTATCATCACAGGATGTAAATCCCATAATAAACACAGAGAGAAACAATAATTTATAAACTAAAGATTTCATAATTACATGTATTATTTATTATTATAATTGGAGTCTGTCATCATCAGCACCTTTCCATCCAGCTTACCACTAAGGTAATGATCACGTACCCATACATTCTCAAAGTACTTTACTTTTCCATCTGAAAAAGTGAGTCTTAAAGCTTCCTTGCTATCATCTGTCCAACGCCAGGAAAATTCTCTGTCAACAGTCGTTTTCCCACCGGTATCATAGGTGGTTGTAAGTTCCTGCCCTTTATTATTATCTTTAAAGAATCTGAGTTGATAAGTACATGTCAAACCCTCATCCGTCTCATATTCATCTATCCAGGTTCTGTCACATAGCTTTTTGTCACTATTCTCCATCGTGTAATATACATCATCCCCGCAAGACAATAAACCAACAGCAAAGACGCATAGCAATAATATTTTTACGCAATTCAAAGTTTTCATAATTATCAAGTTTAGTTAATACCTGTGGACAAAAATACGAAAAGATATCGAAATGTTTTAATATTTCGCCTGATATTTCTTATAGAAGGTCAGAAACAGAACAAAACCGACCATGGCGAAAGGAACTCCTGCCAGTGCCGGATAACGATAACCGCCACTGATAGCAAGCCCACCAACATACGCACCGATGGCATTTCCCAAGTTAAATGCCACTTGCACACAAGCCGCTCCCAGCATCTCTCCACCTTTTGCCACACGGATAATCAACACTTGTTCCGGACTGGAAACCGCGAATAAGCCGGCAGTACAAAGGCACATCAATAATGCTGATAACCACGGATAAGGAGACAAGAAGAATATCAATAACAGCACAACACAAATCATAGCTTGCACAGTAGTACCTACTTTTCCGGGAGTATACCGGTCAGAAAGACGCCCACTCACCAGATTACCCACCACCATACCAAAACCGGCCAATACCATCAATCCGGTAATGCTTTCGGCACTGAAACCGGATACATTCGTCAATAACGGGTTAATATAACTGTACCAACAAAAAACTCCGCCATTACCCAGTGCCGTTGCCCCTAAAATGAGCCAGGGAGCCGGTTTTTTAAGAAAACGGAACTGTCCTTTGAAACCAGTATCTTTCAGCCCTTCCACGTGGGGTACCCAACGCCAGATATAATAAAGAATAATCACTCCCCAACAACCCACCAGCAAGAATGTTACCCGCCATGAGATAGCATTACTCAATGATGTTCCCAATGGAACTCCAAAAAGATTGGCTATAGTCATTCCGGCAATCATGATAGATACGGCCTCAGAACCTTTACCCTTATCAGCCAATTTTTCGGCAACAATAGAAGCTACACCGAAATAAGCCCCATGAGGAAGTCCGGAAACAAAACGAGCCAGTAATAACACCCAATAATTAGGTGCCATTGCTGCACAGATATTCCCTATCATTATCAGAGTCACCAATGCCAACAAAATATGTTTCAGTGGATGTTTACGGGCCAAGATCAGAGTAGGTGCCCCGACACATACTCCCAAAGCGTATGCAGAAATAAAATGCCCTGCCACAGGAATACTAACGCCCAAATCTTTAGCCACATCGGGCAGAATGCCCATCATGACAAACTCGGCAATCCCTAATCCCAAGGTGCCGAACGCTAATGCAATAAGACTCTTCTTCATACCTATTTTACCTACAAAAAACTAACCTTTTTACCGGGGTGCAAAGGTAGTGTTTTTTTTATTCCAATAATAAACTATTCATAGCTTCATTTTGTTTTTATATATAGACAGAACAGTAATATGAAAACAATTATTATAAGTCTATTTATGGCAATAACAGCAATAGCTGCCCATGCACAGCAAAAAAGCTTTTATGACTTCACAGTCAAGACGATTGATGGAGAAGATTTGTCACTTTCCACCTTTAAGGGAAAGACATTGCTCCTCTTTATAAATGGCTTACCGAAAAAAGTGAAAACGGCGTGGAAAACGCAAAAGAACATAACAAGCCCCGAAATTTATCATAAGTTTCGGGGCTTATTATATCTTTCATTTTCGGAATCCGGAGAAAAAGTTATCTATCCAACGAACCAGATAAACTATAATAACTCCAGCTATGACCATTGCAATGATACGACCTAACATATTCTTGTAGCTTTAAATATTTTAGTAGGCAAAGATAGCTAAGATATATAAAACAGCATAGACTATTACGCAAAAATCATGTTTGCGGCAGGACTACACCCTGTTAGAGACGTATCAAAAAGGGTTCAAGTCCCTATTTGCTCCATACCATCCCCGGATAGGAGTACTTCTAACCGAATTTGATACGGAGTTGGTACGAGCCTGATACTGCCCATCCCCGGCCCTGATTCCTTTTGGGCACGAAAAGGAAACCATTAATTCTGCCAACAAGTTACTAAATTATTTTTCTCCTATTGAGAAAAAATATTTCTCCTACCGGGAAACAAAATACCCATTTATACCAAATTATTTTTTAATGATTACTCAGGATACAGTACAGCTCTTTTTTTATGCTCAATTCCCTGATAAGATTACATGAAGATCAACTGCTTCTTAAGCAAATCTACAATATCACTCTGCAATTTCTGTGCATTGATAGGTTTAGAAGTATACGCATCGAAACCACTATTCAGGATGCGTTCCTCATCTTCTGCATAGACATAAGCCGTTACTGCCATGATAGGAACAGTCGGCGATATTTCACGTATGATCTGCGTAGCCTCGTAGCCAGTTTTTTTAGGCATATTGATATCCATCAATATCAAATGAGGATTGTATTTCTTAAATAATTCTACTGCCTCTTCCCCATCCCAAGCATGAAGAATGTTATATTTACGTTTCAGGATAGATTCAAATAACAAGAAATTGCTTTCATTATCTTCAGCTATTAAAACGGTGAGTTTCTCTACTTTACTTAACCGATGTTCTTTCTGTTCTCTCGTCGACTTGAGTTCCACTGGATGATAAGGAAGAGTGAACCAGAAAGTAGAGCCCTTGCCAGGTTCCGATTCAACGCCTATGCTACCACCCAAATTCTCGACAACACTCTGGCAGATAGACAACCCCAATCCTGTACCTTGAGAAAAAGAATCGAGTTTCACGAAACGACCAAAAACAGTATCTTTCTTATCCTCTTCAATTCCACATCCCGTATCCGTAACATAAAAATAAAGGGAATCAGTATCCTTCAGTCGATAACCGAAAGTGACGCTTCCACTATAAGTAAACTTCATAGCATTATTAAGCATATTCGTCATAACCTGCGTCAGCCTGTTCCTCTCGATATTTACAGTACAGTCCGGCATTTCCGGTATATATCGGATGGGGACAGCTTCATTCTTCTGACGAAGTTGGGCAGATTCTTCTATCTCCTTAAACAATGCATTCAGATCTAAATCGGAAAATACAAATTCCAATGTTCCGGACTCAATCTTAGAAAGCTCCAGAATGTCTCCAACCAGTTGCAACAATAGCGTATTATTATTCTCAATAATATTGATATACTCCTCTTTCTCCTCCTGTTCTTCCGTATCTGCCAAGATACTGGAAAAGCCGACAATAGCATTGAGCGGAGTACGTATTTCATGACTCATATTGGCCAGGAAAGCAGACTTCAGACGATTTGATTCTTCAGCTTTCTCCTTTGCCGTAATCAGATCTTCTTCCATTTTCTTTCGTCCGGTTATCACGAGAGAAGAACCTACCAAAGTAATCGGATTACCTTTTTCATCCCTCTTATCCACAGTGGCCTGAGCCTCAACCCATTCATAACGCGATATTCCATTCTTACGAACTATCACGCGATATTCTTCTCTGATCTTAGAAACATTACCTTCCGTCAACTCCTTATAAGCCCTCTTTACCCGGTCTCTGTCTTCCTTGCAAATTTTGGCAAAATATTGGTAGTCGGGTACGGAAAGTTGCTCCTCGTTCATCATGCTATCATCATGGCTAAGCTCTACCGGACGGTTTACGTCACAAAGCATAGTACCTTTCTCCAAATCCCATTTCCAGGGAACAATATTAGCCACGTCCAGCGACATTGATAATTTATGATTAGCAGATCGTAACATCTGTTGTGTCTCGGCTAACTCGGTATTGTCCACACAGAATACATCAACGTATCCCTTATGTTTAGAGGGCGTCAGAATTACATTGAAATAATTGCCTATATTTTCGTAATAGTATTGGTATGAAAGCTCCTTTTGAGTAGAGTTGACCATACTATAGAGGTGACACATCCTTTCAAAACCTTTCGGATCTGCTTCACTTCCTCTTTTACCAATGACCTCCCCCATAGACTTGAAGTATTTCTCAAAGCGGGGATTTGCTTCCACTGTGATGTAGTCTACAATCTTTCCGGCAGAATCATAAACCAGCTGTTGCTTCAAATAAACGATGGGCATATTCTCAAACAAACTGTGATAGCTGGTCATCAACTTTATCTGTTCGGCTTGCTTTCTTCTGCTCTTATACAACCACCACAACCACATCCACATAAACAAAATCAGAATTGTGGTAATTCCCCAAATAACACTGTATTTGTGTTGCTCCCAGAAAGAAGGAGGCATCATATAAAAAACAGAATTAGAAGGGCACAACTTAGGTGACAATCCGGCTTCTGTAAGATCGTAATAGTTGAACATAGGAGTGGGAGTTCCACAATTCACCACATGAATGCCTTTCGAGTTATTATCAGATAAAACGCCGGCAGTTATTTCCGTAATTTTCCTTCCGATTGTCTTCTCATCAAAAAAGTAACCACCTACCAAACCATTCCGTTGCAATCCGGTATTATCCAATGAAAGAATAGGTGAAGAAGAATAATAGCTGAGGATTCTGGAAATATTATTGGTCAATACAGCATTCCCTTTTTGAGCATTTTCCTGATACCATGAACAAAAGAGAACACCACTATTCTCCTCTGCATGGGCCAGTGAATCAGCCAATTCATCGGTAGTCATTTCACCAGCAACATAATCTTTTATTTCAAGCTCCGGAAAGTCTTTATTCACAATCTCTTTTAAATCCGAACGGAACTGAGCACTTATGTAACGGGCATCCGACAAGAAGATAAGTTCATCCATTTCAGGCATCAGATTCTGCATTAACAGAACAGTTTCTTTAAGATAAGCAGGCACATGAAAGACAGTCAGCGACAGATTGCCTTGATAATCTGTCAGAGGTGTTCTCTCTTCCGCCGCAATGGCTCGCCTGTGCAAGTAGGCCTCTTGTGGCCCTACATAATCCGTCTCAGTGCAGAGAATAACGGGAACATCTTTCCATTGCCTTTCTATACTCTCTTTCAGCAAGCCCCAAGAGGCACTACCCAAGAGGAGCAAGAGTTTCGGAGGATTGTCTGCATATTTTCCAAAAAGGTTTTCTTTGTATTCTGATAAATCTTCCGTATTTTGCAGGTGCATAAATTGCCCTCCCATGTGTTCCACATCCACTACATAAGGAGAGTTTTTATGTTGATAAGAATTATAAATGGGGATAATAAAATCGTTACTCCAACGGGAAGATCCGCTGTATGCATTGAGAATCAATATCCTATCTTCATTTCCGGGTTTAAATGCCGAGGAGACTTCGCCAAATACATTAACAGCATTCAAAAGAAAAACAACCAATATAATAAACACTCTGATTATTATTTGCAAATATTTCATCGGAATTACAGTTTAGTCTACAAGTGTATCCATTCTTTACCACACAAGGAACAAAAGGCCTACATCATAGAGAAATTAGATTGCAAAACTAATTAAAAATCAGAGAATTCCCAGTTTTTAGTAAAGAGATTTTTAAAGAGAATTGCGTATCTTCCATATTCTATGTACATTTGAAAAAATAAAATAGTAAAATCATGAAAATACTTCATACCAGCGACTGGCATCTGGGACATACACTATACAACTATGACCGCAGTCGCGAGCAACAAGCATTCCTGAAACAACTCACCCACATTGTTGCAGAAGAAAAACCAGATGCAATGGTAGTCAGCGGAGACATCTACCACTACTCCACCCCATCGGCAAGTACCCAGAAGATGTACACAGACGGTATGCTCGAAATTCACAGGGCATGCCCCGGAATGACAATTGTAGTAACTGCCGGAAACCACGACAGCAGTTCGAAATTAGAGATAGACAGTAGTCTGTGGAACCATTTCGGTGTAAAGGTAGTAGGAAACATAGAACGAAACCAGGAAGAAGTTAATCTGGAAAAACATATCGTGGAAGTGAAAGATGAAAGAGGAATACTAAAAGGATATATTATAGCCGTACCTCACGTCTATCCGCAGAATTTCCCGATACTGGACACAGAAACACCCCGCGAAGAACGGCAGACACGCTTTTTCCAAGCATTGCAGGATGAAGTAGAGAAAATGAATGCGGAAAAACTGCCTGTTGTATTGATGGCGCACCTTTCCATAGAAGGCAGTGACCAAACGGGACATGATGAAACCGTAGGCGGAATAGAATATGTCCCTATCAATGCAATGGGTGAAGGATACGATTATCTGGCACTCGGTCACATCCATTGCTCACAGAACATTAAAGGAAGCAGGTCTTGTGCACGATATTGTGGTGCTCCCCTGTCTGTCAGCTTCGACGAGACTTATCCACATTCTGTTTCCATTGTTGAAATACAAGGAGAAAAAGCACCTCAGATCAAAACAATTGAAATAGAGAATCCGATGCCACTCATCACGCTACCCAAGGAAGCTGTAGATTTTGAAGAAGCTATAAAACTGCTGGAGGAATACCCGGATGACAAACCGGCTTATATCCGCCTGAATGTTCTGATAAAAGATTACCTGGCGCCCGACTGCAACGAACGGGCATCGAGCGCGGTAAAAGGGAAAAACTGCAAATTCTGTTATATCAAGCCCAACCGGGAGAAGCACACTTCAGAGGATGAAACCAAGCATATCTCTATTCAGGAAATGCAGGAAATGTCCCCATTGGAAATAGCAAAACTTTATTTTAAGGAAGCAGAAGGAGAAGAAATGGATGAGGAACTCTGCGAACTGATGAATAGTGTCGTACAAAAGGTAAAAGAGAAAAGCAATCTGCATTAATTCCCTATAATCTGTAGTGAATCATGAAACTTCAAAAACTGACTATAAAAAATCTGGCATCCATAGAAGATGCTGTGATTGACTTTGAGAATGGACCACTGAGCGAAGAATCCCTGTTTCTGATTTGTGGGGAGACGGGTGCCGGCAAAACAACATTACTCGATGCCATTTGCCTGGCACTCTACAATGAAACGCCGCGCATGGAACGGGCAGAAAACGAAAAGTACCGGGACATAGGGCAAACTTTTTCTTCTAAGAAAGAGGATGTGTCAATAAACGACAGCCGCCAATTGATGCGCAGAAATACCAACGAGGCGTGGACGGAACTGGAGTTCACCGGTTCAAACGAGATACCTTATATTGCCAAGTGGTACGTAGCCCGTGCACACCGAAAAGCATCGGGTGCCATTCAAGATGCAAAGTGGACATTAGAGAACCGGAAAACGAATCTCCAAATCACTAAGAAAAATGAGATAAAATCCGAAATACAAGCAGCCGTAGGGTTAAGTTTTGAGCAATTCTGCCGTACTACTCTCCTGGCACAAGGAGATTTTACCAAATTTCTTCAGAGTAAGGAAAGTGAAAAATCGGATATCCTGGAGAAACTGACAGGTACCGGAATCTATTCTGAAATAGGTGCAAAGATTTACGCCATCACCAAAGAGAAACGCATAGAATATGAGAATCAGAACCAAAAACTGGAAGGTATCCATGTGCTGACTGATGAAGAGATAAATGAAATTTCCGAAACTACAACTACGCTAAATGCTGAAATCAATGGAAATACCGTACAAAAGAATACAGCAGTCCTGAAACGTGACTGGCTGAAGCGGTTTGCTGAGCTTATCCTCACTCAAGAAAACCAACAAAAGAACTGGGAAACGAAAAAGGAACAATTGCAATCGGATGACTTCCTGCAAAAAGAACTATTGATAAAAGACTGGAATAATACTGCAGATGCCCGTAACTGGTTATTTTCTCTCAAACAGCAACAACAGCAACAGAAAAAAGACAGAGAGCAAACTGAAAAGTTGAAAAAGAGTTTCATCTACCTCAGTAGTGGTTGTTCCTGGCTGAAGGAAAATCTGAAAGAATTGCAAGCAAAACTAATACTTGCCGAAGAATATTTGCAAGCTCACGCCCCGCTCCTACCTATGTTCGAGCAAAGTCAGTCCATCGTTACAGACCTGAATGCTGTGCTTTCTGCTCATTCACGCATCGCTGCCTACAAAAAACAAATAGCAGAATTGTCCCGGCAGCAGCCTATCCGGGAGCAAGAACGCACGAATAAGAAAAATGACTTCAACCGGAAAAATGAAGAAAATCAGATTAAGCAGCAAGAGATAAACTTATTGAATGCCCAGCTTGAATCCATGAATCGAAATGTCCTACAGGAAAAGAAGTATGCATTGGAAACGACTAAGGAAAAGTTGCTAAAAGCCCAAAATGCCCTGATACTATTAGGAGAGAAAAAAGCAGCCTTAAATATAGCCGAAGAAAGCCTGAGATCTTTGGAACTAAAACTGCAAGCCAGAAAAAAACAACACGAAGAACTGGGAAACAGATTCGACACTAAAAAGAAAGCCTATGATGAGATCAAAATACTCTACGACAAACAAAAAGAAGCTGTGGAAGAATGGGCACAAGAAGCCCGTGCCCGTCTTTCTGTAGGAGATATGTGTCCGGTATGTGGTCAAAAGATAGAATCACTCAGCAAGGATGAAGATTTTCAGTCTGTACTTGCACCTATCCAGCAATCGCTGGAGACAAAAGAGAAAGAGTACAAGGAAGCAGAACAAACTTTGAATAGCAACCGGACGGAGACCAGAACTTATGAGGATATGATAGCAGGGAGTCGTCTGGCTACAGATAAGGCCCGGAAAGGATATGAATTTATTCAAACTGAAGCTGAAGAAACATGCCGTCAGTGTAATATTCTAATAATCTCAAATGATACCAGAGATATCCTGGAAAGACAAATTCAAGAAAATGAACAGCACCTTAAAGACATCAATGCCAGATTGAACGAAGTACAAATTCTCTCCAACAATATTTCCCGATTGCAGTACTTAAAAGATGAACTTCAGAAAGTAGTGGAGGCCGCCCGAAATGCTTTCGATACTGCTGACAAGAATCTGATGAAACTAAAAAACGATATCACTAATAAACATTCGCTAACCGAAAGTGAGAAGGATATCATTCGCACCACACTGGAACGTGTCAGCCCACTTATTCTTTGGGAAGGATGGCAAACAGAATGGAGTACTGCTCCTACCTCATTTATCGAACGCTTACAAAAGTCTGCAGTACATTATAAACTGGCACAGAACAGGCAATCGGAATTAAAAACAACCATTTCCCTCATAGAGAAAGAACTGGACAGTGTATCAGCAACGCAGAATCTGATCTGTACAGCATTTCCCGAATGGAAAAACCTGCCAATAGAGGAAAGGATGGAAATCAAAAATCTAGGAATGGCATGGAATACTCTGAACTCTGAAGTCAGCGGATTGAAACAAAACATTTCATCTGTCCGAAAGAACATCGACGAGTTGCAAGCCAACCTTACAGCATTCTATACTATACATCCGGATATGAACGAAGCACGCCTCATTGCTCTTTCCTCCTACCCTAGCGAGCAAATAGAGAACTTGCGTACCAGTCAACAAAGGCTTAAAGATGAAGAAGTAGCCGCACAAAGTGCTTTCAAGCTAACAACCGGACAACTGGAAGAACACCAAAGCAAGAAACCGGAAATGAAAGAGGAAGAAAACCTTGAAAGTCTGGACAGCCTTATCATAGCTTTAGATGAGAAAATAGCAGTAAGCAATCAGGCCCTCATACGGCTGAAAATCCAATTGGAAGAGAACACTAAGAACATCGCCCGGATAAAGGACGAGAAGAAACGTGCGGACGAATTGCGGGAAGTGTACTTAAAATGGGACCGTCTTTGCCATCACTTTGGTGACGAGAAAGGAAAGAATTTCCGAAACATCGCACAAAGTTTTGTACTGAAAGAGCTGCTCAATGGAGCAAATTTCTACCTGAAACACCTCACCAAGCGCTACGAATTGGAATGCCAGGCTGGTTCACTCACTATTTTGCTGCGCGATTTTTATCAGGGAGGCGCGCCACGTCCAGCTTGCACCCTGTCCGGTGGAGAGAGCTTTCTGGTATCTTTATCACTCGCCTTAGGACTCTCTGCCCTCAGCCGCCACAGCCTGTCAGTAGATACACTGTTTATCGATGAAGGATTTGGAACACTGAGCAGCGATTATCTGAATACAGTGATGGATACTTTGGAAAAGCTACACCAAATGGGTGGCAAGAAAGTAGGCATCATCAGTCATGTAGAAGGGCTGCGCGAACGGATCAAAACCCAAATTCAGGTAAAGCGAATCGATAATTCGAGAAGTGAGATCAGCACAGTGAGAACCCTATAAATAGGTATTGTGACAAAGAAAGGAACGATTTTCTGTGCCTACAAGTACAAATACACTATATTATTGTGTACTTTTGTAGCAACTATTAATAGAAGAAGACAATGAAAAAGTTCATAAAAGGAGTCCGGTTTACTCCTAAAAATTATTCCGACGAAGTAGAAGAGAAAATTCAGCACTATAAAAAGGAAGGCTACAAATTACCGTCACGCCATTTATTGCGTACTGAGGAGCAATTGGCAGGTATTCGCGAAAGTGCAAAAATCAATACTGCATTGCTGGATTATATCTCGGCAAATATTCGTGAAGGGATGTCGACAGCAGAGATAGATCATATAGTATATGAATTCACAACAGATCATGATGCCATTCCGGCCCCTTTCATGTACGAAGGTTTCCCTAAAAGTGTATGTACAAGCATCAATGATGTCGTATGCCATGGTATACCGAGTACCAAAGAGTTTCTGCGTAACGGAGATATTGTGAACGTGGATGTTTCGACTATTTATAAAGGATATTTCTCGGACGCTTCACGCATGTACATGATTGGAGAAGTGAAACCGGAACTGCAACGTCTGGTACAAGTGGCAAAGGAATGTCGTGACATAGGCGTACAAACAGCACAACCCTGGGCACGTCTCGGAGATGTAGGCGCAGCCATTCAGGAACATGCCGAGAAAAATGGATATAGTGTAGTACGCGATTTGTGCGGACACGGTGTAGGAATTAAGTTCCATGAAGAACCGGACGTAGAACACTTTGGCAAGCGCGGTACGGGAATGCTTATCGTTCCGGGAATGACTTTCACCATCGAACCAATGATAAATATGGGAACTTATGAAGTCTTCATTGATGAAGTCGATGGATGGACAGTCTGCACTGACGACGGGCTCCCCTCAGCACAGTGGGAAAGCATGATTTTGATTACTGAGAATGGCAACGAAATACTGACTGAATAGGCATGGATATTGTTTTCCTGATTATCGGACTCATCGTAGGTGCCGGTATAGGTTACTTAATAGCCGGACGAAAAAGTGCTGCCCTATCCGCACAACTGCAAGCCACCCGCGAACGCGAGGAGTTACTGAATCGTACGGTAGAAGAACGGATTTCACGTGAAAAAGCCATAACAACCGAACGGCTGGCAGAGCAGGAAAAATCTTTCAATCTGAGATTGGCAGAACAACAGAAACAATGGGAAGAGCGCCTGAAATTGCAAGTAGAAGAAGCGGAAGCCTTACACAAACGTATGAGCACAGAGTTCGAAAATCTCTCCAATCGGATTTTCAAGAGTAAGGCAGAGGATTTTACTAAGCTAAATTCAGAACACCTCAGCAATTTGCTCCGTCCCTTGGGAGAAAACCTGAAAGACTTCCGGGAAAAGGTGGAACAAGTGTATGACAAAGAGTCGAAACAACGTTTTTCTTTGGAAGAACGCATCAAGGATCTGGTAGAATTAAACAATCGTATCAGTGAAGATGCCAACAACCTGACCCGTGCCTTGAAAGGCGACTCCAAGATACAGGGTAATTGGGGAGAAATGATACTGGAACGCCTGTTGCAAGCCTCCGGGTTGATAGAAGGTGAACACTACTTCCGTCAGGAATTCCTAAAAAACGAGCAAGGTGAAATGCTGACCAATGAAGAAAGCGGTCAGAAAATGCAGCCGGATATTATTGTTAGGTATCCGGACGACCGGGAAATGATTATCGACTCTAAAGTGTCGCTAACTGCCTATGCTGCTTATAATTCGGCCGAAAATAAAGATGAAGAGGCACGCTGGCTAAAGGCACATCTGCAATCGGTACGAGCTCACGTCGATGAACTCAGTCAGAAGGATTACTCACATTATGACGCTAAAGCGCCGGACTTTGTAATGATGTTTATTCCTACTGAAGCAGCCTACCTGACAGCCATTAAAGCGGATACTAATTTATGGGAGTATGCTTATAAAAAGAAGGTGGTATTAATGAGCCCTACCAATCTGATCAGCGCACTCCGCCTCTCTCTCGACCTCTGGAAACGGGAAAATCAAGTAAAGAACGTGCAGGATATCATCAAAAGAGGAACGTTGCTTTACGAAAAGATTGCCGGATTTACAGATACTTTCCTGCGTATCGGCGACAGTCTGAACGGGATGCAGAGAGATTATGACAAGGCATACAACCAGCTCTCTGATGGCAACGGTAGTGTGGTAAGGCAAGCTGAACTTCTGCGTAACATGAGTCTTACTCCTAAAAAACGGATATCAGCAAGGCTGTTGCCTCAGGAAGAAGAATCAGAGGAAGAGGAAACCGAACCAATGAAATAGGCATTTAAAATAAGATATATAAAACATGAAAATACTGAAAGACCGTATCCTGAAGGATGGAAAATGCTACCCGGGAGGTATACTGAAAGTAGACAATTTCATCAACCACCAAATGGATCCTATTTTGATGAAATCTATCGGTGTGGAATTTGTCAGACGTTTTGCTTCTACCTCAATCAACAAAATTATCACAGTAGAGGCCAGTGGCATTGCTCCTGCTATCATGGTAGGTTATCTATTGGAACTACCCGTAGTTTTTGCCAAAAAGAAAAAGCCCAGTACCATGGAAAATATGTTGGTGACCTCTGTTTATTCTTTCACCAAACAACGCTCGTATGATGTATGTGTCAGTGAAGATTTTCTTCGTCCGGGCGACCGGGTACTCTTTATAGACGATTTCCTAGCCAATGGAAATGCAGCTAAAGGTATTATGGAGCTTGTGAAACAGGCCGGTGCCGAACTGGTAGGTATGAGCTTCATTATAGAAAAGGCTTTTCAACATGGAGGAGATGAACTGCGTGAGCAAGGTATACATGTGGAATCCCTGGCGATTATTGAAAGTCTGGATAATTGTGAAATAAAGATTAGATAAAAGTGTTTCATCATCTATTAACTTACAGCCGACTTGTTGATTCATGAACAAACTGGCTGTAAATTAATAGCTGGGGTATATCTTAAATTCAGTAAAGCATTATTTATCGGATAAAGTTTTCCGAATAACTTCTTTCACATCTTGGACTATTCCCATAGTAACATCTTTATCAAACTTCAGTCCCACTGATAATCCAACGCTATTGGCAATCGTTTTGTAATCCTTTAGCTTTAATTCCAATTCCTGAAGAGAAGGATTCTTTATCACTGAGCTTATACCTCCTCTTGGATACAAAGATACTTCTATAGGTAAAAATATATCCGAAGCCGTCTTATATTTAGAACTGTAAACCTTAGGTTCTCCAAAAGAAACGAATATAGGAAGCAAACTATCCAAACGAGCCTCGGAAACTCCGCCCAATTCTTTGGAAATTTCTCCACGAACTTGTAGATAAGCCTCTTTTATGGTACGCAGATAAGAAGTGATAGCAGTGGATGATGAGCCACGGTCATATCTTACAAATAATCCGGAAATCAGTTTTTTGTCCGTATTCGCAACTTTTCGATACTCTTTCCTCAAGAGATCCTTGAGGCGGACTGATAAAGTTTCCACATCATATTCCTTAATCAACTCCTGATTCAGCATCATTTTATTATTCATGTTCACAAAAAAACTATGAAAAGTTTCCGTCGGGTTTTCAATCTGGTACTCCTTCTTTCCACCCACAGCATCTTCAGCCTTACGCTCGAAGAATGCTTCCAACTGTTGCAATTCGCTCTCCTGAACCGGATTTTGTTTCACACTCACAGACGTGTTTATCGCCTGTCCCATTGTTTTCTTCACTTCTGGTCGCGCAAAAGCATAAAGCGTCCCAGCAGCTACAGGCACAAAAAGCAATAGCTTCAAACGTGCCCAATTGTTTGTTCTTCTTTTTAACATCATAGTGATACGATTTTTAAGTTTGCTGTGATTGAATCCGCAAGCCATAGAGTAGAGCCTTGTACCCACGGATTTTTTCACTAACAAAAGTTGATATTCTGTTGCATCGATGCCATTATTAATAACGCCATTATCGGCTTCATACTCGTGCACCTCACGAAGTTCACGCATCAGGAGCCATGCGGCAGGATTGAACCAATGAAGTATCATGATACATTCCATCCAAAGTAAATCCCATGTATGCCTATGTTGCAGGTGCATTTGTTCATGCAACAATATTTCTCCGGGATTCCGTTCATAATCTTCTTGTGACAGAACAATCGTATTCCCCCAACTGAAAGAAACGATCTTCTCAGGACAGATAATCAATTTATATTTCCCATAATTACAGGCAGGGTAACTATGAATGAGCCGGCGCATACGGATAGTAGAAAACAAAAGAAAGGTAAATACAACCAAAGCTCCAATAAAATAGCAACCACCTAACAGTAGAGTCACAGGGATAGTATGAATCACATTTGCATGATTTTCTTCTGTATCATCTCCTTTCCCTGCCACAAAAAGGTTCGTTTCTCCGAACAAATGTTTTTCATCAACGCTTCCCTTTCTTTCAATATTCACATCTTTTTCAGTCAATAAATGTCTTACGGCAGTTATCGGCAACTGCAAAGTTGTATATTGAGGAACATCTATTTGCAACAACGGGAGTGATGTGCATACCACTGTTCCCATCAACAGCAAAAAACGGTTCGTACGAAACAGTGTATCTTTCCTGAAAAATAATCTGAACAGAAAGTACAGGATTGTCAGACATAAGGTAGCCTCAAATATATAAAACAAGATAGTTCCCATGATATTTTTATTTACTGGGTATGATTCTATTTTATCTGCTCGACTTTTTACTTTCTATTTCCGAGATCAACGCTT
This sequence comes from Bacteroides sp. AM16-24, assembly GCF_003471885.1. Classification (NCBI taxonomy): domain Bacteria; kingdom Pseudomonadati; phylum Bacteroidota; class Bacteroidia; order Bacteroidales; family Bacteroidaceae; genus Bacteroides; species Bacteroides sp. AM16-24. Next base: position 40,812 of record NZ_QRKI01000011.1, read on the forward strand.
TTAACTCGTCTACCGACATACCTTCTTCTTCAATAAATGTAGATACGACATTGGTATAAGAGTTATTATAGTATTGAGCCACCACATCATTCAGTGCAGAACGCTTATATTCTTTGTCGGAAACAGCCGCATAATACTGATACGTATTACCATAAGCCCTGTATTTCACAAATCCTTTGTCCTCTAGCCCTCTCACCAAGGTTGATACGGTATTATAATGTGGTTTAGGCTCTTCATAAAAGGCCAACAATTCACGAACAAACATCGGACCATGTTCCCAGAACATTTGCATGATCTCTTCTTCTTTGGCAGTTAATCGTTTCATAATCTTTTCAAGTTTACTTGGGTGAACGGCACAAAGATATGAATTAGTTTTAAACAAACAACTAATTTATTTAGTTATTCAACTAATACAAGAAGTAGTTTAACTAATATTATTAGTAGATAGTCAATGTCATACTCTTATTTATACTTTCTTTTTCTTCGGCAATACCTGATTCAGCACCACATATCCGAGTATTCCGGCAATAATAGTACCACACAATACACCGAATTTAGCCTGATTCAGCAATTCCGGATAAGCACCGGAAAAAGAAAGATTAGCTATAAACAATGACACTGTAAACCCAATGCCACCCAGCAGCGAAACTCCTGCAATATTCTTCCAGTTCATGCCTTCAGGCATTCGGGTAAGTCCACTTTTGATAGTCAGCCAGGTGAAAAGGTAAATCCCCAGAAACTTACCAATAAGAAGCCCCATGCCAACAGCAAGACTCACATTCCCTATAACTTCTCCACTACCGCCAAGAACCACTCCCGCATTAGCAAAGGCAAATAAAGGAAGAATAACAAAATTCACAACCCCATGCAGATTATCCTCCAAAGATTGTAAAGGGCTTATCACGCGATCCGAAGCTCGCTCCACTTGCTTCAATGTAGCAATCTGCTCATTCGTCAATACTATATTATCAGACTGCACGATCGGGAAAGAACTGACAATAGCCCGGATACGCCGGATATATTTACCTGCATCCAATCGCGGACGGGCAGGTATAACAAATGCAAGTATCACACCGGATATTGTACTGTGAATACCGGATTGCAGGAATAAATACCAGATAATAATGCCAAAGAAAAGAAAGAATATCTTCTGCGTCATACCAAACTTGCCCATATAATACAAAAAGATATAAAGGATGGCAGCCACAATCAAATAACCGTAAGCAACTTCAGAACTATAAAAAATGGCAATCACCAGAATACCACCAATATCATCTACTACAGCAAAGGCAGTCAGGAAAATCTTCAAGCTCAATGGTACGCGCTTACCCAACAAACTAAGCACTCCTAAGGAAAAAGCAATATCCGTAGCCATAGGAATAGCCATACCTTGTGTTTCAGGAGTATCAGGAGTTACTAGAAGAAAATAAGCTACAACCGGAAGTATCATTCCCCCGCATGCTGCAATAAATGGTAGAATAGCCTTTCGAAAAGAAGACAATTCGCCAACCAGTAATTCACGTTTTATCTCTAATCCTACAGCCAGAAAGAAAATCGTCATCAAGCAATCATTGATAAACTCAATCATCGTAAGATTATGACCGCCATGCGAAAGCAGGTTAAAATCGCCTATACGCAAATGCAACTCTTGCGACAGGAAACTCTGATACACAGGAGCTAATGAAGAATTGGCAACAATAGCTGCCAAAATAGCCGTCAGGAATAATAAAATACTCGCCACTACATTCAGCGCCGAAAAGTTTTTCACAGTACGTAGAATAATCATATGTTCGATTTAAGTATTACATTTTCAAAGGAATGCGCTATTAATGAGCTATTCCTGATAGCTCATTAATGCCAGTTTTTTAACCCAAAGCACAAATATACCTGTTAATATTAAATTTAACACAATAGTAAGTACAGAAATTACTAATGCCGGCCCCCCCAGATTGTAACCCAACGCAATAAAAATAACTCCTGCCCCTACCTCACCACGCGTAAACATACCTATGGAAAGTGCCAGACGTTCGCTCAATTTACGGTCGCGATAGAAGAATACCGGAAACAACTTACCGACATTGGAAAGTAACGATACAATAACCACATGTACAATAATCAGTGCCCAAGGCATCATTTCCTGTGAACCTGTTATAGAGGCTAGCCCCATATCACCAGAGAGACTGATTCCCTGAAGCGGAGGCATACTCATACCTACCAGGAACATAAAGATAAATGAAATTCCTGTCGAAGCTTTACGTTCCCAAGCCGTATCAATATCCTTATGCTTCATGACCATACCCAGGACGAATGCCGGAAGCAACACCTCGATATGAATGCTGGCATCTTCGCCATATAAGTTCTTCGTAATAAGATAAAGCGATTGAGTGGCAGCAAACACCAGAACGGAATAAAACAGAATGGTTTTCCAATCCTGCCTCATATTATATTTACTCAGTTTCTTCCAACCGAAAGAAAGCAACAGAAAGACGATAAGGATAATAACCAACAACTGCCAGCGCGGTCCGATCATCATTATTTGCAAAGGAATCATTAAAAGGATGGTATCCAGATCATCAAAGATAGCCAGCACCTGAATCTTCTTGTAGATCCAACTGGACTTTAGTCCGATAGCCGCCAACATAGTAAATAATATACCTGCGGAAGTAGGAGCCGCAAAACGGCTCAGCAACAAGTTTTCTTTCCATGCCTCCCAACTATTCCAGTATTCCGGCGGAAGTAAAACGAAAATATAATAAATAGCAATCAGGAACCAAGGCATGGCTGCTGTAGCCATTGCGACAAAATAATCTTTTGCGTATGTTTGCCATCGGGACTTGTCCACTTCGAATTCACGTCCCACATTAATCATAATGAACCCCAGACAAATATACAACAACACATTAGATACAGTTTTCACTGTACCATAATCACTTCCTGACCATGCAGGCAGATATTGCGCTATAAAGAGACCTACCACCAGGAAGGCCGAAAACGATAGAACTTTTCTCATTTATTATTAGTTAGAATTTTCAAAACAAAGGGGATTGCCAAGACAGTCCTACAGAAAGAGAACAATCCCCAGACTAATATGAATCTGCTTTTATGATTTTTTATATTAATCTAATTTCAACACCGCAAGGAACGCTTTCTGCGGCACTTCCACATTACCAATCTGCTTCATACGTTTCTTTCCTCTCTTCTGCTTTTCCAACAGCTTTCTCTTACGACTGACGTCACCACCATAACATTTCGCCGTAACATCTTTGCGTACTGCCTTAATCGTCTCACGAGAAATGATTTTAGCTCCGATAGCCGCTTGGATAGCAATATCAAACTGCTGTCTCGGGATCAGGTCTTTCAGCTTCTCGCACATGCGGCGTCCCAAATCATACGCATTGTCGAAATGTGTTAGTGTTGAAAGGGCATCCACCGGCTCGCCATTCAGCAAGATGTCCAGTTTTACCAACTTGGACGGACGGAAACCACTGGCATGGTAATCAAAAGAGGCATATCCTTTCGAAATACTTTTCAGTTTATCATAAAAGTCAATCACAATTTCTCCCAAAGGCATGTCGTAATAGATCTCCACACGATTACCGGAAATATATTCCTGCTTCACCAGTTCACCACGTTTACCCAGACACAAGGTCATGATAGGACCGATATAATCTGTGGTTGTGATAACGGAAGCACGGATATAAGGCTCCTCAATATGGTCGATCAAAGTAGGATCGGGCATACTTCCAGGGTTATGCACCTCTGTCATATGACCTTGTTTATCGTAGATATTATAAGAAACGTTCGGTACAGTGGTTATCACGTTCATGTCAAATTCACGGTCAAGTCGCTCCTGCACAATCTCCATGTGCAACAGTCCCAGGAATCCGCAACGGAATCCGAAGCCCAACGCCAACGAGGATTCAGGCTGGAAAGTCAGTGATGCATCGTTCAATTGCAGTTTTTCCAAAGAGGAACGCAAGTCTTCAAAGTCTTCCGCTTCAATAGGATATACACCGGCAAAAACCATCGGCTTCACTTCCTCGAAACCTGCAATAGCTTCTTTACACGGGCGGGCAATGTGAGTAATCGTATCTCCCACCTTTACCTCTTTAGAGGTTTTAATACCGGAAATAATGTATCCCACGTCACCAGTACGCAGTTCCTGACGTGCCACCATTTCCATCTTGAGCACACCGATTTCATCAGCATCATATTCTTTACCGGTATTGAAGAATTTCACCTTATCTCCCTTACGGATCACACCGTTTACTATCTTGAAGTAAGCAATGATACCACGGAAAGAATTGAATACAGAGTCAAAAATCAAAGCCTGCAACGGTGCTTCCTCATCACCTTCGGGATGAGGAATACGCTCGATAACCGCAGCCAGAATTTCTTCTACCCCCATACCCGTCTTACCGGAAGCACGGATTATCTCACTGCGCTTGCAGCCAAGCAACTCTACGATTTCATCCTCTACCTCTTCAGGCATGGCACTCGCCATATCGCACTTATTGATGACCGGAATAATTTCCAGATCATGCTCGATTGCCATATAAAGATTGGAGATTGTTTGTGCCTGTACACCCTGCGAAGCGTCTACAATCAGCAATGCACCTTCACAAGCGGCAATAGAACGGGAAACTTCATACGAAAAGTCTACGTGCCCCGGAGTATCAATCAGATTCAGAATATACTTTTCACCCTTGTACGTATACTCCATCTGAATGGCATGGCTCTTAATGGTGATACCTCTCTCTTTTTCCAGATCCATATCATCCAGCATCTGTCCTCCGGTCACCTGTATGGTGTTGGTATATTCAAGCAGACGGTCAGCTAAAGTAGACTTACCATGATCAATGTGGGCAATAATGCAAAAGTTACGTATATTATTCTTCATCTTCTATAATTATCTATTAAATGCGGGCGCAAAGATAATGAAAAAGATGAGGTTTTGAAAGTGATTTATTCAATATCCGAAGTTGTAAATGTCTATATATCCCAGAACTATTCCATCATTCTGCTGTTATGTATGGACAATAACCTAAACCATATAACTGAAATGAAAAAATTTGTTATTCTAGCATTCTCTTTATTATTACTTGTAGGATGTTCCAAAAATGAAATAATCATTTATGAATCATCCCCCGGAACCAATGATCCCGGTAACGGAGAAACCTCACAAAAAGAAGATATACTCATCACATTTTCCGCTTCACTTGAAAGTCGTAAGGTAACCAGATCCATGTCTCCTATGCCCAAAGGATTAGTAAGTCAAATATATGCTTTTGAAACGACAGACAGGAATTTTAATGATCCGTTCGCCGAAGGGTTATATTCAACAGTTTCAGCTGGTACATTAACGGGGATGAAAGGATACAAAATGTATTTGAGTAACGGCTCTTATAATATGTATGCATTTTCAGAAAATTCTTCCACTTATCCTCCGAGTCTAACAGATGGAATATCGGCTCCGCTAAAGAATGGCGTAGATTATCTATGGTGGGAAAATCTGGACCAAGATATCACGGCTTCACAAATTCACATGCCCATTGTTTTTCAGCATATAGCTACTCAGGTCGTAGTTGACCTGTCAGCAGGTGAAGGCTTACAACTTGACAGTTTAGTATCTGCAACTATTCTTCCGCCTACCCCTGGTGCCAGCCTCAATATAGAAACCGGTATTATCGAAGCAACCGACACTTATGACACAACTCCACTTAATATGGGCAAGAATGGATTTCTCGCACAGGCCATTGTCTTACCAACCCGTGCAACCACCCCAATGTCAATGACACTAAAAATTCTCGCAGATGGAGAAACCACACCACGTACCTATACCGGAAGTATCCCTATTCCGGGTAAACTGGCCGGTGGATTTTCTTATGTCTTCAGCGCCATTATAGACGGAAATTCCGTATCGTTCCCCAATGTCAGCATTAAAGACTGGACCGAAGTAGACGAATCAGGCAATCCGATTTATCCGATACAAAAATAAGAGGAGATCACTCTTTATTATCAAAATACAACAACAAAATAGAAAATATGGAAACCCCAATATCTGAAATCAGAAGAGAATACAGCAAAGGCAAGCTGACACAATGCACTGTCCACGACAATCCTTTTGAGCAATTCGTGGAATGGCTGAATGACGCTATCATTCACAAAGAAGATGAACCCACCGCTATGATAGTAGCAACAGTTTCAGCAGAAGGGTTCCCCTCCACGCGCACCGTTTTGTTGAAAGGGGTAGAAAACAACCAATTTATATTCTTCACTAATTACGAAAGCCGAAAGGGAAAACAATTAGCAGGCAATCCATATATTTCCCTTTCTTTTGTATGGCACAAATTGGAAAGACAGGTACACATTGAAGGTAAAGCCGAAAAATGCCCCGACAAAGTTTCGGATACTTACTTTGCCACCAGGCCATATAAAAGCAAGATAGGTGCAAGAATATCTCCGCAAAGCCAAGTGATAAGCAGCCGTATGGAGATTATGCGAGCCTTCGTGAAAGAAGTCTTCAAGCTGGCAGGCCGCGATATTAAACGTCCCGATAATTGGGGTGGTTTTGCTGTAACCCCTACCCGCTTCGAGTTTTGGCAAGGGCGGGAAAGCCGTCTGCACGACCGCATCCAATATATACTTCAGAAAGATGGCAACTGGATACAGGAAAGACTAGCTCCTTAAACATCCTTCATTGATGAAATATAGTATATAAAAAGAAGCGTTGATAACATATAAATGTATCAACGCTTCTTTTTATAAGATAAATGTCAATCTCTCTCTTAAACCAACTTGACAAACAGTTCACCTTCTACTTCCTGAGTAGAAATTTTGTCTTCTCTCAACAACCAACCAAGACCCAAGAATAAATCTTTGTCTACCAACTTAGTTGCTTTCTTGATTTGTTTAGCAGTTAAACCTTCAGTCTCATTCAGAGCACTCCAAATTTTTCCTGCAGTTTCACCAGCTTTTTCTTTTAACATTTTCTTCTTGTTTTTAGTTATACATGCTTTAATCTAACTTCTCTCATTGATGAGGTTCAGATTTTATTTCAGCGGCAAAGATAGTTATATTTATGTTATATAACACATTATTCTCTATTTTTTTATGTTATATGTCATAAAAAGAGCATTTTTTCAGCAGGTCAGACCAAAAATATGACCTGTTTATATCAAACAGACGGTCTGTTTTCAAGATATTCCGCCCAGATACGGGCAGCCTCTTCTACCATCCTGGCACACGGACGTTTAGCATAATATTGTTCGGTACGTTCTTCGGGGGTAGACACGCCTTCCGGTTTCTTCAGCCCCAATAGTTCAGCACAAATTGTAGAACCGTTCCGTTTCTTAAACTCAGCAGCCAACTCCTGAACTACGGCATAATTGGCACCTTTTCCTTCACGATCCTTGGGATCAGTTGCCCCAGTCTCTAGCCCTGCAAGTAAAAACATACCGCATGCGGCTCCACAAGTCTGACGCATACGGCCAATACCTCCACCAAAAGAAGCTGACATACGCGCTGCCTGTTCTTGTGTAAACCCATACATATCGGCAAAAGCAAGTACTACAGACTGAGAACAATTATAACCACTTTTAAAAAAATCTACTGCTTTTTCTATTCTTTCTTCAAACATCGTTCCTCCCCTTCCTCTTATCCTTCTATATCCAACAACATGGGGCAATGATCAGAATGTACAGCATCATTCAATATGCGCGCCTCTCTCAGCAGCGGACGAACCGGCTCAGTCACCATGCAATAGTCAATACGCCATCCTTTATTCTTTGCACGGGAATTAAAGCGGTAACTCCACCACGTATATTCCTGTTGTTCGGGATGTAACAGGCGAAAAGTATCAATAAAGCCGGCATTCAGAAAACGCGTCATCCATTCCCTCTCTTCAGGCAAGAAACCACTATTTGTGGCATTTCGGATAGGATCATGGATATCTATCGGTTCATGACAAATGTTATAGTCACCACAAAGAATCAGTTTCGGACGCGATTTTCGTAACTCCGTCACATATTCCTGGAACTTCTCCAACCATACCATTTTGAATGCCTGACGTTCGTCACCGCTTGTTCCCGAAGGATGATAAACACTCACAACAGATATATCGCCAAAATCGGCACGGATAAAACGGCCTTCATTGTCATATTCTTCCATACCCATACCATATTCCACATGGTCCGGTTCCCGCTTGGTCAAAATGGCAACTCCACTATAGCCTTTCTTCTGTGCAGAATAAAGATAATGCTTGTATCCCAATGCACTCAGTGCTTCTTCCGGATATTGATCCGGTTGCAATTTGGTTTCCTGAATGCATACTACATCAGCTTGCTCCTGTTCCAGCCATTCCGGCAAACCTTTGCCAACAGCTGCACGCAGCCCATTCACATTATATGTAATAATCTTCATATGATTGTTTATTTGATTTTATACTAGTTCAGATATCAGCAACATAATATTCAATACGGTAACGATTCCCGCAATAGCATAGAGTACAAAACTACTCCACTTACTATTAACGTACTGCCCCATTACTTTACGCGAAGACGTTAGTCCCACTTGCAGGAAAACAGTAAATGGCAACTGAATACTCAGCACCATTTGCGAAATCAACAATCCCTTGAAAGGATCACCGATGAAAAATATCAGCAACAACGCAATGCCCAATGAAAGGATTACGCCCACCTGAGAGTGGCTATCCTTGATATGATAGGATTCTCCAAAGATACCGGCAAAAATAGAACCTGCCGCCATACCACTTGTAATGGTAGATGAAATACCTGCCATCAACAAAGCCAAAGCAAACACGACTGCAGCACTGTTTCCAAGTAGAGGTTCCAACAAAGACTTTGCCTGTTGCAGCTCTTCAACCTGAATACCACTTTTAAAGAAAGTAGCAGCAGCCAGCAATATCATGGCACTATTGATAGCCCATCCTACAATCATGGAGAAAAGCGTATCAAACAGCTCATACTTCAAAACCTTACGAATAGAACTGTCATCTTGCTTATTATACTCATGACTCTGGATTACCTCCGAATGCAGGAATAAATTATGTGGCATTACCACTGCTCCCAGGACACTCATAATAATCAGCATACTTCCTTCTGGAAAAGCAGGTGTCACCCATCCTTCTACAGCTAGTGGCCAGTCAATCTTCACCAGGAACAACTCATAAATAAAGGATAACCCAATAACTGAAACAAACGCGATGATGGAACGCTCTATCTTCTTATATGAGTTCGTAAAAAGCATGATGACGACAAAGACGGTTGTCAATATGGCTCCCCATATAATGGGAATATCAAAAAGCATTTCCAGAGCAATTGCTCCTCCCAGTATCTCGGCAAGGGAAGTCGATATGGATGCCAACACCGCAGTACCCAGAATAGGACGGGAAACCCATTTAGGAGTATACTTCGTAGCAGCTTCCGACAAGCATAAACCTGTAACAATCCCCAAGTGAGCCACATTATGTTGCAATACAATCAACATGATCGTTGATAAAGTTACCACCCAAAGCAGGGAATATCCAAATTCGGACCCCGCCGCAAAATTAGAAGCCCAGTTTCCGGGATCAATAAAACCTACTGTAACAAGGAGTCCGGGACCAATATATTTAAAAACGTCCAGACCACCTAAATAGCGCTTATGATCCCTACGTTTCAAGTCTTTCAGAATATTTTTCATTGTTCGTTCTTTTTATGGCGTAAAATTACGAAATAATAACAAGCAAGCCACACATTCTGTTCAAAAAAGAAGCCCCCGGCATTGTACAATACCGAGGGTCAACCTATATATTTAAAAGTACAGGGATTTAGTTAGAATCCCATTTCATGCAGCGCCCTACATAACTGATCCGGACAAGAAGTCGGACGTCCTCCGCAACGAATTCCTTCCAGACGGGAAATCACATCATTTACCGGCATTCCCTTTACCAAACGGGAAATGCCTTGCAAATTACCGTTACAACCTCCCCAAAATGCAATATCCGTTATTATATTATCTTCTATTTCCAATTCAATGTGAGAACTACATGTACCTTGAGTCTTATAAGTATACTTCATTACTCTTCACTTCCCTCCGGCTTCATGTTGGTATAAACCGTTTGCACATCATCAAATTCTTCAAGACGCTCTATCATCTTGTCAAGAGTCTCACGTTGCTCGGGAGTTACCTCCTTCGTATCGTTCGGGATATAAGTAAATTCACCACCGACATCCTCAAAGCCACATTCCTCCAAATGTTTCTGGATGGCAGCATAGCTCTTCGGATCACCATAGATAGTGATTGTACCTTCTTCTTCATCCTCTTCAAACTCATCATCTACATCGTAGTCAATCAAGTCAAGGATGAGTTCTTCCATATCTATGCCGTCTTTCTTCTTGAAAGTAAACATACATTTGTGGTCGAACAGGAAAGCCAATGACCCCATAGTACCCAAGTTTCCACCAAACTTGTTGAACACTGAACGTACATCAGCAACTGTACGGGTCGTATTGTCAGTCAATGTATCTACGAATACAGCAATACCGTGAGGGCCGTATCCTTCATAAGTCATTCCTTTGTAATCGCTCTGATCTTTGCCTAACGCATTTTTAATAGCACGGTCAATGTTATCCTTCGGCATATTCTCACGCTTACAAGTAGCGATAACAGAACGCAAAGTCGGGTTATTTTCCGGTTCCGGGCCACCAGCCTTTACAGCAATAGCAATTTGTTTACCCAGTCTTGTAAAGGTCTTTGCCATGTGACCCCATCTTTTCAATTTGGCAGCTTTTCTATATTCAAACGCTCTTCCCATTGGAATAATATTTTAATGTTTAACTTTTAATTAATTATCGAAGTTTTGCATCCAGTTTATCTTCCAGATTCTTCACGAGTTTCGACATTATCTTATCGATCATCTTATCGTTCAGTGTCTGCGTTTCATCCTGCAACAGGAAGCTGACAGCATACGATTTTTTGCCGGCTTCAAGATTCTTGCCCTCATAAACATCGAAAAGAGATACTTCTTTCAGTAACTTCTTCTCAGTTTCATAAGCAATCTTTTCTATCTCTGCAAACTGCACCTTCTTATCGATCAACAAGGCAAGGTCACGTTTCACAGCCGGGAATTTGGAGATTTCCGTATAACTGATCTTTACAGAACGGATAGCTTTCATCAACTCTTTCCAGTTCAGATCAGCGTAATATACTTCATTATCAATATCGAAAGCTTTGAGAATCTTCTTCGTTACGATACCGAATGTGGCAAGACGCTTTCCACCTTTAGTCTGTACAGACAAGGCAGTAGCATAAATATCGTCCACCAGATTACCTACTACCAGATTTCTCATATTCAGCCCTAAACGGAGGAAAATATTTTCTACGTAAGCTTTCAATTCATATACAGAACTTTCTTCATCAGCATGTGCCCAAGAGTTGGATACTTTCTTACCCGTTACCCACAATCCGAGATGATAATTCTCTGTATAAGCAGCCAACGACTTTTCGGGATTCTTCTTTTCTGCATCGAAATAATAGCAATTTCCGAATTCGAAGAATTTCAAGTCGGCATTCTTACGGTTGGCGTTATGAGAGATACTTTCCAGACCACCGAACAACAAAGTCTGACGCATTGCATTCAGATCTGTACTCAACGGGTTCAGCAACATTACCAGATTCTTAGAAGGATAAGTTTCCATACCATCATAATAACCGGCGCGTGTCAGAGAATTATTCAGAATTTCATTGAAACCACAACCTACCAACTGTTCAGCTACCAAATTCTGTAACTTGTTAGATTTATCATGTTCGCCTTTCGTTGTCAAGCTGGACTTCAACGTAGATGGTATCTCTACATTATTATATCCATAAATACGGAGGATATCTTCAATAACATCACAATCACGTTGTACATCTACACGATAAGGAGGTACAGCCAGAGTCAATCCTTCTGCAGTCTCATTGGTTATTTTCATTTCCAGACTGGTAACAATACTCTTGATTGTCTCCACCGGAATCACCTTGCCTACCAATGAATATACCTTCTCATAAGATAATTCTACGATGAAATCCTGAGCAGGAGTAGCACAAACATCTTTAATTTCAGAGGAAATAGTACCGCCGGCCAGTTCTTTCACCATCATGGCAGCCAGCTTCAGGCAATAAATAGTGATATTAGGATCAATACCTCTTTCAAAACGGAAAGAAGCATCTGTATTCAGCCCATGACGACGAGCCGTCTTACGAACCCATGTCGGATGGAAATAAGCACTCTCAATGAAAACATCCTTGGTGGTTTCCGTAGAACCGGAATCCAAACCGCCGAATACACCGGCAATACACATCGGTTTTTCCTTGTCACAAATCATCAGGTCACGATCGGATAATTTGCGTTCCACACCATCCAATGTGACAAACGGAGTACCTTCAGGCATTGTCTTTATCACTACTTCGCCACCTTCAATTTTATCCGCATCAAAGCAGTGCAACGGTTGACCGAATGCATGAACAATGTAATTTGTGATATCTACTACATTATTGATAGGACGCAGTCCGATGATACGGAGTTTATTCTGCAACCATTCCGGACTTTCTTTAACCGTTACGCCTTTCACCGTTACACCGGCATAGCGAGGGCAAGCCTCAGTGTTTTCAACTGTAACTTTGATATCCAAATCATTATTTTCAACGGAGAAAGTATCTACAGACGGCCTCTTCAGAGAAGTCGGTTTATTATTTTGCACCAGATAAGCATACAAGTCACGAGCTACACCATAATGCGAACAAGCATCGGCACGATTCGGAGTGATATCCACTTCCAGCACATAGTCGCTCTTGATGTTATAATAATCTTTGGCAAGAGTTCCCGGGACTGCATCAGTCGGCAAAACGATAATACCTGCATGATCCGTACCGATGCCTATTTCATCTTCAGCACAAATCATACCGTTGGACTCAACACCACGGAGTTTTGACTTTTTAATCGTAAAACATTCATCCCCATCATAGAGTTTTGCACCCAAAGTAGCAACTACCACTTTCTGACCGGCAGCCACATTCGGTGCACCGCATACTATCTGTACAGGTTCTCCCTGTCCCAGATTCACAGTAGTCACATGCATGTGGTCTGAATTCGGATGAGGAACGCATGTCAACACTTCACCTATCACGAGACCTTCCAGTCCGCCTTTAATTGTTTGCACTTCTTCTACACCACCTGTTTCCAGACCTATAGAAGTCAATGCAGCCGCAACTTCTTCCGGTGTCAAATCGAAATCGACATACTCTTTCAACCAATTATAAGAGATATTCATATCATTAATTTTTTATTGTTTCCAAAAGTGACCCGCAAAGGTAATAAGATTTTTTGGGTTGACAGGGAAAATATATCAAGAAATCTTTGATAGGATATATTCTTTTATTTGCTCCCAAGACTGATTCACAAACATATCAGGCATTGGCTCATTTTCTGCATCATCAAAATAAGCCAGACTTTTCATCGCCATGAAAATAGAACCATCATTATATTTCAATGAATAAAAACTCAGAATCTCATCCAAAGAGAAATGACATAACAAGAATGCAATATCTATAAAATCCTTCTTAGTTCCCCGCCCTACCACCGCAGTTATTTTCATTGCAGCAATGTCTTTAAAACTAGCCATCCTGATTCCCTGTTTTAGTACCACTTCATCAAGCCACGGATATTTATAGTTCACAATATCCACTTTTATACCATCTATTAAATAAATATGTATATGAGGAGACTCTTTCAAAATAGTAAGAGTAGCAACACTCTTTATAGCATCAACCAATTCTTGAGTATCACAATTGATTGTGCCAAAGAAATCCAAATCAATAGATTTCCGATGCCCTAATTGCAAAGCAAGTGCTGTTCCTCCTACTAATCGTGTATCACGAAGTTCAGGAAGTTGCTGTAACTTTTTTAAAAGTTCCAGTGTTGAGGGTTCAATTGTCGATAAGCATAACATCTGAACTGTTCTTTAGGTGTTTTAGATATGGCAGAAATATAAGCTAAAGCACGAGGCTCTAAATCTCTCATTTCTTTCGTAACTTCAACAATCTTAAATAATCCGTAATACGACCGAAGCAAATTCCAGTCTTTCAGCAAACCATATTCCAACACTCTTTTTATGATATACTCAGAGTGCTTATCAAGGTCTAAATCTTCTCTCCGCACATCCCAAAACAGATGGGCGGAAAACATATTTATATATTGATTTGCAGACATTTTTAACCTTCTTTTTTGCAAAGATATGATTTTCTACTCAAAAACCATCCATTTCATAAACAAAACAACCTAGAATGGCAACGGTCCATCCGACCCCACCCCACCAAACGGATTATCTGTTTGAGGAGCGAATTCAGCCGGAGGCGGTATACTGCCATCACCTACCGCATTTATTTTGGAGCCATAAGTAGCTCCGCCTCCTTCTGCCGGATGCGGAATCACCATATCATCCTCCGGATTCTGGAAACGGGTATACTGACCGATAAAGCGCAAACGAACATCACCTACCGCACCATTACGATGCTTGGCAATAATAATTTCCGCCATACCACGCAAATCAGTACCATCTTGCGATGTATAGATTTTATAATATTCAGGACGATGAATGAAACACACCATATCGGCATCCTGCTCAATGGCTCCCGATTCACGCAAGTCACTCAGTTGCGGACGTTTACCTTCTTCACCTTCACGGCTCTCCACACCACGGTTCAACTGCGACAAGGCTATAATAGGAATATTCAACTCCTTCGCCAAACCTTTCAACGAACGCGAAATGGTACTTACCTCTTCCTGACGGCTACCAAACGACATACCACTTGCATTCATTAGCTGCAAGTAGTCGATAATAATAATCCTTACCCCATGCTCACGCACCAGACGGCGTGCTTTTGTACGTAGCTCAAATACAGACAAAGAAGGAGTATCATCCACATATAACGGCGCATCCAAAAGATCACGCAATTTATAGTCCAACTGTTGCCATTCATAATCTGCCAACTGTCCACTCTTGATTTTCTCACTCGGAATCTCGCACGCATTGGATATCAAACGATTCACCAACTGTACGTTGCTCATTTCAAGTGAAAACACAGCAACCGGATTGCGATAATTAACAGCTATATTCTTTGCCATAGAAAGCACGAACGCCGTCTTACCCATTGCCGGACGGGCAGCAATAATAATAAGGTCAGAATTTTGCCAACCCGAAGTCATTTTATCCAACTTGGTAAATCCGCTTTCCAAACCACTTAAACCATCTGTACGGGCAGCTGCTTTCTGAATTAATTGATACGCTTCGGCAATAACCGGATTAATCTGCGTATAATCCTTCTTCATGTTCTGTTGGGAAATCTCGAAAAGCCTTCCCTCAGCCTCCTGCATTAAATCATCCACGTCCAGAGTCTCATCAAAAGCTTTGCTCTGAACATTGCTGGTAAACGTAATCAATTCACGAGCTAATGCTTTCTGCGCAATGATGCGGGCATGATATTCAATATGTGCCGAAGAGGCAACCTTGCTACTCAACTGGGTAATGTAGAACGGTCCGCCCACCTCTTCCAAATCACCACGTTTGGCAAGCTGTTCTTTTACCGTGAGGATATCCACTGGCTTCTGGTTCACAGCCAGATCGGTGATAGCGGAATAAATCAACTGGTGCCGGTGTTCATAAAAAGACTCCGGGCGAAGAATTTCACTTACCAATGAATAAGCGTCTTTCTCAATCATCAATGCTCCCAATACAGCTTCTTCCAATTCTGGTGCCTGCGGCTGTATACGTCCGTAATCAGTTACAGGCTGCACTTTTGCCTTGGAGTTACTTCGGGGAGTTCTTTTTTGTTCTGCCATTTTTAAATACTATGAATTATAAAGGGATGGCAAAGATAACGCTTATTAATCAAAATCATCCCTATTCTACCAAACAAAAAAAGAGCCATTCCCGAAATTCGAAAATGGCTCTTTACGTTTATATCAAACTTATTCTTAAATGGTCATTGCTTGACCGCCAATCACACCTGCAATGGCACTAGCCACGGCAATGATGACTTTCAATATCACATTCCAACTCGTTTTTTTCATAAGAGAATCGTTTTTTAATAATTAATATTCAGCGATTAACAGACTACGCAGTCTTCATTTTTCATTTTCAATGCCTCCGGCTCTGAATTTCTATCCCAGAGGATCGTCTTCTATTCCCCCATCACCCGAATTACCTCCTGAGCCACCATCTGAGCCACCTCCTGATGGAGCATTAGCTAAATTTTTCAGATAATCATCCAAGCTGACCAGATCCAGTTTTTCACCGGCACGAGTAGCAGTCTTGGTTATCTTCAATTCCCTGTTAGCCTGGAAGCAGATACGAACACTCTCCACACTCTTTGCGGTCACATCTTCAGTCTTATCTTCTCCCTTAGATTTTGCAGCCAGCATAAATACACCCAATCCGGCAATATTTACTGTTTTACCTTCCAGCAACTGTTCTTTCAGCTTCTCCACGAAGTTCTGCATAGTACTCCGGATATCACCAATAGAAAGCGAAGAACGATCCTGCATCTTCTGGGCTATGAATGCCAAGTCTACACTCTGTCCTAAAGTTATTAACTGAGGGAAAAACTTTTTGGGAGAATTCTCAACCCGAGGGTCAGACGGTCTCTCTACCGTTCTAAAAATTACACTCATACTTTTTCATTTAGAGATTTAAATTCTGTTTTAATTCACTTTGTTGATCAACGTTGATGCAAAGGTGAGGATTAAATCTCTAATAAAAGAAGAAAAAAGGGTGGTGAGAGCAGTTTTTCTGAGAAAAGTTACAAGCTACTATAAATCAACACTTTATTAAGATGCTGCTATGAAACAAGATTTCGCACAACATGCCTTTATTTGCTCCACGATGTATGCTACGTCTTCATCTGTCACCCAAGGTCCGGCAGGAATACATAAACCCATATTGAATAAACGTTCAGAAACACCATTCACATAGCGAGGATTATTCGCATAGACAGGCTGAAGGTGCATAGGTTTCCACAAAGGGCGGGTCTCAATACCTTTGGCATCAAGTAGCACACGAACTTCGTCATAGTTAGTACCGGTCTTCTCAGGATCAATCAGAATCGTAGATAACCAATAGTTAGCATTGAAACGATCGTCAGGATTAGATTTCAGTGTAATGCCTTCCACACCTTCAAAAGCCTTTGCGTAAAGATTATGTACATGGCGGTGATGGGCAATATGATCTTCCAACACAGTCATCTGACCACGACCGATACCCGCACAGATATTACTCATGCGATAGTTGTAACCGATCTTTTCATGCTGATAATGAGGAAAGGGTTCACGAGCCTGGGTAGCATAAAACATGGTCTGCTTCTTTGCCGCTTCATCAGGAACGATTAACGCACCACCACCCGAAGTAGTGATCATCTTATTTCCATTGAAAGACAATACACCAAAAGTACCGAACGTACCACACTTTTGTCCCTTGAACTCAGAACCTAAAGCTTCAGCAGCATCTTCCAACACCGGAATATCATATTTCGATGCAATGGCACAAATCTCATCTATCCTGGCAGGCATACCATAAAGATGAACCGGAAGAATGGCTTTAGGCTTCTTACCTGTCTGCGCGATTCTGTCTTTGATGGCCTCTTCCAGTAAAGCAGGGTCCATATTCCAAGTGTCTTCTTCACTATCGATAAACACTGGGGTTGCACCCTGATAAACCACTGGATTGGCAGAAGCACAAAAAGTGAATGACTGGCAAATCACTTCATCGCCTACCCCAACACCAAGCTGAATCAATCCCAAATGAATAGCTGCCGTACCAGCTGACAAAGCAACGACTTCCTTATTCTGTCCCACAAAATGTTTCAGGTCGTCTTCGAAAGCATTGACGTTGGGTCCCAAAGGAACTACCCAGTTTGTATCAAAGGCTTCGCGTATGAAGTCTTGCTCCTTGCCGCTCATATGAGCGAGGCAAAGATAAATTCTTTTGTCCATGAAATTATATGATTAAAAGAAAACTATAATAAGTTCTTTATGATTTTACATCTATTCCCTACAGCCAAAACATTATCCGGAATATCTTTTGTGACGACAGAACCGGCACCGATCACACTCCATTTCCCCACTTTTACACCCGGAATAATGGTAGTTCCTGCACCAATCCAACTCCCCTCCCCTATTTGTACATTGCCACAAAGAGTACAATGAGGAGAGATATGTACATAATCACCTATCAGACATTCGTGATCCACAGAAGCACCAGTATTGATTATGCAATGCCTGCCGATATGAACACCGGATTGAATGATAGCTCCTTGCATCACAACTGTACCTTCTTTGATCTCAACTTCTTCAGATATAATGGCTGAAGGATGAAAAGCGTTACCGAATGTAGTATTCACACTTTCAGCTATCTTCCTGCGAATACCATTATTTCCAATACTGATTATCAACGGTCCACGGACTTCCGACGAACGTAAGACGGGATAATCAAGAAGAGAATCAATCGCTTCATTATCATCAAATAATGCTTCAAGTTTTTCATTATTCGCACGTAATATATCAATGATCACTTTCGCATGACCACTGGCACCATATAAATACATTAGCTAATATTTCAATTGTTTCCGGTAAAGGGTTCCATTGTTACTGAAGTATCGGAACTGATACCTTCACGTACAAAAACTTTCTTTATAGTAAGAAGTATAATTTTTAAATCCAGCAAAAAAGAACAGTGATCCACATACCACACGTCCAGTTCAAACTTCTTGCTCCAACTAATAGCATTACGACCATTTACCTGGGCCCAACCAGTTATGCCCGGACGGACTTCATGGCGACGAGCCTGCTCTCTTGAGTAAAGAGGCAGATATTGAGGAAGTAAAGGACGGGGACCGATTAAAGCCATATCACCTTTCAGTACATTAATCAATTGAGGTAATTCATCCACAGAAGCGGATCGAATGAACTTTCCTATTTTTGTCAATCGTCTCTCGTCCGGCAAGAGATTACCACTTCCATCACGTTCATCAGTCATTGTTTTAAACTTAATGACCTTAAATATCTTGCCATGCTTACCAGGACGTTCCTGAGTAAAAAAAACGCCAGCGCCCTTATTGGCAAAATGTAACCAGACTGCCATAAAAAGTAATATCGGCCAAATAACAGCCAAGACAAAAAACACTATTACAAAATCAATAAAACGCTTCAGAAAGCAAGAATACATAATCACTCAAAATGCCTCATTATTATATTATAACTATGCTTCACCGTATAGTTGGCTTCCAGATAAGCATATCCATTCTCTCCCATCATCTTAATCCGTTCTCTATCAGCAGTCATAAAGTCAACCATTTCCATAAAAGTCTCTATATTCCCGCTTTCAGTCCATAAACCAAAACCGTTAGTTCTAGCTATCTCTCCTATATCCGTGTTCTTGTCAGTAGCCATCAGTACCGGCATTCTGTTTTCAAGATAAGAAAGCAAACGAGACGGAAAATTTGGAATTGTGAAACGCCTGTCCAAAAATATTAAACCTACATTACAAACTCTTACCAGACCGTCATATTCTTGTTTGGGAAGTGAAGATAACAAACAAGCATTATGCGGTGTATTTTGATCGAACCACAATTTTATCTTCATAAATTCAGTGCCATTACCCACTATGATAAAAAAAGAATCATTCCTTTTTTCATTGGCCGCAAGCACTTTTATCAAAAAATCAATTCCTTGTGGACGCCCCAGATTCCCCCCATAAATAAAAAGTATCTTATCTATGGGAATACTCAATTTTTGAAGTAGAGCTTCATTGGGGCAAAGCCGCTCTTCCCCCCTGCAAAATTCTATACTGTTAGGACAAACCTCTACTCTACAGGTATCAACCTCACGATTATGCATCAATACATAATCCACATTAGCTGGAGACATGCAACCAATATAGTCTGACAATTGATACAACCTTTCTTCCTTTTTACGGAACATCCTATAGAGAAAACTGTCTTTGGAGAACATACCCAGATCAACAGCATTCTGAGGAAATATATCTTTTAAAAGGAGATATGTCTTGGCACCCTTTTTCTTCAATGCCGCTATTACCTTATTGAAGGTAATTGGTGGGGTTGAATACAGAATCAAATCAAATTTAGCATTCTTCCAGTACTTTTGAATTGCCTTCTGATATTGATATTCCAAGAGTAAAGTACCAATTCCCTTTTCTATCAGATTAGTTTTCTGTATATTGAATGTCCATACCCTTAATATCTTCACATTTCCACCATCCAACATCTCAGTAGGCTGATGAAAGCGCCGTTCTGCCGGTACTACAATATACATTGTATGTCCATGGCGAACAAATTCACGCATCAGATCCGTATAGATTCCTCTTTCCTCTATATCCGATATACGGGCAAGTGTTAAAAAAAGAACATTCATCTCCGAATAATCACTACTTTCTCCAAACCATTTTATCCACCACTCCCGTATAGCTCTGAATCAGCTTCACAACTTTAGTCGATACATTCTCGTCTGTATAGTTCGGCACAGGCAAACCATTGTCACCATTCTTGTTCATCTCCACAGCCGTATCCACCGCCTGAAGCAAAGACCGCTCGTCAATACCCGCAAGGATAAAGCAACCCTTATCCATCGCTTCCGGACGTTCCGTACTGGTACGGATACAGACTGCCGGGAAAGAGTGCCCCACCGAGGTAAAGAAAGAACTTTCCTCCGGCAGTGTTCCGCTATCCGACACCACAGCGTATGCATTCATCTGCAGGCAATTGTAATCGTGGAAACCGAGTGGCTCATGCTGAATCACACGCTTATCAAGTTCAAATTTACTCGCCTCCAACCGTTTCTTGCTACGAGGATGGCAACTGTAAAGAATCGGCATGTCATATCTCTCTGCCATTGAGTTTATCGCCTTGAAAAGCGACAAGAAATTTTTCTCTGTATCAATATTCTCTTCCCGATGGGCGGAAAGCAATATGTATCGTCCTTTTTCTAAGTTCAGCCTTTTATGAATATCCGAAGATTTAATCTCTTCCAGATTCTCATGCAACACTTCAGCCATAGGAGAACCTGTCACGTATGTGCGTTCCTTTGCCACTCCCGAAGCATTCAGATATCTGCGTGCATGCTCCGAGTAACAAAGATTCATGTCCGAAATGATATCCACAATCCTGCGGTTAGTCTCTTCCGGCAGACACTCGTCAAAGCAACGATTCCCGGCTTCCATGTGGAAGATAGGAATATGGAGACGTTTGGCTCCTATCACACTCAGGCAAGAATTGGTGTCACCCAATACCAATACGGCATCCGGCTTCACTTGCACCATCAATTTATAGCTTGCATTGATAATATTCCCCATTGTGGCACCGAGATCATCCCCCACTGCATCCATATACACATCAGGATTTTTCAGTTTCAGATCATGGAAAAACACACCATTCAGGTTATAATCATAATTCTGTCCGGTATGTGCCAGGATACAGTCAAAATACTTACGGCATTTGTTGATGACAGCCGCCAGACGAATAATCTCCGGTCGGGTACCTACTATAATCAAGAGTTTCAACTTGCCGTTCTCCTGAAACTTGATATCAGAATAATCCAATTTTATATCCATTGTTCTAAACTTTTTCAAAATAAGTATCCGGACGTTCCGGATCAAAACATTCGTTGCACCACATAAAAGTCACCAAATCTTCCGTATCTGAAAGATTGATAATATTATGTGTATATCCGGGAATCATCTCCACTACCTCCATTTTCTCACCGCTCACCTCAAAGTTTATCACCTCTTCCGTGCCCATCTTTCGGAGCTGTATCAAACCATGTCCACTCACCACTACAAACTTTTCGTTCTTAGTGTGATGCCAATGCTGGCCCTTCGTGATACCCGGCTTGGATATATTCACCGAGAACTGTCCACGGTCGGCAGTACGAATGATTTCGGTAAAACTACCACGTTCATCCACGTTCATCTTCAAAGGATAGCAAAATTTTTCCTTGGGCAAGTATGAAAGGTAAGTGGAGTATAGTTTCTTTATAAAAGCATCACCCAAATCAGGCACTGCCAAAGTATCAGGCATCTGCCTGAAAGACTTTATCAGTTCCACAATGCCTCCAAGAGTTATCGTATGCACTACCGACACTTCACAATACTCCCCTTTCCGATGCTCCTGCCCCTTCAATGCAGAAATCAGTTCATCCACCACATCGTCTATATACACCAGACTCATCACCACAGAAGGATCATTTACCCGGATCGGCAGGTCATGAGCGATGTTATTGCAGAACGTGGCCACCGCACTGTTATAGTTAGGACGACACCACTTGCCAAAAACATTCGGGAAGCGATACACCAGTACCTTTGCCCCCGTTTCTTTGCTATAATCAAACATCAGCTGTTCTCCTGCACGTTTCGATTCCCCGTAAGGATTGTCCTGTGCAGCCTGTATGGAAGATGATATCATCACCGGACACGCATTATTATACTTCTTCAGCGTATCAAGCAGTGTAGAGGCAAAACCGAAATTCCCTTTCATAAATTCAGACTCATCTTTCGGACGGTTGACACCTGCCAGATTGAAAACAAAATCAGCTTGCTTGCAATAGATCTCCAGTTCGGAAGGATCACTATCCATGTCATACTCATAGACAGTCAGATTTTCACCCGATATTCCATAGTTGCGGGCTTTTCCATCCTGAATACTATGTAATTGGGAAACCAAATTCCGCCCGACAAACCCTTTGGCACCGGTCACTAATATTTTCATAAAATAGTTCTATAGCTTATTCACTCTTGATTTCTGTTGTTTTCGCCTTTTCCTCCAGTCCGAGGTCTTCACGGATAAAACGGAGTTTCAGAAGAAGTTTCTTCATACCCTCCACATCCAGACGAGCAGTATTGTGACTGTGGTAATCCTCTATCTGGGCAATATCCTCATTACCTTCCGTAAAGAACTTGTCATAATTCAGGTCGCGGGTATCGCAAGGAATGCGATAATACTCACCCATATCAATGGCTTTAGCCATCTCTTCGCGGGTCACCAAAGTTTCATACAGTTTTTCACCATGGCGTGTACCGATAGTTTTTACTTCCGTATCCCCATATTCAGGCTTTATCTGCGCGTATGTTTCTTTCAAAGCCTGTGCCAAAACATCCAATGTGGCCGCCGGAGCTTTCTGAACAAACAAGTCTCCGTTGTGACCGTGTTCAAATGCATAGATTACCAAATCCACCGCATCATCCAGTGTCATCATGAAACGGGTCATATTCGGATCTGTAATCGTAATCGGTTTACCATTCTTTATTTGTTCCACCCACAAAGGAATTACAGAACCACGGCTTGCCATTACATTCCCGTAACGGGTACAACAGATGGTAGTCCCTGCTTCATCACCCAAGGCACGACCTTTAGCAATAGCCACCTTTTCCATCATTGCTTTGCTGATACCCATGGCGTTGATGGGATAAGCAGCCTTGTCTGTACTAAGTACTACTACGTTCTTCACACCGTGAGCAATGGCAGATTCCAACACATTGTCAGTACCAATTACATTGGTCTGTACGGCCTGCAATGGAAAGAACTCACAACTGGGCACCTGTTTCAAGGCAGCAGCAGAGAATACATAGTCCACTCCCATCATTGCTCCATCTACAGATTGACGATCACGGACATTACCAATATAAAACTTCACTTTAGGATTCTGCAAGTGATGACGCATGTCATCCTGCTTCTTTTCGTCTCTCGAAAAAATACGAATTTCCTTGATATCGCTGTTAAGGAAACGACGAAGTACGGCATTGCCAAAACTACCTGTACCACCTGTTATTAACAGGATTTTGTCTTTGAAGTTAGACATAATTATTTCTGGTTTGATTATATTAAAAAATATAAGCCTCTATTTTACATTCATTTTTTCACGCAGTGACTCTATATCCGCCTGAGTTAATTCATGCTGAAACAAAACAATATTTTCTTTAAGAAACTCATCTTTCATATTCCACCATTCAATTTCTTTAAGTTGCTGAATCATATATTGTGAGTAACGATAACGTATAATGCAGGCAGGAATACCACCAACAATAGCATAAGGAGGAATATCTTTCGTGACAACAGCTCCTGCTCCTATTACAGCACCATCTCCAACCGTAACCCCACAACAAATTAATGCACGGAATCCGATCCAAACATCATTTCCTATTTTAGTAGATAATGAATTATTGTAAGAATTCTCTTGAGTCCAAGTATATCCTGTTCCATTATTACACTCTGTAAAAATAGGAGAAACAGAAAGATAAGCCAAAGAATGCCTACTCAATCCTATATATACTTCATTTGCAATAGAACAAAATTTACCTATATCAGAATTTACAACCACAGTATTAACCCCTATATAAGTATAATCATTAACTTTTGATCTTACAATCTTAGCAAATCTATTTACTTTTGCTTTAGAAGTTATCACTGAATCCGAATCTATAATAGCACCTAAAGATACAGAGCTATTAAACAGATTCTTAAAAAAGCCTATTATATATCTCAAAATCATTTAAACTTCAAATTAGCCTTTATTATTTCTAATTGAAATTTTGGAGTCCAAAATTTATCGATTTCATTAAAACATGCCAAACGTACTTCTTCACGCTTATCTGTGTATTTTTCATTCCAGCGAATAATACAGTCTGCTATGGATGAAGCATTATTATAATCAAAAAAACTACCAGTAACTCCTTCGTGTATTGCTTCAAATTCAGGCATTTGAAATTTTAAACAATTATGTGTTATAACAGGAGTACCAAACATCATTGAATGTATAGCCGTTAAACCTACATTTCCAGGAGATACACATAAATCTGCGTTATAAATTAACTCTGCATTCTTAATTTCATCATAACATACCCCATAAAACCACACATTATCATTTAAGTAATATTGCTCGACAAGCTCTTTCAAAAAGGGCTCTTGTACCCCCCCACCAACAAGTGTAAGATTATACTGTAATCCACTTTGTTTTAATATCAACAAAGCCTCTATTAAAAGTTCAATTTTCTTTACAGGTGTTAAACGTCCAATAAATATCAAATTCCTTGCCTTATTACCAAAATGTTCTTCATACAAATTTGATAAAAACAAATCTTTACGTAGTTCTAATTGCTTTTGATATAACAAAGAATTATGAATTACAAACAATTTATCAGTTGCAAAGCCCTCTTCCCGCATCAACTGTTTTGCATAATTACCATACAAAAAAGTTGCATCTGCCAATGAGAAAAAAATTTTTTTTAAAAAACGTCTTATCTTACTTTCCTTCCCATACCAACCATGACTCCAAAAATAGATATACTTGTCTCGATAAAACAACTTTGCTAATATTGCAAGAATCCAAGTAGAAATGCAGAATAAATCGCCCAATATGAGAAAAGTAGAAAAATCTTTTCTCTGCAGTAACTTTAAGCTACCACTTTGAAAATAAAAAGGACGAAGAAAAAATATTTTATTTTTCAATAAAGAAACATTCTTCAATATATTTAAATCAAGCCCCTTTATATCAGTCTTATTATCTCCAAAAAACCAATAACAATCATATTCTTTATCTAATAATCTGAATATGCCTTCACGATATTGAGCCGCAAAATTATATATGATACACAACTTCTCCATATCACTAAGAAATCTAGCATCCTATACATAAATAAGTAAACCCAAGTTCATGCATTTCTTTCTTGTCATAAATATTACGACCATCAATAACCAATGCTTCTTTCATCATATTTTTTATAGCATCCCACTTAGGAAGTCTAAACAATTTCCATTCCGTCAACAACAACAAAGCATCCACATCTTGAACAGCATCATACATATCCGTTGCATAAAAAACCATGTTCCCTACACGACGTTTACATTCTTCCATAGCGATGGGATCATATACTACAATAGTAGCACCCGCTTCTAATAATAAATCAATTATCACCAATGAAGTAGCCTCACGCATATCATCCGTTTCTGCTTTAAAAGCCAATCCCCAAATTGCTATTTTCTTATTCCGTAAGTTCCCTCTATAATAATAGAACAATTTTTTAAAAAGAACCTTTTTTTGTTCTTGATTTACTTCTTCTACTGCCTTTAAAACATTCATTGAATAATTGTTTTGTTCGGCTGTTTTTATTAAAGCTTTCACATCTTTAGGGAAACAACTTCCTCCATATCCACAACCTGGATAAAGAAACTTATTTCCAATACGGAGATCAGTACCTATTCCTTTACGAACTTGATTAACATCTGCGCCAACTAACTCACATAAATTTGCAATATCATTCATAAAAGAAATCCTTGTTGCCAGCATAGAGTTAGCAGCATATTTAATCATCTCAGCACTAGGAATGTCTGTAAAAATCACCCGAAAATTATTCAACAAAAAAGGACGGTATAATTTAGTCATCCATTCTTTAGCTCTTTCTGTTTCTACACCTATAATTACTCGATCCGGACTCATAAAATCTTTTATCGCAGAGCCTTCTTTTAAAAATTCTGGATTGGACACCACATCAAAAGATATATCTACTCCACGCTTGTCAAGTTCTGTCTGAATTACAGTTTTCACCTTCCGTGCAGTACCAACAGGAACAGTTGACTTTGTAACTAAAATCGAATACTTTTTTATATTCTGCCCAAATGTTCGAGCCACCGACATCACGTATTGCAAATCTGCTGATCCATCTTCATCCGGTGGTGTACCAACCGCACTAAAAACAATATCTACATCATCTAAACACGAAATTAACTCAGTCGCAAAGTTTAGTCTTCCTTCACGATAATTTTTTAAAACGAGTTCATCTAATCCTGGTTCATATATAGGTATGTTTCCTTGTTTTAAGGAAATTATCTTTTCCTCATTAATATCTACACAAACTACAGATACACCCATTTCAGCAAAACAAGCTCCTGAAACCAAACCAACATAACCAGTTCCTACAACAGCAATATTCATATTACATTAATTTACATACTATTCTCTGACTTTTAGAAGCTAAAAGTAGAAAACCTATTAAAAAGGAAAAATTAAAGAAAATCAGATAAGAACCAGAAAATAATAAAGGCACAAAGCCCGCTAAAAAGACTATCAAAACTAATAATTTGTCATATTTTATAGAACTTAATCTGAAAACATTCCATGTTTTAAAAAATAATAAAAACAAAAAGAAAGAACCTATAAATAGACCAAAGTCAATCCAAAATTCTAAGATAATATTATGAACATAAGCACCATCAAGAAAAGTACGATCAGCACCTATACCATAGCCCCAAAAGGGATTTTCCGCTATTTTTTCCCATATTATATTATAAATATCAGAACGTCCAGAATCTGAATCCAAAGCACCATCCATAAGCAAAATTAAAGTACGAGATTGAATATCAAAGGCTTCTATTAATTTTAAAAAATAAGGAACTAATAATAATATTGTGATAAAACACATAAGTAATATTATTCTCATTTTTAAATTTCCCACTATAAAAATATAGAGTATAATAAAAGCCAAAATAATTCCTAATGGCCCTCTAGACCCCATGATAAAAATGAGAATAAAAGAGAAAAAGACTAGTATTTTATCAATAATAGATTTTGAGATAACAAGTAACATTATAGGCAATAACAAAGCATAAGAATAAGACATTGAATAAAAGCTGGTTACAGCAAGTAATCCAGTAACATTCAATATTCCATATAGAATTCCTATAACGCATATAATTCTGGAAAATTGATATAAGACCCTTTTAAAGAGATTATAATCTTTAATACAAAATAAAGACAACACTGTTGGTAAAGATATAGGCAAGGTAAATTTCAAAGCACCATCCAATATAAAAGGTTCTGTAGCTTCAAAAAATAACAAATAATAAGTCAATACAGAAAAAGAGCTCAAATAGGCTACTAATAAAAGAAAAAAGTTTCTCCTTATCAAATAAACAAATGATAATCCCCCCAATAAAGCAGAACATAATAATCTTAATAGAGAAGCCATATCTTCTGTGACAATTCCAGTTCCTGTGATAAACAACTGCAAAATCATCAAAGGAGATTGAGCCAAAGATACACAAGCCAAGACAATATCTCCTGTTTTATTATTAACCATATACTTTTCAAATAGTACGAATAAGTAAACGCCTAACTCTCCCTCCTAAAGAACGGATTTTAGTTTGCCAAACAAGATAATGTTTCAATAGTCCTAATTTAGATAAGAACAAAAGAGATTTATGTACATAACTTGCATCCAGCGGAAAAAGAGAAGGGTAATCTTTTACCAAACATTTACAACAGAACAAAGTATTATGATAATGAGGTGCAACATTTACATATAAATCATTAGAAAGAGAATCTCTTTTTATAAGATACATTCTTATTTCTGCCATAGAAAAGATAAATTGCAATGATTTCAATAAATCAATAGATCTTGTAATCGAGCCCCTATTTATGCGATAAACAGAAGTCACTTCTGGCAAATAATGTACTTTACCTTGACGAAGTAAATCATACCACAAAGGGGTATCCCCCATCAAAAAATGATCTGATTTATATATAAAATCATCACTTTCAAGTATATCCCCTTGCAGTTTTCTTCTAAATACGACTGTCAAGGTTTGAATTCTATATTTTTTTTCTCCATAGTATAGTATATTTTCATAACAGAATTCTCTAGATATTCCCCTATTAATTTCAATATCTCGATTTTTTACAATTTGTTTTTCTAATTCATAATAGAAATTGAAACTTGTATGTGATATTGAATAATCCGGATTGTTTTCTAAAAAATCCACTTGCTTTTGCAACTTTAACGGATCAATCCAATAATCATCACCTTCACAAATTGCTATGTATATACCTCTTCCATCCTGTAAAGTCCACCACCAATTTCCAGCTCGCTCTTTCTCAATATGTCCTTCCTCATCAAAAACCCGACATAATTCACGAGTACGATTATAAAAACGTATTTTATCTGGATATTTTTCTGCATATTCCATGCAGATTTCTGTGGTTCCATCTACTGAACCATCATCACCTACCACAATTTCAAAAGGAAAAGAAGTTTGCTGCATTAGTGCTCCTTCAATACATCCCCTTATATAATCATGCTGTTGGTAAGTAGGAATACATACCGATATAATAGGTCTTATATGATTTATAGGTTTATCACTTCCTAAATATTCCTCTTGCAGACTGTGCAAGATCTCATAACGTTCTAAAATACTTTTAGATTGAAAAGTTGCAAAATCATAGCCTTTTTGGCTAAGCAGATCTTTCTGCTTAGCCAACATCTCAAGATATGTATTCCTTTTCATTTCAAAAACTAATTTTTTTTGCAGGTACACCAAACACAGTTATATTACTCTTCACATTTCGCAAAACAACACTTCCAGCACCGACAATAGAATTATCTCCGATTTTCACATGAGGAAGAATAGTCGCCCTCGTGTGAAGAGTTACATTATCCCCTATTCTAGAAAATCCACCCATAAAAGAATAGGACTCTAAAGAACAAAAATCACCAATAACTGCATCATGTCCTATATTACAATAAGGTTGGATTGTAGTAAAGTCACCAATTACAGTGTTTGAAGATATATTGCAAAAAGCTGAAATCATAACTCCCTCTCCTATCTGAGCATTGGGGTGAATTATGCTTTTGGAACTAATAATTGAAGAAAAAATACCTCCTTTTTCTTTAATCATATTCACATACTTTCTCCGATAAAAAGAATCGCCTAATGCACAGACAAACACATCCTCAGGCTCTATCAAATAATCTTCTACCGAATTCAAAATAGGAGCATAATTTTCAAAACCATCCAATGCATCCTTCTTATCATCCAAAAAACCTTTTATTATAAAATCTTTGCCATAATCATCACGCAGTTTTAAGCCGTTATGGTATTCACGTCCAAATCCTCTAGCACCTATAATTATCAAATTTTTCATTTCTATAACATTAACATTTCACCATGTCCCGGACATAATTTTGAACATTTCTTTGACAAATCCAGTATTTTATTCAAGGATTTCTTTGCCTGTTCTTTATTACTTTTTGGAAAATTTGTGACTAGCTTCACACCGGGTATGTAAGAATCTCCTGTAAACAGATAATCATCCACAAGAAAAACCAAACAACTCCAATCATGTCCAGGAGTAAAATATGACGTCAAACAAATATTTGGATATAAATCTATACTGCAACCTTCTTCCAATGTATTTACATCACCTGTATATTCAAAAGATTCTTCATGAAATAATGAAAGGTTATAACGTGGAGAAGCCAAACCTTGAACTCCATTGGAGGAAGTATAAACCTTCACATGTGGAATATATGCCAGCAAATCATTCAATCCATAAATATGGTCAAAATGAGTATGAGTAAAAAAAACGCCCTCAATAGATTTTTCATATTTTTCACACCATTGAATTAAAGGCTCTACATCACCACAATCCACTAACCATACTTCCGGCCTATCCTCCAGATAAAGGACATAAGTGTTAGAATGGAATAATGTGTTTATGAACTGAAGAACTTTGCACATCACAGTTCTACAACATCACTGATATGGCAATCCGAAAAAGGAACTATTGCAGTTCCCCAAGTCAACCCAACACCAAATGCACTCAACATTAAAGTTTTATTAGTCTCTTTTAGTTGCGACTTTAATTCACTGACAATGGTCAATGGAACAGAAACAGAAGATGTATTTCCATATTTATGAATAGTAGAAGGAATTCTTTCGGTATCAAGCTTAAGTTTTTTAGCTATATATGAATTGATAAAATCATTAGCCTGATGAAAGACATAATAATCCACCTGTTCTTTTTCTATTTCCGCAAATTGAAAAAGCCGTTTTATATCCCTTGGAATTTCTACTATAACAAAGTTGAACACATCAGCCCCTTTCATATATCCCTGTTCATCACTACGAATATTCCCAAATTCATCTACAACGCGTTCTTTAAGAGTATCAAGCGAACTGGGATGACGATAACCTCCTCCCTTTATCATGATCAAATCTGCACGTGAACCGTCTGAATTCAAAGAAAAATAAGAATTACCAAACTTTTCATTCCTCTCGATTAAAGCAGCAACACCGGCATCGCCAAACAGAAAAGCAGAGCGTCTGTCCTTAGGAGAATAAACCTTAGAACGGGTCTCTCCATCAAGTAGTAAAGCTTTACGAAGGCCTTTTTGTTGCATAAACGAATAGACTGTACTCAAACCGTACAGAAAACCTGAACACCCTAAATTGATATCAAAAGCTATGACGGAATTATTCAGTTTCAACCGCTCTTGCAAAATAATTGAAGTGGCAGGCATCCGATAGTCAGGAGTCTGGGATACAAAAACCAATAAATCAATCTCACTACGATCGATTTGATTATCTACAAACAATTTTTCTGCAGCAGCAAAACATAAATCAGAAGAGCAGGTATTCTGATCAGCAAAACGACGTTCGTAGATGCCCACCTTATCCACCACCTTACGCACTTCTTCTTCCGAAAAATATTGCGTATATTTATAGTTATCAATAACTGTATGGGGGACACATGCTGCCATTGCAGTTATTCCTACATTTTTGTATTGTAATATAGCCATATCCTATTTGGAGGTAATTCCCCCATCAATTATGATAGATTGCCCCGTAACCCAAGATGAAGCATTAGACAATAAATAAATGGCTGCATAAGCAATGTCCTCCGGTTCACCATATCGTTTCAATGGGTACTTTGCTCTATCCTCTTCAAGTTGTTCGTCAGTAAGTGTCCCCTTTCTTATTAAAGGAGTATTCACCATACCAGGATTAATCCCATTCACTCTTACTTTCTTTGAGGCCAACTCTTGAGCACAAAATCTAACCATTGCTTGAAGAGCAGCTTTTGATGCCCCATATATTGAATTTCCAACAGAAAATCTCCCTGTTCCTCCTATTGATACAATAAATACAACAGAACTATTGGAGTGTAGTTTTTTCTTCTTTACCAACAATCTTAAGAGTTCAACAGGAGAGAAAAAATTAATATTAAATATGTCATCAAACTTTTCACGGGTTGAGAACTGAAAAGGCAAGGTTAATCCTTTACCTGCAGAAAAGACAACACCATCTAATTGGGATATTTGTGAAAGCAAAGAATCGATATCTTCATTCTGAAGCAGATCACCAATCACACATTGATGCCCGGTACCTTCCAATGCAGACAACACTTCCTCCAATCTTTCTTGATTACGGCCACAGATAATAAGTTGTGCCCCCATTTTGGAGCATTCTACGGCGATAGATTTACCTATCCCCGAGGAAGCACCGGTTACTAAAATTCTTTTTCCTTCTAATGAATATGGATTATAACACAACATATTATTATAATTCTACTAAATCTGAAACAATAGCATGATTAGTATCAAACAAAACGGTAGCCCACGATAAACCCACTCCAAAACCACATGCAAGAAAGTTTAACGATTTATTCCTTGTTTCATTGGCTATTTGAGTTACAATTGTCAACGGAATTGATGCAGATGAAGTATTTCCAAACTCGTGCATACAATATGGAACTTTTTCCTCAGACAATTTCAATTTCTTACGAATCTTTTCATTCATCATTTTATTGGCCTGATGAAAAACGAAATAATCAATTGAGTCAATGCTTATCTGATGCTTTTCCAGCAATTTTTTTACTGTTTTAGGAACAGTAGTGATACCAAAAGCAAACACATCCATTCCTTTCATAACAGTTTGTAAGCGATGGCGTGTCACACCGTCAGAGTCTTGAATCAACTTCAATGAATCTTCTGTAAACTGATTTCTAGAACCACCATCGGGTGTAATAATAGCATCAAAACCACTGCCATCAGTTCCTACATGAAATTTGAAACCAGCAGCACCTTCGCTATATTCCACAGCTGTCACCGTACCAGCATGACCAAATAAAGGATCAGACGCACCTTGGGCACGTTTTTTGGCATCGCCAGCCAACAATAAAGCTTTGGTTATACCTTCCTTGGACAACAGTCCTGCTATAACACTCAACCCATATACCCAACCGGAACATCCCAAAGCAACATCCAGAGCATAACATTCTTTACTCAGTCCCAAACGGTCTTGAAGAATACAAGCAGTAGCCGGAAGAATATAATCTGCTGTCTGCGATACAAATATAAGAGCACCTACCTCCTCTTTTCTCCATTGAAGATCAGATAATAAACGTTCAGCAGCTTCATAACACAAATCTGAAGTAGTAAAATCGCCAATACGACGCTCTTTAACTCCAGTCGTCGCAACAAAATCAGCAGCAGCATAATCTTTTGAGGCTACTGTATCATTTACTGCAATATACTTAGGAACGCCGGCTGAAAAACCGGCAATCCTCATATCCTTAAATTCTAAAAAAGCCATCTTCTATTTTTTGCTCTTTACAGTATTGAATAAATCCTCAATCGTAGATGCTCCTAAAATATCGTCTCCTTTCAAAGCTACTTCGTATTCTTCGTCAACCATTGCTATGATAGATAAAGCTATCAAAGAAGACCACTCGTCTAATTCTTTAAATACAGTAGAAGCTTTTATTTCATTAGCATCTGTTTCATCAAATTGTTCCGCAAAATTTTGTACAAAGTCTTGTAATTCCATAATTCTCTATTTTTTTATTATTGATAAAATTAATTCAATCTCTTCATCGTTCAACCCTGTATACATAGGCAAACATATTACACTATCCGCCACCTTATGCGCCACCGACAAATTTTCAGGCCGCGCTGAATCCAATCCTCTATAAGTAGAAAACTCACTTATCAAAGGATAAAAGTACCGTCTGCCCAACACGTTCTGTTCTTTCATCTTGAAATAGAGCTCATCACGAGTCATACCATATTTCTCAGCATCCACAAATATCGGGAAGTAAGAGTAGTTATGACGTACGCCTGGTATATCTTCCATAAAACTGATTCCTTCGACATACTTCAAGACTTCACGATACCTGATAGCCACCTGTCGACGGGCTTCTATTGCAGCATCCACTTGTTTCAAGTTAAGTAAACCGTATGCGGCACGTACTTCATCCATCTTACCATTAATACCCGGTGCCACAATCTCTGTTTCTCCCGCAAAGCCGAAGTTTTTCAGATAATCAATGCGCTTCTTAGTCTTTTCATCATGACAAATCAACGCACCACCTTCAATCGTATTATAAACCTTCGTGGCATGGAAACTTAACGTTGACATATCACCGGTATTCAAGATTGATTTTCCATTCACTTCCACGCCAAACGCATGGGCAGCATCGTAAATTACTTTCAAGCCGTATTTGTCAGCTATTTCCTGAATACGTTTCGTATCGCAAGGCTTACCATATACATGTACAGGCATAATTGCTGTAGTCTTAGGAGTAATGGCAGCCTCTATCTTATCAGGATCGAGATTGCATGTATCAGGATCAATATCCACAAATACAGGTTTGATACCATTCCACCACAAGGAATGAGTGGTGGCAACAAAGCTGTAAGGAGTGGTGATCACTTCACCTGTAATACGCAATGCCTGCAAAGCGCACATCAGAGGCAACGTACCATTGGTAAAGAGACTAATATAAGGTACTTTCAAATATTCACACAAAGCCTTCTCCAACTCCTGATGGTAATGACCATTGTTAGTTAACCACTTACGATTCCAGATATCCTGCAAATAAGGGATAAAATCGTCCAATGAAGGAAGTAATGGAGAAGTTACCGTAATTACTTTATTTTCCATTTTACTACAATAAATATATTTTTGATTTACCACCTGCGCTTAAGTGCAGAAAGTACCAGTTCCTTGACTTCTAAATACTCATCAAGATGCAACTTTTCATATATACACAAAGCCAACAATATTCCGACCAATATCTGAATGGGTAACAGAACATACACAGAAATATCCCAGAAAGAAACACCCCACATGAATGTCGCCACCACTAAAGAAATCAGGAAAGTAGGCAGTATGTCTTTAATTTGTTGGCTTGTAGGATAGTTTATCAAATTGGCCGAATAATAGCTGTTTAAGAAATAAGCGATAAAAGAGGTCAAGACACCACCCCACAGCATATATTCAATGCCATAAATAATACCTACAACAATAGGTCCCACAGCTATAATTTTCTTTATAATTTCCAATTTCAGAAACAAGTCCGAACGCCCTTTTACTTGCAGGATATTCAGGTTAATGGCATGAAGCGGATAAAGCATACCACTGAAACAAATGATTTGTAAAAAGTAGACAGCAGGCAACCATTTTTCACCTATCAAAATCAGAATCAATGGTTTTGCAACTGCCGCCAACCCCAGCATACAGGCAAAAGTTATCAACATGGTAATCTTGATCACTTTCCGGTATCCTTCCCGTAATCGTTCCGGTTCTTCTTGTATGGAACTCAAAACCGGATAACTGACCCGTTGAACAACGGAGGTAAGATTACTGGAGAATATCATATTAAACTGCTCCGCACGGGTATATTGCCCCAATTGTGCGGAAGTATAGAAACGTCCGATTACAATGTAATAGATATTTTTATAGATGGTATTCAATAACCCTGAAAGCAACAATTTAGAACCAAAGCCAAAAAGTTCTTTAAAACTCTCCGCAGAAAACTCCCATACCGGATGCCATTTGCTATATACCCATAAGAACAAAGTATTCAGAAATTGACGGGAAAGTTGCTGGCCAACCAGACTCCATACTCCCATTCCTCCCAATGCCATCCCTATTCCAATAACTCCACTGCTAATAGAAGAAATCAAAGAAACCTTGGTCTGTGTCTTGAAATCCACCTCCCTTACAAACTGGGTACGAGGAATTATGGCAAGTGCATTGATTATCAGTACCCAACCAATTATTCTTATAACTTCCACCAAAACAGGCTCCTTAAAGAATACACTGATTGCAGGGGCAGCTAAATATAGAAGTACATAAATAAGAATACTGACTGTCAGATTAAAATAAAAAACAGTGTTATAATCGACCCGTTCTATACGTGTCTTCCGTATCAGTGCATTGGAAAAGCCACTGTCTATAATGGAGTTGGAAACTGCTATGAAAATAGCAATCATAGCCATGATGCCATATTCTTCGGGAGTCAATAAACGAGCAAGTACAAGCCCCACCAAAAAGGTGATGCCGGAACTGGCTATATTATCAATAAAACTCCACCCAACACCATGAACGGCTTTATGTCTTAAAGAGCCCGCCAAATTATATGTCCTTTTTATTCGTCAATATACTCCCACGGATAAGGATTATCGACCACATTCTGAAACTCAGCAATAGCTTCTTTTTGTTCAGGAGTGAGCGAAGCGGAATCCCAGGAAGCAATAATAGCACGGGCTTCATCAGCCAAAGGCTCATCGAATACTTCACCATAACAGGCAGTAAGTAGCCGGAGCTTTAACAACGAAGCAGGAAGAACATCAAGAATATCCCAACAACGATCCAAAACTTCCTGAACATGTTTTTGCTTTTCACCATAATCAATGAACGACGCACTATAGCCCATCAGAAGAGCAAGACAAACGGAAGCTTGTTCTTCAGTAGTGGAACCTTTGACACCGGAATTATACAAAGCCGTAGTCAGACGATAAACTTCACCGTTACGACGGGACAGGTCATCGCTATAAACCGGATTCCCGTCCATACCTAAATACATCAGTTCGTGCGCTGCACGCTGAAGAGTAGCAGTTTCTTCGGAAAGAGTCATAACAATTATGATTTCAGATTTATGATTTACCAGGTATCAAATGACAACCGGCAATTATTTAATTACTTCTATAAGATCAGGATGAATAGTAGCCATGGCAACAGCAATAACACCTTGTATTTCAATAACGACACGACGATCGCGAGCACCTTTCACTTTCAGGAAAACACCTTCCTGGCCCTCAAAGTCACCACCTATAACACGGACTCTGGTACCTTTCGACAAGTTTAATTCATTAGGCTGAAAATACATAAGGTGGTCATTGTAAGTACCCGCCACAGCAATGAAACGCTGCATCTCATTATCGGAGATAATAATCTTCTGCCCGCTACGAGTATCGGTTATATATTGCAAATAAGTGATCTGAGACTTAATACGCTTCAACTCGGAAGGACAGGCATGAACAAAAAGCAAATTGTGAACGACCGGAAGCAAAACACGGACTTTTTTCCCTCTCTTTATACTTATCTTGTATTGCATGGGAATAAAACAGCCTAAATTTTCTTTTTCGAGTAATCGCATTGCATCAAGCTCCCTACGATAAGTAGCACGCATTGCATACCATACTTCAGATTCTTTTTCCGATTCCATTTAATATTTTATTCAGAAAAGGGTATTCCATCGGGGCTTTGAATTCCTTGCATATACTTGAAATTCAATCACTTGCGAACACTTTATGTAAAATAGGGCAAACTTTGTGTTCCTCTTGCCCAGTGATTTACTGTAACCACTCACCAACTTGCAGGTAAAAAGCTATAAACGAACGAATTACAAGCAAACAAGTGTCTTTTAATCGTTCGTTTAATGTATGTCAATATTTATAAAAATCAGCAGGCAAGAAAAAGAATAAAAGAAATGAA
This sequence comes from Bacteroides sp. AM16-24, assembly GCF_003471885.1. Lineage (NCBI taxonomy): Bacteria > Pseudomonadati > Bacteroidota > Bacteroidia > Bacteroidales > Bacteroidaceae > Bacteroides > Bacteroides sp. AM16-24. Next base: position 78,468 of record NZ_QRKI01000011.1, read on the forward strand.
TTTTAACCAATGATTTTATTATTTATTTGTTGCTTATAATCAATTAGTTAACCTCTTTTTTATTCGATTATAAAAAGATTTTTTATCAAACATTTTGTCATTCAAAAAAACACATCTATCTTTGTGTCCATTAAACGAACGATTCTTGGACAGCTTTTAAAATAAGGCATATACTTAACAAACAATTGTTCCCCCTAACCTAACATCACATTCTTTTCACTTTCCTTCTCCCCATTATCATATTCGAACTTTAATTTCTACTTTTGCGACATTTTTAACTGTAAATATCAGTTAAATACACAATTAAAATTTATATAATATGAAAGATTTAAAAAAAAGAGAATCAGAATGGATCTGATACAAAGAAAAGGTCACATCAAGTTGGAAATCAGAAAACAAGCAGTAGCAGAACAGTAAGCAGAATTAGTATAGTTGATGAAAATTTACTGGCTGAACGGTATTATGCAGGTACAAAAACCCACATGTATGTAGGAATTCTAAGAAGTTTCAAATTAGGCTATTTTAGAGGCCTAAATATTAACACCATAAGCGATTTGGGAATGCACTTATACGAATCGGGTGATGGTTTAAAACACGAAAAAGGAGAAGATACTTTATTGGAACTAAGCAGTTTAATGACAGAACTAAGAAAGATATGGGCAGTGATACAAAAGGAAGATACGGAACATATAGACCCCTATGGATATGATGTAAAAATAAATCACTGATAGTTTACTCCAAAGAAAGGGCATAACTTTGCCCCGTCAACCTGACAGTGGAAGGGCTACACCCTTTCACCCGGATGGTGTAGCCCTAAGCATAAAAGGGTGTAGCTATCCGGAGCAAAGGGTGTAGCCATCACAGAAAGTTGATTATTAACAATTTATATTCAACTAAAATTATTAAAATGGAGAAAAAGAAGTTGGGACACCAACCAAATCATGTAACGAAAGAAGAAAGAGTAGAAAATCTATGGAAAAAACTTATTAGACAAGAAACCGATTTATCCGAAGAAACCATTACATGGATGGCACTACGCATCCGACAGTTGACCGAGTACATGCCATACGGATGTGCGCTGATAGCCTACAGAAAACAAAATGGAGAATTCTACATGGCAAGAGGAACCCTTATTTATTATGAGTCCGATTTCCATCGGAAATATGATATTGAGCGCATTAAAAACCATGTAGCATACTGGGATATGGAACAGCAGGGATGGAGAACCTTCCAGATTGAAAACTTTCTGGAATGGAAACCGATGGTTTAAATGAAGAATGAAAAATTAAGAATGAAGAATTATGGATTCATATTTATTACATGATGCCAATGCAGGCAATAACTTTAAAATTATGATGATGATACAAAAAGAAGGAATGAAAGGATATGGCATCTACTGGATGCTGCTTGAATTCCTAAGGTTACAGAACGGATATAAAGCCGATCTGAGGGTGCTGCCTATCCTGGCACAAAAGATGAGAGTGACAGTGACTACCTCAAAGCGAATTATCTACGATTATAAACTCTTTGAGGTGGACGATACAGTATTTTCATCGCCCGGGCTTATCCTGCGCATGAGGCCACTGGAAGCCAAGCGTGAAGCGAACAGAGAGGCAGGCAAGCATGGAGGACTGGCTAACCAGCAGAAAATCAGGGAGGCAAAGGCAAGCAACGCTTTAGCAACAAATAAAGAGAATAAAGATAATAAAACAGCCCCCTCTATATCTCCCCAAGGGGAGACAGTGAAGAATGAGGAGATTCTTCTTGTTCCTCCGGAGTATGCACTCAACCGGCAGACGCACAACTACGAAGGATTGATCGCAGAATTGGAACGGCAAAAAGTTGCATCCATAAAAGAGAAAAACGCTATTCTCAGACTGACGGACTTCGGAAAATTAGGAGGCAAAATTTGGAAAATCATCTATGACATCAACAGTTCACCACAAATGAAGGCACGAATTGTTATGCCGGGAAAATATATCTTAAAGTTACTGCAAAACTAAGAAAAATCTCAAAGAGGTTAGCTCTCCCCCAAGAGCAACCTTTTTACTATTTTCAAATCAATCAAGCCCAAACTGCTTTCTGCAATAAACAAAAATAGATAGATTTTGCTTTTTACTTTAAACAAATTCGTATATTTGCTACATAAATCACTTTGAATATGGATAGAAAACGCCATGATAACATTTCCGAATGCTAAAATAAATCTGGGACTGAACATTGTAGAGAAACGTCCTGATGGATATCATAATCTGGAAACAGTATTCTATCCCGTCCCCATAGAAGATGCGTTAGAAGTCAATATATGGAATGAAAGCACGCAGAAGTTTCGTCTGCATCAGGCGGGATTAGAAATTGCGGGAGAAGCAGAAAACAACTTAGTAGTGAAAGCTTATAAGCTTTTAGATGAAAGATTCAACCTTCCTCCCGTAGATATTCACCTATTCAAGCATATCCCTTCCGGTGCAGGATTAGGCGGCGGTTCATCGGACGCAGCTTATATGCTGAAATTGCTGAATGAAAAGTTCAATTTGAAATTGTCGGATGAGAACTTAGAAGAGTATGCCGCCAGATTAGGAGCGGATTGCGCCTTTTTCATCCGGAACGCTCCAACCTATGCAGAGGGAATAGGAAACATCTTCTCTCCTATTTCCTTATCCTTAAAAGGATATCAGATTGTTTTAGTAAAACCGGATATCTTTGTATCCACTCGTGATGCTTTTGCGCAAATAAAGCCTCATCGGCAGGAAATTCCATTGAAAGAAGTCATAAAGCAACCTATAGAGGAATGGAAAGAACGAATGGTGAACGATTTCGAAGAAAGCGTATTCCCCCAATTCCCCGCTATCAAAGAGATAAAAGAGAAACTCTATCAAGAAGGAGCCATATATGCGGCAATGACAGGGTCCGGTTCATCCGTATTCGGATTGTTCAAACCGGAATATAATAAATCTGTTAAAGAAGATTTCGGAGAAAAGGCCTTTGTATACCAAGGAACATTAAAATAAATAAAGGGACTCTTCACAACAGCATGGAGAGTCCCCCTATTCTTAATAACTTTTTATAATCCAAGAAAAGCATTAAACTGTGCAAAGATTTCTCCACAATCCCCGCGAGGTAGCCTGTAATTTACTTCTGATTTTTCTATTGGAATGTGAAATGGCGGAAAAACATCTCTCAATTTATTGGCTTTAATTTTATTGCCTGAAATTTGTTGGGCAAGTTTGTTTATATCAAGCGCATTGATTGGCCATTTATCATAGCAGTCAGAAGCTATTAATCGGGTACTACCCATAAATTCATCCCATTGCTTACAAAAAGTATCAAATTGTCTACAAAGATATTGCGCGATCCCCAAAATACGTGTATCATCCCAGTCATGAGTTCCGTTAAATACATCTGCCTTAAAATTCACTGAAACCTTCGATTCGTGATAAACATCTCCTACTTGTCTACATACTCGATAAAAGATATCTACCGGGAAGAATTCATCCGATTTTCCTTGCAGGAGGTACATTGGTTTAGGTGCAAAACACCCCAAAACCTGCCACATCTCCACTTTTCCAATAATTCCCGGAACAATGTTACAATGGCAATGCCGTTTCTCCTTGCGGGCAACATACTCGAACGTAGAAGGATAGCCAGATGAAATCAGTACAGAGAATTTTTCAGGTACAACAGATGCCAAGAATAGTCCCAGCGCCCCTCCACCAGAATTACCACATACAGCAATCTTTTCGATATTAAAATTTCTTTGCTTTCTTATCCAATTGAGCCATCCTATGGTTTCCATAACTATCAATCCCTGTACAGTCAGTCCACACTCAAAAACTCCGGGAGCGGAATAATGTCCCATGAAATGACGTTCACCCTGACCAATATTGTCCGGTACTAATACCGCAATGCCGCTGGAAGCCAAATATTCTGCCATTTTCCGATAAGCAGGATAGAGTTTACCGTTATTTCCATGTCCGCAAGCCAGCAATACAACAGGTAAACCTTTATCCGCATCATTATTGGACGGAATATACAAATGAGCTGCACCGTAACAATTATTCCACGAAACGGATTGCAAATGCTGCACTATGAAGTCCCGATTTCGTGTGACTCCATTTATTCGGGTCTTAATCACCGGAATCCATTCCTCTTTTATGGCAAGTGACTTTCGTACAATTTCCTTAATTTCCACTCTATCTTTCTCCAACCAAGGAAAAAGTCCGGGTAAATGATGTCTTGCCTCAAAACAACTATCATAATAAACAAAAAAATCGCGTAATCCATTTGTAAACTTCGAAGCCAGATAAGCTGGTTTTTGAGCATACCCCCAACCGGCAATCAACAAAAATAGAATTACTATATTCTTTTTCATAAAGTTGTCCGTGTAATTCAATCTTAAGACTTATCTCTATTTCATTCCATGTGAAAGACTTCTATAAGTGGAATACTTATTGGAGAATTATCCGGATTGACTTCCATTATATCAGCCATATAATCCCACCATTTTTGTACAATAGGAGTATTTCCCATTTCTTGGGATGAAGCTTCTCCTTTGATCTTCTGACAAGCATAAAGGATATTGGTATCCTTATCCCAATAAATGGAATAATCATAAACTCCGTTTTCTGACAATAATTGTTTCAATTCGGGCCATATCTGTGCATGCCTTCTTTCATATTCAGCTTCGCACCCCGGCTTCAAAAACATTTTAAATGCTTCTCGTTTCATAATTATTTATTGTTTTGTATCTACTTCCAATACATATACTTGTTGGGGAACCGATTGCTTCACTTTCTCTCCGTCTCCCTGTGAGGTACATTGTACAAAAAGATGCAGCATTCCCCGCTTGTTCCACAAATTTGTATCATAACTTGGTTCCCATGCATCAACCGAAAAATCCGTCAGATCACTCACATTCCAGTTCCCTTTTGAAAGGTCACCCGAGTATGCTACCGTCACCCGGCTATTACGGTCTACATCACGATATATATAATATATTCCTTTTCCCCGGGTGTCAACAGCCAAACGAGGACGTGACATAGGAATCATCTTGGTACCGCGCCCACTTAATGTAAAATCCGTATGCCTATCGGCAACCTTTACCATTTGCCAATTTCCTTTTCCTATGAAGACTAATCGATATTGCGGACAAGCATCTCCGGGTTCTTTCCAATATGCGGCAATAAAAGGATTGCCTTCTTTATCAGTAGCCATACTTGTCTGGTTTATCAACTCACTTTTCTGAGGAATTTTAAATGCATATTCTGCATTTCTCACATTAATGGGAAGATGATACCGCTCACCGGTTGACTTCTGCCAAGTGATTCCTCCATCCTTGGAACAGGCATAGCATAAATCATGGTTCGTCTCTACAGCAGACGTCTCACGCCACACCCAGGAAACATGTATGGTTCCTTTCCTGTCAACACACATTTGCCAGTATGCATTTCTCTGTCCTTCACCATCAATCAAAGTATCCTGCAAGCGCTTCCACTGGCCTTTCCGCACATCGTACCTATTCAGTACAAGATTGCCCTGACCGGACTTACCCAAACGGTAAGCAAACAGCAAATCACCATTTTTCAATGTATAAAATTCGGGATAGGTCACCTTCCTTTCATCTTTACCCAACATAGATTGCAACGTATCCAGCCGGAGGGAATAAGCCTCCACACTTTTACAATATTGCAACGGAGCATTGTGATGATTGAAAGCCACATGCAGATAACCTTTACCGTCGATACCAATACTGATAACGTTGTGGGCATCCTCGCATTTTCCTTTATAAGGTGAACGGAGTATTTCAAAACGGTCGTTTCCTAAACGGCGTTTCCCCAACGTCAGATATCCATCTTCGTCATAATAGGCAATAAATTGCATATTTCCTTTCGAAGTAACGGAGTTTGTCCGAAAAATGGCAGTATTAACAGACGTACTGCTATATCCCATACCAGCTTTGACCAGTTTCTGAGCATGTAACAGAGAGACACTCCCCAACAGCCCGCATATGAGTAACAAAATATTTCTATACATAATATTTATGCTATTTCAATTTATATATTTCCGAAGCGGCTAACAAAAAGCAGCCTACTGCAAAATCCTCCGGTTCATGTATACAATCGTAAGTTAAGGGCTGACCGGCCTTAGGACTATTACTTCTCCCTTGCATATATCCCAATGCACCATTCGGATGCATACAGTCCTTTACCAAAGCATTCCAAGCTTTCAAGGTCATTGGCAGATATTCGTCACGATCCAAAATACCATTCCTTATTCCCCATGCCAAACCATATACAAATAAAGCGGTACCGGTACCTTCCTTTCCACCAAAATTACCGGGATCATGTAGGCTTACATTCCAAAAACCGTCTTCGCGCTGGCAAAGTTTAATGGCCTTGCTCATCTGCAAAAAGTCTTTCAGATAATCCTTGTAATGCTTATCTTTTCGGGGAATCAGATTCATGACACGCGCCAGCGCAGCGTATGCCCATCCATTGCCCCTGGACCAGTAGCAGTCTCGTCCGTTAGGCTCTTTATAAGGCGGGGCAAATCTCTTATCGCGATACCAAAGCCCGTCTTTACGATTGTACAACCCCTTATCGCCATGATGGTTGCGTGTGAATGAATACAAATCCCACATCTTGTCATAATAAGATTGTTCTCCAGTCAGTCTGCCCAACTTAGCAAATACAGGCATAGACATCTGGATGGCATCTACCCACCACCAGTCATCGTTCTGAGGTGTATTCACCATCATGTCAATGGATAATTTTATATCCTTGATTTTATTAGGATCATCAGGACAAATGTTATACAAATCAATATAAGTCTGCCCACAACACTGATTGTCTGCATGACGAGTAACAGTCCCTTTATCCAACCCCCATTTATGGAATTCCGCCCATTTCAATGCATAATCGTAAAATTCCTTTTGGGGATAAATAGCATGAAAAGCCATCAAACCTTCAAAATATACAGCCCTCGTCCATATATTGCTTGGCCGTAAGGTATGTACAAATGTAAGTTGACAAGGATCCGGATATTTGACCATAAAATAATTATTGGCCAACAGCATGTGTTTCAAAGTTTCTTCCTGCTTCGGTATTTGCTGTGAATACAGCGCAAGAAAATTAAAGAACACAATAATCGGTAGAATTACAAACTTGTTTTTCATAATAAACATTTCATTAATCAAAATTAAAAATCAGACTCCGCTACAAGCCAGAAAGCCTCCGTCAATTGGTATGGTAATGCCGGTTACAAAGCCGGAAGCTTCTTCATTGATAAGCCAGTTCATACAACCTACCAGCTCTTGCGCTTCCCCAAAATGCTTCATGGGTGTTTGACGCAAAATGTTACTTCCCCTTTCCGAAAAGTTACCATCCGGAGTCATCAACAGCTTACGGCTCCTGTCATTCAGAAAAAATCCCGGAGCAATGGCATTCACACGTATATGGGCCGGTGCCAGATAGGCAGCCAACCATTGGGTGAAATTTGCAATACCTGCTTTGCTCAAAGCATAAGCCGGTACCCGCGACAAAGGCCGATAAGTATTCATTGATGCAAAATTGATGATACATCCTTTGCCCAACCGAACCATATCCGGAGCAAAAACCTGACAAGGAATAACCGTGCCCATAATATTTACATCAATCACATCCAAGAAACGGCTCATGTCCAGATTAAAGAAACCGCGCAATTCTCCTTGCTCCTCTTCCAATTCCCGTTCGTTAAATTCATTGATATTAGTCACTGCCTCCGGCTGGTTACCTCCCGCCCCGTTAATAAGAATCGAACATGCACCAAACTGTTCGTTAATCAAAGCATGTGCCCTCTTTACTTCCGCTAAATTACGAACATCACACGAAACAGACAAAACATTCCCATCCGCCTCTTTTATCATCTTCTCCGTCTTCCGCAACTTTTCCAGACTACGACCTATAAGGGCTACTCGATAGCCCTTCCGAGCCAAGTCTACAGCTAACTCCGAACATAACGTACCACCGGCTCCCGTAACGACAGCCACTTCTTCTTTTTTTATATTGTTCATACCTATTTCCTCCAATTTTTACAATTTCTATAACAAATGTCTCTTACTATATCGCCTAATAAAGTCATATCCGACGGGAACTCTCCGCTGACTACCTTTTCACCAATAAACCGGCAAAGCACCCTGCGGAAATATTCATGACGCGAGAAGGAAAGTACACTCCGTGAATCTGTCGTCATACCGACAAAACAGCTCAAAAGTCCATAAGAAGATAGGGACTGCAATTGTTGCGTCATTCCTTCCAAATGATCATTGTACCACCAGGCAGGACCAAATTGCACTTTTCCTAAAATACCACTGCCCGAATATGAACCGGTCAGTGTGGCAAAAACAGCATTGTCCGCCGGATTTAATGTATACAAAATGGTCCGAGGCAACGAATCCTCCTCATTCAATGTGTCTAGGAAGCAAACCAAACTGTTCACATCGCACGCCGAACCGATCGCTGCATATCCTCCCGCCGGACCAAGCCGTGTCCGCAACTGAGTATTGGTATCCCGTTTGGCCCCAATATGTAATTGCATGTTCCAGTTTCTCCGTGCATAGCAGCGCCCCATGAACAACAAGACATACGACTGTAATTTCACCGTTTCCGCAGGAGAGATTTCCCCAATCTGCAACAATTTACCGAATAAGGACGAAGCCTCTCCCGATAAAACCGGTACAAACCTGAAACCCGCATCCAAAGAATGGTCGGCGTACTCGCATCCTGCATCAGAAAAAAGGTTCAGACGAATATCTATTGCATTCAGATAATCTTCCAGACACTTTATTTTCATACCTGAAAGCTCCGCTAACTGCGAAACGAAATCCTTGAAAGAAGGAGTTGTAAAAGAAATTACCGAATCCGCCCGCAGCGAAGGCTTCACTATAATATTCTGAGGTTGTAGGGATGCCTGGCGATGCCAAGTGAAATCGGCCAATAAATCATCGGAAGTACATAACATTTCCACCCGACATTTCTTCAAGATGTCCAGCATTCCCCATCCCGGCTGCCGGAGGATGTCATTGCACACCTTCCATATCTCCCCCGCATTTTCCCGATTCAAGATTTCGTCAATACCGAAAAAGCGTTTTAACTCCAGACATGACCAATGGAACAAAGGATTACCAATGGTACGTGTGAATATGGAGGCCCACGTATCATACCGTTCTTTACCGGATATGCCAACCCCTGTAATCATCTCTTCGTCAATACCGGCTATACGCATCACACGATGTTTGTAAGGATCAGCATGAATCCACAATTCTGCCAAATCAACGAATTTATGATTTTCTGCCAGTTTTCGCGGGTCCAGATGGTTATGAAAGTCTATAACCGGAAGATTTTCAGCAATCTCATGATAGAGTTGCCTGGAAATATGGGTCGTCAGCAGAAAATCCTCATTAATAAAACTATCCATACTCAAGCTGCTTTAAAAATAGCCACCATTCTTTACCATCTCCTGAGCAGAAAAGCCTTCATGTACCCAAGTACGCATCTCCCTCTCCTGCTGCTTGATAGCTTCAGCTCTCAACAATACGTCATAGGCGATACTACGCGGAATGGCTACCACACCATCCACATCACCAAAAATGACATCTCCCGGCTTTATATAAACTTTTCCAATCCTAACCGGTATATTATATCCTGTTATTTTAGTTCTCCCTAAAGAACCGTTCGAACTGCGGTAACGGTAGAATATAGGAAAGTCTTGCTTCAATACCTGAATCGTATCACGCAGCCCACCGTTGACCACAGCACATCTTGCTCCGCGGGCTATAGCGGAAGCTGTCATTACCTCTCCCCAATGAGCTGCTTCATCTTCATTACCTGCGTCCCATACCACACAACAATTTTTCGGCATATCATCCAGCATCTGTGCCCTGATATCCATTTCCCCCTTGACAGTGGGGTCCGGATTACTGCGAATAGTGAATGCGATGCCTGCCGCACGCATTTCAAACTGCAATGGTAAGATAGTAATCGGCAAGGCTTGATCCATCAATGTGGCTTCACGCAAAACATCGTTTACGGCTCCTGTATAAAGATTTTCGTAACGTTCACACAATTCTTGATCTGAAATCGGAAACTCTATACCATCTATCCTATCCAATTTCTCAATCAATTTCTCTAACTTCATTAAATTATTGTCCATAATCATTTTTATTCTTCTAATAAACCTTTTAAATATCCTGTCGCAAATATATGTCCCAGCATCTCATACGCCGGATTTTCTCCTGACTCACCAGCCATAACAGGAGCATGGTCTGTACGGATCACTCCATCAAACCCAATTTCCTTATATGCACGCATGCAGGCTTTCATGTCAGTCTGCCCTTCATCATGGAATGTCTCTTCAAAAGCATCTGCATCTCCACGTATATCTCGGAAATGGACAAAGAAAATCTTCCGACCGAAATGTCTTATCAAAGAAGGTATGTCCTCATTCATGGCTGCAAAAGAACCTTGGCAAAATGTTATCCCGTTGTAATCGCTGGGATAAAGTTCTAAGGCTTTGTCGAAATTCTCTACATTTCTAAAGATACGCGACACTCCCTGCAAGGAAGGTACCGGAGGATCATCCGGATGAAGAGCCAGTTTCACTTTACATGCTTCTGCTACGGGTAATACCTTATCCATAAAGTATTTATAATTGTCCCATATCTGTATGTCAGTTTGTGTCCCGGCTTCAGTCAACTGCGGGGCTGCCTGCATCAATTTTGAATCAAATGCCGTTACCAGTGCCCCACCTCTCCCCTTTTTAGCAAAAGAGGTACGATACCAACCGGATTGGGGCATGAAATTGTAACATAAAACAGGAATATCCAAAGCCGCCATATTTCTCAGTACTTGCTTGAATATCTCTATTTCTTCATCCCTGCCTGGCAATCCCAGCTTAATCTTATAATGGGGAGGAGCCGGTTCAATCACTTCAAGCTTCAGACCTGCATCATTCAAACTCTCTTTAGCATAAAGCAGAGCCTTGAAATCCCACGGTTTCATATAATACCGTTCGGCAGGCAATGCCGCTACCGCATATTCTACACCCAATTGGGTTGCAATCTTCCACTTTACCGATGGCAAAGTAGGTAAATACCATGCTAGTTTCATTATTTACTTTTTTATTTTCAATTTATAAACAACACACAGAGCCACTGCCAGTAAAAGACTCAAAATGCCGGCGCATAAACTCAAATCTCCACCCATAGAACGTAGATTGGGAATGCTCATTCCTATAAAAAGCCCGCCGGATACAACAAGAGATACCAACAGTAATATCATCAGTGCTTTAACATATTGCGATGAAATGGAAGGAACCTTTTTAGGGTCTATATTCACACTCAAGGCATCAAACAGTTCATCCACTTTCACTTTGTCTTTCATATCCATCTGCCCATAAACCGGCAGATAATAAAGAACCAAACAAACTATTAACTCGATAAGCGTTGCCATCTCCCAATCCACTTCGGGAAGTGCATTCAAGACAATCCCTACTACAATTCCAGCACTGATCGTAATTATAGCCGCCTTGGCATTCGGCTTGCGGCTTACAATACCCAATACCAAAGGAATACCTATAGGAATACAGAATATTCCCGTAAACAGTTTATTGGCTTCAAAAGCTCCTCCAAACCCTTCGATATAGATAGCACCTACTGTAATCAGTGCTCCGATAACCAATGTAGACCAACGAGCCACAACCAGAAGGCGTTTTTCAGCAGCTTCCGTATTAAACAACCGCTGATATACATCCTTTGTAAAAACACTCGACATAACATTGTACTCGGCATTCAGTGAAGACATAGTTGCCGCAAACATCGAAGAAAACATGATACCCATAATACCGGCAGGAAGCAAGCGAATGGCAACCGATATATAGGACATCTCCGGATTCTCCAGTTCCGGAACTATTAAAGAAGAGGCAACAGCCGGAATGAGGAATATCGGGGTAAACACTAAAAAGAGGATACCCGTCAGAACTCCCATTTTCTTAGCTGCTTTTTCGTCTTTCACACAAAAGAATTTCTGAATAAATGTCCAGTTCTCATTGTATTTTATCATCGTCATTACATAATAGATTGCCAACCAGAAAAATGCTCCTTTGGGACCATTAAACCACGTCATCTTCTCAGGGATCTGTTGATAAAGTCCACCAATACCTCCCACTTCATGTAAGGACACGGGCAGCAGTACACAGGTGATAAGTATTAAGATCACAAACTGTACCGTACTCATAATCGTTACAGTCCAGATACCGCCAATAATATTGAACAGCGTAACAATTACACCCGAAATGATGATGGCCCATTCCAATGACAGAGGAGTGACTACAGTAATGAAAACACCAATAGCATACAACCGCACCATATTGTCTAACAGCCTCACCAGTAATCCTACCCACGTCATTATTTCACGAACAGAGAAACTATAACGCTGTTCCAAATATTCGATGGGAGTGACGCAACCAGTCCGCCGCCAACGTCCGCCAAGCCACAGGCTGCCAATGATACATGCCGGTACAGTGGACCAAAATACCGTAACAGAGACCAACCCGTACTCGTAAGCAATCCCGGCATAAGCCACGAAGACAAACGTACTGAACAATCCCATAAAATTGGTAACGGTAGCCATCACCCAGGGGATAGTGCCATTTCCCTTGAAATAAGCACCGACATCTTTAATAAACCAACCGAAAGATAAACCTATCCCTGCCATCAATAATATATAAACACCAATGGCCCAGTAATCCAGTTCCTGTAATTGTAACTCCATAGCCATTATTCATATTTGATTAAGCTCTGGTCAACGACCATAATCGGAGAATCATATACCGGAAGATTGCTAAAACAATACTTGTCTCCGTGCTTACTTATATCACCGGCAGGAATCTTATAAACTTTACCAGTCAACAAATCTACCCATACAGGATTCTTAAATTTTCCCCCGGCCACTTCCACATCCACCGGGGTAGTCTGATTGAAGTTTGTAGGAGTAGCTTCATCGTACCATATCAGGAATGACTGTAATTCACTCTTTTCATCTTGATAGGCAAAAAGACTATAAGGATAATCCGTCTTTACCTCAAACCTATGTACATCTACCGAATGCTGTAACAAATCGAACACCGAAGCCAGATGTTGTACGGCATAATAAACCACCTTTGCCCGAACAACCTGGTTTTGTTCATTAGTTTCCAACAGGCCTTTTACATTTTTCTTCTTGATGGCATCATTACCGCCATAGTTCATATCTGCAATACTGAATATCCCGGTAGCAATATCCCGCCCGTGATCACCGAGCATTCTTCTCAAAGCCCATTTGGCCTGCGAGACTTCCGACCATTGATAAGCTCCTAAAGCTCCACCCATATATCCTTTGGATGGTGCACCGTTCTCACCTTGCCACAATTTGATATGATCTGAATATTTTTGTATAACTTGCCGCATCTTCTCAACCTTCGGATACACATCTTCCGGCCGGAACACATACTGATGATACGAAATCCAATCAAAAAGTTCCAATTTCCCGCGTTCCTTAAAATCCTGCATACATTTCTCCAGAAATTCTGCATCGGCAAAGGCCAATGCCAAAGCAGCGATCTTAGCATCCGGCTCTATTCGCTTTATAATTTCTGCCGTACGAATATTCAGGTCCGTCAGACTCTTATAATCCTTGATCTGTTCTTTATTGATATCCGGCTCATTCCAGATTTCCCATTCATAAACCTTACCTTTATAATGAAGAGCCATAGCCTCCACCCATCTGTTCCAAGCAGTTTTTCCCTCTTCGGAAGTAGGCCAACCTCCTTTCAGATAGGGGGTTCCCCCACCTTCATAGATGGGGTTCCCATAAGATGCCTGTAACCAGATTTTTATTCCACGTCCAACTGCATCATTTATGATGGAATCCAACCAGGCAAAATCATAAACTCCCTTTATCTTTTCTGTTTTGGCCCATCCGGCTTGCAACCGTATCTTTTTAAGACCCAAAGGAACGATATATTCTTTATACTGATGGTAGTCGGCATAATCCCTATCCAGCACCTCGCATCCTAAAGTCAGATCGTTTTTTACCTCATGAATACTTTTAGGAGATAGTACACCGATCACTTCATACGGTACGGCAAGATTCGTTTTCACCCGTCCTTCACTAACCGGTGTATGGGTACATGAGCTTACAACCCAAAGCAGCAAAAAATGACATAAAACATTTATTTGATTCCTCATTTTCAATTCCTTTTAAAAAATTATAGTTAGAAACTGTATTATTCTTGTTTATTATATCAGTAGTTCCTTAGTTCTTATAACCTGGATTCTGTTCCAATACAGCATCTTTATTGGCTTCTATTGCACTGTAAGGTATCGGAAACAGTTCATGATAATCTTCCACACGAGGTCCGTTGAGCGTATTGTATTTACGAACACGTTCTACATACTTGCCCAATCGTCCTAACGTAATTCTGCGGAATTCCTCATATACCAATTCGCGTGCACGCTCATCCAGAATATAGTCTATGGTGACCTCCGATGCAACTACTTCAGATGTATGAGCACGGTTCCTTACTTCATTGATATCGTTTGCTGCCTTTTCTTTGTCTCCTTTCATTAAAAAAGCCTCTGCCCGTAGCAGATAGGTTTCAGCCAAACGTAGCATATATTGGTCCAGATAAGTAGCACCGGCAGTTGATTTCAGTGTTTTCAGTGCCGGATCGGCATACAGGGCTTCAGGATGTTCACCCGGAGTTGTAATCTTAGTTGGCCACGGATACCAACGCCAAGACTGTTCTTCCAAAAGTTTACTCTTCGTTTCAGGAGCAATAATACTTTTACCATAATACTTGGAAGTAGGCAAATCATAATAAGCATCACGTACCACATTGTATTTGGAATTACGCATATCATTGCTAAAATCGTCGCCCCATACCTCATACAACCACCAATGGGTATTTGACATATTGGAAACTCCACGCCCCCCCACATTGGCATCCGAACGACCATTCGAAGAAAGGAAAGCTTTCTTTCCTTCCGGATCAGTACATGAATATGTCACTGGTGCGGCAAACCGTTCCAGATAATAGGGACGATAAGAAGTTGAAGTCAGATAACCACCTTCTACATCCGGCTCCATCTGAATTACCCATAATGCTTCCGTATTACCCGAAGTTTTTCGGTTCTGATTTTTCCTTCTGAATAGATCCCAATAGACATCTCCTTCTTCCGATTTGTGAGACCCGAACCTGACTTTCATCAAACCTGTATTGGGATTATCAATCACTTCAGAAGCTAAACGAATAGCATCATCGTAGAGTCCCAACGATATACAGGTCTCAGCAAGGTAATGTTTTGCCACTAGATTGGAAATCTTTCCATCAACTACAGTATGAATGTCAGGAAGTACAGTTGTTGCTTCCAGGAAGTCATCATACATAGCTTTCAATACTTCCTCTTTCGAGTTCCGGGTGAAGTCCGTCTTTGGAGAGACATTTTCCTCAAGCACTAACGGAACACCACCGAAAATATAAACCAACGTACGATAACCGAATGCACGGAAAAATTTGGCCTCGGCAGCCACTTGGGATTTTTGTTCCGCGTTCAGTGAACTACCTTCTATACGACTGATGATGGTATTGGCATTATTAATCAGTTTATACTCACGATCCCATACGTCTGCCACACCAGCTTGCTGAGGAGTGAGCCAGTCTTTAAGATTGCCCATGAAATTATTATTGTCACGCGCATTCTTGGCTACATCTGTTTCCTGAAAGAAGACGAAATCACTATTATAGAAATTCGCACGTACTTTCGCATACAAACCTGTTAAGGCTGTTTCATAATCGGCATATGTATTATAGGCATTCTCCGGACTCAAGAAGTCCAGCGGCTTCTCTTCCAGAAAGCTGCTTTCGTTACAAGAGAAAACAAAACATGAGAATAAAAAGGCAATTCCTGCATTAAAAATATTCTGTCTCATAATTCAATCTGTTAAAAAGTTAAATCTATACCAAAAGCATAAGTACGCATTACGGGATAAGAGTCTGTGGTGAAACCAATACCGGCTTCAGGATCCCAACCATCCCAACCTGTAAAAGTCAAAAGGTTCTGTCCGCTAATAAAAAGCCTCAGATTACTCACACCTAACTTTTTAGTCCATCGCTGATCAAAGTTATAGGATAACGATACATCTTGCAAACGGACAAAGCTGCGATTTTGCATCCGATTCGTATCTACGGTAGGAGATAGCCAAGCTGTTGCAAACTTAGCATTCGGATTTCTTGGTGACCAATAATCATAGGCAGTCAGCCAACTCAGGTTCTCGGCATTACCTATCGACTTTCCAATATAATCAGGTTTGGCAATCTTCGACCGATATCCGTTCTTACCTCCCTGAATGGTATTGATGAAAAAACGTAATTCAAACCCTTTATAGCTAAAATCATTGGAAATACCCATCATGTAAGCCGGTTCTTTATGCCCTAGAATCACCCTGTCTTCACCAGCCGTAATCTCTCCATCGCCATTCTGATCCTTAATTTTATAGGTTCCGGGATAAAAACCCTTCATAATAGTACCATTCTCTTTATCTGCCAACTGCCAGATACCTTCCACTTCATAGTCATAAATGGTTCCCAACGATTCTCCGATAAACAGTCCGCTGGCTACCAAGTCATCTTCTTTACCGTCTCCATCAGTATCCTGTCCCAGTAAAGAAACCACCTTGTTCTTATTCGTTGAAAAATTCAGCCGGACATTCCATTGAAAATCTTTTGTTTTCACAGGAGTACCACCGAGTACTATTTCCAAACCTGTATTCTGTAACTTGCCCACATTGCTGCGTACACTGGAAAATCCGGTCATCGTCGGAATAATAACATCCCATAACAGATTCTTTGTGGTAGCTCGGTAAAAGTCTATACTTCCAGTCAGCCTCTCCTTGAAAAAGGAAAAGTCAATACCAACATTATACTCAGCTGTCGTCTCCCACTTTAAATCTTTATTGGACATGCGCATAACAGTAGAACCGATGGACGTACTTGCACCATCGCCAAAAACATATTTCGAGCCTGCATTCAGTTCAACCTTTGCTAAGGAACTGTAACGTGAAGTTTGGTTACCCGTCACACCAAAACTAGCTCTGAGCTTGAGATTATCCATAAATTCCGCTTCGGACAAGAACGCTTCACGAGACAATACCCAACCCAAACCAACAGAAGGAAACAGACCGAACTTGTGATTCTCGGCAAAGCCACTAAAACCATCACGACGTAATGTAGCTGTTAACAAATATTTGCTATCATAATTATAAGATGTACGAAGCATTTGATAAAGGTTGCTCTCCTTATAAGCTGACGAACGTATGGTTTGTATGATAGCCTGTCCCAAATCATTATAACCAGTTACCGTACTAGTATATTGTTGTCCTTTTGCCAGGGTATTGTCATAGGCCTGCCTGCTAGCACCATACACAAACGTTGCATTAATAGCATGCTTACCAAAAGAATTGGTATAATTTACAATATTATCCAGCAACCATACAGATGAATTATCGTGCTGCTTTGATGCTTCTCCTTGTTGACTGGCCTCATACCGACTATAATTATATAAATTCTTGGCATCAAGCGTATAATTATAATTCAAGCGATAGGTCAATCCTTTGATCCAAGGTATACTAACCAGTCCATAAACGGTTGTATTTATCTGATGACGCTTGTCTGAATTTTCGACCATATATTCCAAGAAAGGATTCATAGTTAAAGTTCCATTCGGATTGGTAATCCACTCACCATCCGCATCCTTGGGAGTCACTACGGCCGGCATACGAATAAGAGCATTCATATTGGGGGACTCTCCGGAATAGTCCAAAACGGAGAAAAAAGTATTAGTACCCACCTTCAGCCAAGATGTAGCTTGCACATCAATATTAGCTCTGAATGTAGTACGCTTATATTTGTCATTCTTTACAACTCCTCTTTGATTGGTCCAACTACCGGAAAGGAAATAAGAAACATGTTCGCTACCACCATTGATATTCACCATATCAGTAAATAAATGCCCAGTCTGCATAGCTTCATCCCACCAGTTAAAATCTGTACCATTCTCTATTCCATCCAACTGTTGCACATTCAGTTGTGACTTGGAAAAATCCCAGTCCGGATTTGGAACTAAATAACCGGATTCCTTGGTATAGGCTGACTCATATTCGATATCACGTACTTTCTGCATCCATTCTTCCCGGTTCAATGGCCGGTAATCGACTGTCGGATTACTGAACGCCCAACTACCTGAATATGATATCTTCGGTTTTTGAGCTCTTTTACCTTTTTTAGATGTAATCATCAATACACCATTAGCTGCTTTCGCACCATAAACAGCCTTACTGCTCGCATCTTTCAATATATCAATGGATTCAATATCACTCGGATTAATATCAGAAATGCGCCCACCATATATAATTCCATCCAATATAATTAAAGGAGAAGTACTACCATTAATAGTGGTTTGTCCACGCACTCCGATTGAAGGATCTTCACCAGCTGAATTGGTCTGCCCTATTTGCAATCCAGCCACCGTTCCATGCAAAGATTGCATAATGCTTGTATTCGGCGAATCTTTCATTACATTCAAATCCGCTTTAACCACAGAACCAGTCAAATCTGATTTTTTCATGGTTCCATAACCAATCACAACAACTTCACTTAAGGTTTTTGAATCCTCAACCAATGAAACATTAATCATGTTTTTCTCTCCTACCGGTATCTCCTGGCTTATGTAACCTATATACGAAAATACCAAAGTAGCAGTTTTAGAAACAACCAAAGAATAATTTCCGTCCAAATCGGAAATCGTACCTACGGAACTCTCATTTTTTACCGTAACATTCACGCCTACCAAAGACTCTCCGGTACCGGCATCCACAATTTTGCCTTTTACACCATGCTGAGCAAAAGCCGTGGTGCAAACAAACATACACAGTAGCAAATAACACTTTGTTTTCATAATATAAAATTTAATTTTTCAATGCAAAATTACTATTAGTCTTTTAGGATCAAAATAATCAGCAGAAAAAAAATGCAATTTCTGTTGTAGAACATAAGAATAAGCCATCAAAAGGGCTCTACACGAGGACACACACACAATAGTAGTTAAAAACAAAACCTAAAAATTGGCAATAGAATTATAATTCCTAATTTTGCATTATAAAACTATAAAAAAATAACTTTTATATTATAGATATGATACAAGTCATACATCGGGCCCTAAGCATTCTTGAAGTAATAGCTTCCAGCCCCAAAGAAGACCTAAGCTTGTCCGAAATTGCAGATTCACTTCAATTAAACCATGGAACATGTGCCAACATATTAAAAACATTGGTAAACAGAAACTATGTAGAACAGATAGGCGCAAAGAAGGGATACAAACTAGGCTATATGGCTTATCAATTAACCAACTCATATACCTATTATGCTGAACTAAAAGAAATCGCAAAGCCTCTTATTGAACGGCTTCGGGATAATATAAATGAAACGGTTATTCTCTCCATTATTGAAGGGGGGAAACGAATTTTATTATATGAAGCAGAATGTACCCATGAAATCCAGGTCAGAACCACCCAAGAATCCAGCGTTTATAAAGCTACTACCGGAAGAATGATACTAGCCCACTACTCTCCAAAGGAACTAAACTATTTCACAGGAAAATACGGATTACCTGATAAAGAATCGTGGCCGGAAATAAAGAATGCACAAAATCTGGTTGCTGCCTTAACTGAAATTAGAGCCAAAGAAGTAGAAATCACTTCCAATGCTAACCATGTTGTCAGCCTAGCAACTCCTATTTATAAAAACAAGACGATCATCGCAAGTCTGGGGATTTACTTGCCAGATATTCGGTTTGAAGAAATTACTAAAATAAATATTGTCGAAAAACTTAAAGAAACAACATTTCTATTGAATAAGGCAATAGAAGAACAAGAATAAAAAATAAGCCCTGTCTCCCGACAAGGCTTATTCACAACACAAACACAAAATAAAACACGACAAAACTACTATGCAATCTTACCTGTCTATGCCGGGGAGGCATAAGTACTAGTTACGGATATTCACATATACATAAACAGCATCAGGCTGATTTGCAACATATAAACAAATGCGGGGAAGCATTTGTTCATTCCCTATTTGTTAATAAAAACAAAAATCTCTTTTACCGCTTATTGAATACCCCTCTCACGAAGCTTCAATTGCCAGTTCCATGCAGAACGCAATGTATCTTCGATGGTTTCAACAGCTTTCCAACCCAACTCTTCATTAGCGAATTTAGGATCGGCCCATACCTTTTCAATATCTCCCGCACGACGACCGACAATCTGATAATTCAGTTTCACACCAGTTGCCTTTTCGAAAGCGTTAATCAATTCCAATACTGAAAGACCGCGTCCCGTTCCGATATTAAACACTTCCACTGTTTCCTTTTGTTTCTTTTCCAAAATACGGCGGATAGCAATAACATGTGCTTTTGCCAAATCAACTACATTAATGAAGTCGCGTATACAAGAGCCGTCGGGCGTATCATAATCATCACCAAAGACGCTCAGTTTCTCACGGATACCGATAGCGGTCTGGGTCAGATAAGGTATCAAGTTCTGAGGCACACCATTGGGTAACTCACCGAGCAATGCTGTCGGATGCGCACCAATCGGATTGAAATAGCGCAGCAAAATTGCATTGATAGGAGCACCTGAAGCCACTGTATCGCGAACGATTTCTTCATTGATCTGCTTCGTATTACCGTAAGGAGATTCAGCTTTCTTAATCGGGGCTTTCTCCGTTACCGGCAATTCGTCCGGCTGACCGTAAACTGTACAAGAAGAAGAGAACACAATACCTTCCACTCCGTGCTTTGGCATCAACTCAAGCAGGTTAATCAATGAAACCAGATTATTGCGATAATAAAGCAATGGTTTCTGAACCGACTCGCCTACAGCCTTACTGGCTGCAAAGTGGATGATGGCTTTAATGCCTTTATATTTAGTAAACACAGCGTCAAGACCAGCGAAATCCAAACAATCCAATTTTTCGAATGCAGGACGAATACCTGATACTTTTTCGATGTTATCAACTACATCGGCGCTAGAGTTTGACAAATTATCTATTATCACTACTTCATAACCTGCGTTTTGAAGTTCTACTACAGTATGTGAACCAATATAACCGGTTCCACCTGTAACCAAGATTTTTTCTTTCATCAGTGATTTATTCTTATAGGTTATCATCGTTGTGGCGGCAAATTTAAGGAAATTAATTTTAGATAAAAAGAAAAAAGAGTATTTTTTTAGTTTAAATTAAAAAGGGGCAGAATTTCTTCTACCCCTTATCTATTACTGAATGTTCTTTTTTTCAGATCTTTACTACACCGGAGAATCCCATGAAAGCCATAGCCAAAAGACCGGCTGTAATTAAAGCAATCGGAGTTCCTTTCATGCCTTTCGGAATATTCACCAAACTCATCTGTTCACGCAAACCCGCAAAGAGTGTCAGTGCCAAGCCAAAGCCAATAGCAGTAGAGAATGCATAAACTACACCCGTCAACAGGTCATAATCCTTTTGAATTACAAGAATGGCCACACCAAGAATACAGCAGTTTGTAGTAATCAAAGGTAAAAATACACCCAGTGCCTGATATAGGGAAGGTGATACTTTTTTAAGAATGATTTCTACCATCTGAACCAAGGCTGCAATTACCAAAATAAAGGTAATTGTTTGCAGGTATTCCAAACCGAAAGCATCAAGAACAAACTTTTGAATAAGGAATGTCACTATAGTAGCAATAGTAAGTACGAATGCTACAGCAGCCGACATACCCAATGCAGTTTCCACTTTCTTGGATACTCCGAGGAACGGACAAATTCCCAGGAATTGTGACAACACGATGTTGTTAACAAAGATTGCCGAAATAAATATCAATATATATTCCATACTAAGTTCTTAATTATGCTTTTTTAAAGCTGTTAATCAATGCAATCAGATAACCCAACGCGATGAACGCACCCGGTGCAAGTACGAATATCAACATACCGTATTCTTCAGGAAGAATAGTCAGATTGAAGATTTTACCTGTTCCCAGGAACTCACGTACGGCACCCAACAGAGTAAGAGCCAAGGTAAAACCAAGTCCCATTCCCAAACCATCGAAGAAAGAAGCTACCGGAGTATTCTTTGCAGCAAAAGCTTCGGCACGTCCCAGTACGATACAGTTTACCACAATCAGCGGAATAAACAGACCCAGCGTAGCATACAGAGCAGGAACATAAGCCTGCATCACCATTTGCAACAACGTTACAAAAGATGCGATAACTACGATAAAAGATGGAATACGCACCATATCAGGGATAACATTCTTAATAGCCGAGATTACAATATTAGAGCAAATCAACACGAACATGGTTGCCAATCCCATACCCATACCATTAATGGCGGAAGAGGTAGTACCCAGCGTAGGACACATACCAAGCAGGAGTACAAACGTAGGATTCTCTTTAATAATCCCGTTCATCATAACTTTAAAATTATTCATATCTTCTACTCCTTTCTTTATTTAGCGCTGATGGAATCCGTAGCCTCAGTAGCTGCGTTTTCAGCAGGTTCAACAACTTTTTGTGTAGCGCCCGTAGCAGCATCAGACTCATTCTGACCCGCATAAGCAGCATAAGCAGCATTCACAGCATTCAGGAAAGCACGTGAAGTAATGGTAGAAGCGGTAATAGCATCTACCTGTCCCCCGTCTTTGCTAACAGACAAAGGGGCCTTACCCGGATTCATTCCCTTAATACTTCCTTTGTTACCTTCTTTAAACCAATCGGCAGCTTTGGAACCCAATCCCGGAGTTTCCGCATGCGACAACAAAGAATAATCTATAATGTTTCCTTCTGCATCAAAACCGACCAGTACCTTCAGTTCACCGCCAAATGCCATTGAACTGGCTTCTACAGCAGCACCAATAAATTGTCCGTCTTTCGTTGCAGGATACACGGCATAATCCACACCATTCACAGCCTGCACCTTTTTTTCCGCAATCGGATCGTTATCAAAACCAGGAACAACCGCACTTACCGCATCACTCAATGTCTTTGCATTGGCTTGTGCAATAGGTTCTTTCGTCAGCTCATTTACATATGCCAGCAACGCCACAGAAATAGCGGTAACACCCGTGAGTACCAGCAACATATTCTTCAAGGATGATTCTAACTTTTTCATTTCTTCTTCGCTACCTCCCCAAAGCGTTTAGGTTTACAATATGTATTTATCAACGGAGTAAAGGCATTCATAATCAGGATGGCGAATGACATACCCTCAGGATAAGCACCGAACAAACGGATAATCACTGTCAGCAGACCGATACACACACCATAGATCAACATCCCTTTCTTGCTCATCGGAGAAGTGACATAATCCGTAGCCATAAAGATAGCCCCCAACATCAAACCACCTGTAAGCAGTTGAAGCACCGGAGATACATATACTTCCGGATCTACCAGATGCATGATACCTGAGAATACAAATACTGTTGCCAATATAGAAATAGGAATATGCCAGGTTATAATTTTCTTCCAAAGCATATAAGCCAATCCCAACAGCAATGCCAAGGCACTTACTTCACCCAAGCAACCTCCATTATTACCAATCAATAAGTCAAAAGAAGAAGGCAAATCTTTTAAAGCTTCTATATTTCCACCGGCAATCTGCTTCATCAGGTTAAGAGGTGTAGCCGCCGTCGTTGCATCTGTATAAGAAGTCAACTGTCCGACAACCGGCCAGCTCGTCATCTGCACAGGGAAAGAGAGCAACAGGAATACACGGCCTGCCAATGCGGGGTTGAACGGATTACAACCCAGTCCGCCAAAAGACATTTTACCGACACCTATTGCAAACAATGCACCCAGAATAATAATCCAGATAGGCAGATTGGAAGGTAAGTTGAATGCCAGCAACACACCTGTGATTACGGCAGAACCGTCACAAATAGTCGTGGTTTCTTTCTTTAAAAGGAATTTGCCGATAGCCCATTCAAAGAACAAACAGGCAGCTACCGAAGTAGCCGTAACAATCAGCGCACCCAGTCCGAAGAAATAGAGTGATACGAGAAATGCAGGAATCAATGCAATGAGCACGCCATACATATTCTTTTTCACGCTGTCACCACCATGGACATGGGGCGAAAGTGATACTATTAATTTATTTTCCATACTTCGTTATTTTTTAGCTTGACGTGCACGGATGATCGCTCCTACTTTACCTTTACCCAAACGGCAATAGTCCAGCAACGGACGGTTCGCAGGACAGGTGAACTGGCAAGAACCGCACTCGATACAATCCATTATTCTTTCTTTCTCCATTCTCTCGAATTCAGTATGTTCAGCAAGCGCCGACAACAAATAAGGCTCCAATCCCATCGGACAAGCACCCACGCACTTTGCACAACGGATGCAAGGTTGAATTTCACCACGCTTGGCTTCCTTATTGTTCATTATCAGAATACCAGAACTACCTTTAGCAGTTGGTACATCTGTATTTATCAACGCCTTTCCCATCATCGGGCCACCACCGATAATCTTACCTGTATCTTCGGGCAAACCACCGCAAGCATCAATCAACTGCTTCATCGGTGTACCGATACGTGCCAGGAAGTTGGAGGGTTTTGCCACCGATTTTCCTGTTACGGTAATCACACGTTCAAACAATGGCTTATTCTTCTGTACAGCTTGATATACGGCAAATGCAGTACCCACATTCTGTACCACAGCACCTGTAGAGATAGGCAATGCGCCACTTGCTACCTGACGGCTGGTGATGGCATCAATCAACTGCTTTTCACCTCCTTGCGGATATTGCACTTTCAAAGCAACCACCTCGATACCTGCATAGCTGGAAGCAACTTTTGTCATCAACTGAATAGCATCCGGCTTATTATTTTCAATACCGATAAATGCCTTATTAACCTTTACGGCCTTCATCAGGATAGATACACCTACCATAATTTCTTCTGCATGTTCCAGCATTAACTGGTGATCAGCTGTCAGGTAGGGTTCACATTCTACGGCATTAATGATCACACATTCTGCCTTGAATGCAGGCGGCGGACAAAGTTTCACTTGAGTAGGGAAACAAGCACCACCCAAACCTACAATACCGGCATCGGCAATCTTTTTCACAATTTCTTCAGAGGTAAGATTACATTCCTTCACCAAAGTTTCTGTGCGGTCAATGCTTTCTTCCCATTCGTCACCTTCTACGTCGATAAAAATAGCTGGCTTCGGATAACCGCTGGCATCGATAATCGAATCGATCTTAGCAACCTTGCCGCTGACAGACGAGTGAATGGCTGCAGATACAAAACCACCGGGTTCAGCAATCTTTGTGCCGACTTTCACCACATCTCCTTTAGCCACAAGCGGTTTTGCAGGTGCACCGATGTGCTGTCCCAGCAGAATCACAGCTTTAGCAGGAACTTCCGCCTTGATGATGGGCTGATGTGCTGAAAGTTTATTTTCGTGTGGATGAACACCACCGATTGAAAATGTCTTCAACATACAATTCTGTATTTTAGTCGTTTATTACTTCTTGATTATTAAGCTTCCGCCTTCGGAGTTTCCACCTGAGGGGTTTCAACTACTTTCGGGGTTTCTACAGCCTTAGGAGCCTCTGCTGCTTTAGGTGTTTCTGTAGCTTTTGGCGCAGCAGCTACTTTAGCAGCAGCCGGAGCAGCACCTTCCGCCTTCGGCTTGCGCGGCGGGAAATTGAGTGCGACAATCGTGTTCTGCGGACAAACTTCCTCGCACTTACGACATGATTTACATTTGTTCGGGTCAATGTAAGCCAGATTATTCTCCAGCGTAATGGCCTCGAACGGACAAACTTTCACGCACTTGCCACAACCGATACAAGCAACCGTACAAGCCTTACGCGCTACGGCACCCTTGTCTTTGTTCACGCATTGCACATAGACACGGCGTGACTTCTTACCCTGCGGGCGGATTTCAATAATATTCTTCGGGCAAGCCTTTGCACAAGCACCACAAGCCGTACATTTGGCTTCATCCACTTCCGGAAGTCCTGTTTCGGGATTCATGTGGATAGCATCAAACTGACAGGCTTCCACACAGTCGCCACAGCCCAGACATCCAAAACTACAACCTGTTTCACCACCATAAAGAGAAGCTGCAATAGCACAACTCTTCGCGCCATCGTACATATTTACACGCGGGCGATTGGCACAGGTTCCATTACATCTCACAACCGCAACCATCGGTTCGGCCGCAGTAGCATCCAAACCAAGGATTTCGGCAATTTGCGTCATGACAGGTTGTCCGCCTACCGGACAGAATTTTCCGTCCAACGAACCTGCTTTTACACAAGCATCGGCAAAACCACTACAACCCGGGTAACCACATCCACCGCAATTTGCTTGAGGCAACACCTCTCCTACCTGTGCAATTCGCGGGTCTTCGTACACGGCGAATTTCTTGGAAGCGATATACAGAATAGCAGCCGAAACCAGCGCTATAGCTCCCAATGAAATCACTGCAATCAGAATTACATTCATAAATTAGTTATTTATTTAATTATTTGTTTTTAATGTTCTAATAGTTAGTCTATCGGCTTTATGGAAAAAGAGAACTTTTTCCCCATACGTGTTTTATTCAGCCATAATATATAATAGTAAGGTATAAGGAGAGCTAACGAACAAATCGCAGAGAGAAGTTCGTCGTTCCAGATAGCCATAAATATAAAGAGAGAAATAATCAGAACACAGAAAGGTATTATAAAGGCCAGTAACACCGCCATCATCCCCATGGATAGTTCTCCGAAGACGATTACCCGGTCACCGGGTTGGTAGGAAGATGCATCATTACTGATTACATCAATCATTTTTTCTTTGGTATCAGCCGAGGCACAATGTCCTTTAGCGCTACACGCTGCACAAGCTGACGTTTGGACAATTCTCACCATAACATGAGAACCGTTTATGTTTTCCACAATACCTTGATGTTTTATAATATCTGCCATTTTGCAAACTGTGCATTACAAATTGCGGCAAATTTACGCATTATTTGTGAACTGCAAGGCTTTCACCTACTTTTTTATGTGTACGCTAACGCACTTTTTCCCGTTTTAACTGTTTTTCCTCATTTTTTTCACAGGAAAAGCCAGAAAAGCTGTTAAAAAACAGGGATTGATGTATCACTTTGCACTATTGTTCAAAAGAAACAGCCTCATTTACTACATTTATACTATACTCATTGGCAGGAATCAGAGGCTGCTCAGCATCCTGTCAGATCCCTACCAAAAAAGGTTCACCCCCCTGTTTGCTCCGTACCATCCCCGGATAGAGGTACCTTCAACCGAATTTGGTACGGAGTTGGTACGGACCGGATATTGCCCAACTCCAGCCTTGGTTCCTTTTCGGGCACGGAAAGGAAGCCATTAATTCCACTAATGGAGGGATATTATAAATAAAGCTGCCCCCAAAAGGAAGCAGCTTCATTATTTATATCAAGTATTTATAATTACCATTTATAATTAATACCAAAACTCAGAATTTCATTCACCTGGAAGTGACTATCTCCAGTAGTCGGCTTGCTACTGTCATCATAACGTGCATGTACATACAATTTTGTAGAAAGATAACGGTTCAATATGAAATTGATCGTATTCTCCCATTCTACACGAGTCCATTCGTAGCTGGTCAGATAATTCAGACGGGAATTCAATACGATGGAAGGAATGATGGTCCACTCCAATGTGGGTTGTATTTGCGAACCCCAGTTGTGACGTACACACTTGCCTTCCTCCAAACCGAAGTCCACCTCATTCACATCTTTATTGCCTATATAACGCATCGTCCAAGTCAACGGAGCCATAAAAACAGACAGACTAAACTTTTTCTTCTTCAACTTGTAGTCCATACCGACACTGGTGGATAAATCCGCCGGAGCAAAGAAAGCTGAAACTAACTTTTCGCTGTTCGCCTTATAACCATGGCAGAACTGGGTTTTAAATTCTGTTGAAATGGTATAGTACCAATTAGAAGCTGCCTGAATACCCATTTTACTATACAAGCGTAGCAGGTCAGTGTTTACCAGATAATCGTGATACTTGTCCGAAGGAGTGGAACCAAAACCTAACTTGGCCTCCAACATATTTTCCCACTGCACTTTCTCGCGATCATTATAATTAGCAAACAATTGCAGATTCGCCAAAAAAGAGTTTGTACTTTCACCACCTTTATACCAGTTGTCAGAAATATAGTTTTGAGTAATCTGCAAAGAACCACTTCCACCCGTCACCCACCAATTGGGCTTATGGATCACAACCTCTGCATCCTCTTTTACATTGGCCATATCTTCCTGGACAAATAATTTCAGGACAGAAGGTTTAGATGAAACTTCTTTTTCAATATTATCCGTGAAACTTTTCACCTGCATTAATTCATCTTCCCATGCCACAATCTTAGGCGGATTCTCATTAGCATAAAGATATAACAGCGCACGGTCCACCACTTCATTGGCACGTTTCTTCGAAGTAAAAGGAGCTTCATCAAACAACAATGGTTCCTTTACAGAAGTTTTTGCTGTATCAAAAGGCTGGAATTTCCATTTCAATATTGAAATGCTCTCCATGGGAGAATTATAATAAGTCAACGGGATAAACAAGCGGTAATAATCAGGATTGTCCGCAATGTAACGCTCCGGAGTGGAAGGATCATTCAGGTAATTTAATACTCCCAAATGTTTTTCATAGGATATGGAAACTGTATCCAATTCTGGGGTAGCACTTCCCGGCTTCAACTTTAAAACAAAATATTGCTTCATTAAGTCCGATAAAGTATCCGCTTGTACTACAGCCGTTTTTTCACCGGTTTTTAATACAGGCTTCACCGAATTCTGCGCCATAGCCGACGAAGAAAAAAGCACAGCGATTGCCCATAAAGATAAAAATTTATTCTTCATAACGCCCTAAAATCTATGTTTTGAGCGCAAAATTAAATTAAAATGTTTAGAAAACATAGAAATAGAGAAAGAAAAAGAAAACATGCTTTTTTTATAATTGTTTCGCCGAAACTTTATGTACTTCCTCTTTTTTTTGTAATTTTGCGCTTTTTAAGTCTCACGTGTAGACAGATAGATACACAAATGTGTACATCGCACCAAAACAAAACAATAATATTAAAAACAGTATAGCTGTGGGAGAAACAAAGTATATTTTCGTCACCGGTGGCGTTGCCTCATCTTTAGGTAAAGGTATCATCGCCTCATCCATTGGTAAATTGCTACAAGCAAGAGGTTACAAAGTAACCATTCAAAAGTTTGACCCGTATATCAATATTGACCCGGGTACTTTAAACCCCTACGAACACGGAGAATGTTATGTGACTGTAGACGGACATGAAGCTGACCTTGACTTAGGCCACTACGAACGTTTTCTTGGCATCCAGACTACAAAAGCCAATAACATCACAACCGGACGCATCTATAAAAGCGTTATCGATAAAGAACGCCGTGGTGATTATTTAGGTAAGACCATTCAAGTCATTCCTCATATCACGGACGAAATCAAACGAAACGTAAAGTTGCTGGGTAACAAATATAAATTCGATTTTGTAATTACAGAAATCGGCGGTACGGTGGGCGACATCGAATCCTTGCCATATCTGGAAAGTATCCGTCAGTTGAAGTGGGAACTGGGACGTGACGCATTGTGTGTACATCTTACTTATGTGCCTTACCTCACAGCCGCCGGTGAATTGAAAACCAAACCGACACAACACTCCGTAAAGGAATTGCAGAGTGCAGGTATCCAACCGGATATATTGGTTTTGCGCACGGAACACGAATTGAGTAGCAACGTACGCAAGAAAGTTGCTTTGTTCTGTAATGTGGATGAAAACGCAGTAGTACAGAGCATCGATGCTCCTACCATCTACGAAGTTCCCATCCTGATGCAGGCTCAGAAACTGGATGAAACAATATTGAAGAAAATGGGATTGCCCGTAGGCGACACACCGGGACTGGGTCCGTGGCGTGCTTTTCTTGAACGCCGTCATAAAGCGGAAAATACAGAACCGCTGCACATCGCACTAGTTGGCAAATATGATTTGCAGGATGCATACAAATCCATCCGTGAAGCCCTGTCACAAGCCGGTACGTACAATGACTGTAAGGTATCTGTAGACTTCGTGAACAGTGAAAAGCTCACGGAAGAAAATGTAGCGGAAGCATTGAAAGGCATGGCAGGTATATTGATTGGCCCGGGATTCGGCGAACGTGGTGTTGCCGGTAAGTTCGTAGCTATCAAATATGCACGCACGCATGATATTCCGACTTTCGGTATCTGCCTGGGAATGCAATGCATTGCTATCGAATTTGCACGCAACGTACTGGGATATACTGATGCTGACTCACGCGAAATGAATGAGAAAACTCCGCATAATGTGATTGACATCATGGAAGAGCAGAAATCCATCACCAATATGGGTGGAACGATGCGTCTGGGAGCTTACGAATGTATTTTGCAAAAAGGCAGCAAGGCATACGAGGCATACGGAACAGAACACATCCAGGAACGCCACCGCCATCGCTATGAATTCAATAACCAGTATAAAACGGAGTATGAAGCAGCCGGCATGAAATGTGTAGGTATCAACCCGGAATCGGACTTGGTGGAAATCGTAGAAATACCGGAACTGAAGTGGTTTGTCGGAACTCAATTCCATCCGGAATACAGCAGTACGGTATTGAATCCCCATCCGTTGTTCGTGGCTTTCATTAAAGCATCTATCGAAAGTTTCGAGGAAAAGGAAAAAGCAAAGAAATAAGATTATTTCAATAATTATAAAATTGTAAACTAGAAATTATTCATGGATAAAAACACCATTACAGGTCTTGTTTTAATAGCAATTTTGTTAGTCGGCTTCAGTTTTCTGAGTCGCCCCAGCAAAGAGCAATTGGAGGCACAGCAGCGTTATTATGATTCCATTGCGCTGGTACAGCAACGTGAAGAAGCACTGAAAGCCAAAGCGGATGCAGCATTGGCAAATGAAAAAGATGTAGAAACTGTGGATTCTACTTCACTCTTCTTCAATGCTCTCCAAGGAACAGATTCGCTGATTACTATTCAGAACGACGTGGCTGAGTTGACCCTCAGCACCAAAGGCGGTTCCATATTCTCCGCTGTATTGAAAGAGTATATGGAGCAGGACAAGAAGACTCCTGTAACCTTATTCACCGGAAACGATGTTTCCATGAATTTCCTTTTCTATAATAAAAAGGAAACAATACAGACTAAGGACTATTACTTCACCACTGTGAACCGTACGGACAGCACTGTAACGATGCGTCTGTCTGCTGACAGTGCAAGTTTTATAGACTTCAAGTATGCATTGCATCCCAACACTTACCTGGTGGACTTCAGCATCGAAGCTAAAGGCATGGCAGATAAGTTGGCAGCAAGTAATAACTATGTAGACATCGAATGGGCACAACGCGCCCGTCAGATCGAAAAGGGTTATGTATACGAAAACCGTCTGTCTGAACTGACTTACAAGTTCATGGGTAATGGTACAGATTATTTATCAGCCAATAAAGATGATGAAAAAGAAGTACCGGAACGTCTGGACTGGATTGCTTTCAAGAATCAGTTCTTCTCTTCAGTATTTATTGCAGACACCGACTTTGAAAAAACGAAGTTAGTATCTAAAATGGAGAGAGAAGGCAGTGGATACATCAAGGACTACTCTGCTGAAATGAGTACGAGCTTTGACCCGACAGGCAAACAGCCTACACAGATGTTCTTTTACTTCGGCCCGAACCATTACAAGACGCTGACTGCACTGGACAAGGGACGCGAAGAGAAATGGGAACTGAACCGCCTGGTTTATTTAGGTTGGCCGTTGATCCGCTGGATCAACAAATGGTTTACTATTAATATCTTTGACTGGTTGTCCGGTTGGGGTCTGAGCATGGGTATCGTATTGTTACTGATGACATTGATTGTAAAAGCAGTCGTATTCCCCGCTACCTGGAAAACGTATATATCTTCTGCCAAGATGCGCGTGTTGAAACCGAAAATAGACGAAATCAACAAGAAATACCCCAAGCAGGAAGATGCGATGAAGAAGCAACAGGAGGTAATGGGAATGTACAGCCAGTATGGTGTGAGTCCGATGGGTGGTTGTTTGCCGATGTTGGTACAATTTCCCGTTCTGATTGCGCTGTTCATGTTCGTGCCAAGTGCTATCGAATTGCGTCAACAGAGCTTCTTATGGGCTGATGACCTTTCAACGTATGATGCTTTCATCAACTTCCCGTTCAATATCCCGTTTCTGGGCAGTCACCTCAGTTTGTTCTGCTTACTGATGACCGTTGTGAATATTCTGAACTCCAAGTTCATGATGCAACAACAGGATACCGGAGCAAACCCGCAGATGGCAGCGATGAAGTGGATGACCTATCTCATGCCGATTATGATGTTGTTTATCTTGAACAGCTATCCTTCAGGTTTGAACTATTACTACTTCATATCGACATTGATTAGTGTGGTGACTACTCTCATTCTGCGCAAGACTACGAATGAAGAGAAACTTCTTGCCCAATTGGAAGCCCGAAAGAAAGATCCGAAGAAAGCTAAGAAAACCGGCTTTGCCGCTCGCCTGGAGGCAATGCAGAAACAACAGGAACAGTTGATGAAAGAGAGACAGAATAAAAAGTAAGTCTCCGTTTTTCATCACTTGATAATAAAAGCCGGGCAATTGATGTAATTGTCCGGCTTTCTTTCTCTTATAACAACTATAACTATAATTTAAATGAAAACTAAATACACCAACAAACAGATTTGGATGATAGCCTATCCGATCCTTATCAGCCTGCTGATGGAACAAATGATAGGTATGACAGACACCGCCTTTCTAGGACGGGTAGGCGAAGTAGAACTAGGAGCATCAGCCATTGCAGGTGTTTTCTATATGGTAATCTTTATGGCAGCTTTCGGCTTCAGCATCGGAGCACAGATACTGATAGCACGGCGAAACGGTGAAAAACAGTACCGGGAAATTGGTGACCTTTTCTATCAGGGAATTTACTTCCAGATAGGATTGGCAACAATCATGTTCCTGCTCTCCTACTTCCTGTCGCCGATTATACTAAAGCGTATCGTTGCCTCCGAACACATTTATGAAGCAGCTATTAGCTACCTGAACTGGCGTGTCTTCGGAGCTTTCTTCTCATTCAGTGCAGTCATATTCCGTGCTTTCTTTCTGGGAACTACACAAACAAAAACCCTGACCCTGAACTCAATAGTTATGGTATTGAGCAACGTAGTGTTCAACTATATATTGATTTTTGGAAAGTTCGGTTTCCCAGCCCTCGGTATTGCAGGTGCAGCCATTGGCTCATCGCTTGCAGAATTAGTTTCATTGGCATTTTTCATCCTCTATACCCGTAGTCGCATCGATTGCCGCAAGTATGGACTGGATCGTATTCCTAAGTTCCGTCCGGAAGTATTAAAACGGATGTTAAACATCTCTTTCTGGACAATGATACAGAATGTTATTTCTTTGTCCACTTGGTTTTTATTCTTCCTCTATGTAGAGCACCTGGGAGAGCGGTCGCTTGCCGTTACAAACATTGTCCGGAGTGTATCCGGTATACTGTTTATGGTAATGATGGCATTTGCCTCGACATGCGGTTCACTAGTCAGCAACCTAATAGGTGCCGGCGAGAAAGATTGTGTAGAAGGGACCATCCGGCAACATATACGTCTTGCATATATATTTGTCTTACCATTGGCATTGCTCTTCGTACTATTCCCCAAATTGATACTGGGCATCTACACCGATATGACCGATTTACAGGATGCAGCCGTACACTCACTTTGGGTGATGTGTTCTGCATATTTATTTCTCGTACCTGCCAATGTATATTTCCAGTCAGTTTCCGGAACTGGAAATACACGCACAGCACTGGTAATGGAACTAGCCACACTGGTGATCTATGTGGCCTATATTACTTACACCATTCTTTACCTTAAGTTGGATGTAGCCCTATGCTGGACATCAGAAATGGTGTATTCCATCTTTATTCTACTATTTTGCTGGCGGTATATTAAACGAGGACAATGGCAGAAGAAACGCATATAATTTGTATATTTGTCGCAAAATAACTGTAACGAACAACCTATATGAAACAAGTAAACTTATTGCTTATGTCAGCAGCTATGACATTGGCTGCCTGCGGCGGGACAAAAGACGCAGGGCAAGCCGGAGTACCACTTATCGAGCGGTCGAACATCAAGATTGAAGGCAAGCGCATGACTCCCGAAGCTCTCTGGGCTATGGGGCGTATCGGCGGTGTAGCCGTATCTCCCGATGAAAAGCAGATTGCTTACACGGTAGCTTACTACAGTGTACCGGAGAACAAGAGCAACCGTGAAGTCTTTGTGATGAACACAGATGGAACAGGCAACCAACAAATCACCCGTACTCCTTGGCAGGAGAACGAAGTAAACTGGATAAAAGGCGGTACTAAACTGGCGTTCCTTTCTAATGAAAGTGGCAGCAGTCAGTTGTGGGAAATGAATCCTGATGGCAGCGGACGCAAGCAATTGACGCAATATGATGGTGATATCGAAGGTTATTCTTTCTCTCCCGACGGCAAGAAGTTGCTTTTCATTGCACAAGTGAAAACTAAACCAAGTACCGCGGATAAGTATCCTGATCTGCCTAAAGCAACGGGGATCATCGTTACCGACCTGATGTACAAACACTGGGATGAATGGGTAACCGGTGCTCCACATCCTTTTGTAGCCGATTTTGATGGAAACAGTATCAGTAATATAAAAGATATACTGGAAGGGAAACCTTACGAAAGCCCGATGAGACCTTGGGGTGGCATCGAGCAACTGGCATGGAGTCCTGCCGGAGACAAGGTAGCATATACTTGCCGTAAAAAGACCGGTCTGGCTTATGCCATCTCCACCAACTCGGATATTTACATCTATGACCTTGCAACTAAGAAGACAGACAATATCACCGAAGAAAACAAAGGTTACGACACGAATCCTCAATACTCTCCCGATGGTAAATACATTGCCTGGCAGAGCATGGAACGTGACGGTTATGAAGCAGACTTAAACCGCCTCTTCATTATGAATCTGGAAACAGGTGAGAAACGTTTCGTCAGCAAGGAATTTGAATCGAATGTAGACGGTTTCTTATGGAATAAAGACTCTAAAAGTATTTATTTCATCGGTGTCTGGCATGGTGAAACACAGATTTATAATGTAGACCTTGCTGCCAATGATAAGATTACACAATTGACAGACGGCATGTATGACTATGCTTCCCTTGCCCTTGCAGGAGATAAGGTAATCGCTTTACGCCATTCAATGAGTATGGGTGATGAAATCTATGCCGTATCTGCCACCCGCAACGGTGATGCTTTTGCCGAAGCAAAGCAACTGACCTTCGAAAACAAGCAGATTTACGACCAATTGGAAATGGGTAAGGTTGAAGCTCGCTGGATGAAGACTACAGACGGCAAACAGATGCTGACATGGGTAATCTATCCGCCACAGTTTGACCCGAATAAGAAATACCCCACCCTCCTGTTCTGTGAAGGTGGTCCGCAAAGCCCCGTAAGCCAGTTCTGGAGTTATCGCTGGAACTTCCAGATTATGGCTGCCAACGATTATATCATCGTAGCTCCCAACCGCCGCGGTCTTCCGGGTTTCGGAGTAGAATGGAATGAGGCTATCAGTGGAGATTACGGCGGTCAATGTATGAAGGATTATTTCACAGCGATTGATGAAATGGCGAAAGAACCGTTTGTAGACAAAGACTGTCTCGGTTGTGTAGGCGCCAGCTTCGGCGGCTTCTCCGTTTACTGGCTTGCCGGACATCATGACAAGCGATTCAAAGCATTCATCGCACATGATGGTATCTTCAACATGGAAATGCAATATCTGGAAACTGAAGAAAAATGGTTTGCCAACTGGGATATGGGTGGCGCATACTGGGAAAAACAGAATCCGGTGGCTCAACGCACATTCGCCAACTCTCCACACCAGTTTGTAGACAAATGGGATACGCCTATCCTTTGTATTCACGGTGAAAAGGATTACCGCATTCTTGCCAACCAGGCAATGGCTGCTTTTGATGCTGCCGTAATGCGTGGTGTTCCTGCCGAACTGCTGATCTATCCGGACGAGAACCACTGGGTATTGAAACCTCAGAATGGTATTCTCTGGCAGCGCACATTCTTCGAATGGCTGGACGAATGGCTGAAATAAAAGATAAAAGCAATTAATAATTATTCTGAAAACAGTCCATCTATCCGTTGTAAATAGATGGACTGTTTTTTATCTATGAAGTAATTCTTGTAATTCCCTGCATAGTCGCTGTTTCACCTCTTCCATCGGCATCTCCCGTTTCAGCTCCTGCTGAAGTGAGGTCACTCCTTTATCCACAAATCCGCAAGGATGGATATAACTGAAATAACGTAAATCCGTATTCACATTCAGTGCCAGCCCGTGCATGGTGACAAAGTGGCTGCTACGCACACCAATGGCACATATCTTACGGGCACGTGGCGTATCCCCTTCCAGCCAGACTCCTGTGGCTTTCTCCAATCTTCCGGCAATGATTCCATAAGAGGCACACACACGGATGACTGCTTCCTCCAGCAAATGCACATACTCCTTCAGTCCCAATGAGAATTCTTCAAGATTCAGGATAGGATAACATACCAGCTGTCCCGGACCGTGATAGGTAATATCTCCGCCACGGTCAATATGATAGAGCGTGGCTCCAATCTTCTGAAGCTGTTCTTCACTCAGCAACATATTTGCCTCTTTACCGCTACGCCCTAAAGTATAAACGTGCGGATGTTCACACAAAATAATGTGATTTTCATACTCCTCCCCCGCCTGCTTGGCGCGAACAAGAGTATCAAACCACTCAGTCTGCCGGGTCCATGCATCGGCATACGGAATAATATTCCAGTCTGTAACATTCAGTTTCATGCCGACAAAGTTAAGATTTTAGGGATAAAATCGTATATTTGCCGACAGCAAAATGAAAAAAGATGAAACATAACTTCCCACAAGTAGATTTGCCGGTCGAAATGCTGGCATGGAGAGATGTTACAGAAGATATTCTGAATCTCTATCGCCAGTCGTGCCGATTAAAGGCTTGTATTTTTGCATTATGTACCGAAGGAACCATTAAGGCATCTATCAACCTGATGGAATACGAGATAAAGAAGAATGATTTGATTATCCTAATGCCGGGCACTATCATACAACTCAATGAACAAAAAGAAAAAGTGCGGCTTTGTTTCGTAGGCTTCTCCGCTCATTGTGTCAACGGCATCAACCTGCTGCAAGCTACTATGGGGTCATTCTCCAAAATATGGGACAACCCTATTATCAATGTCAACGATACTGTAGCCTCTTATTTTATAGATTATTTCGCACTACTGACGCGTATATCCATTGCACACCCCACCAGCACAGCTATGGGACAAAGTGTACTTCACAGCATTTTGCTTGGGATAAATACTCTCTATGCCCGTCGTCCGCAAAACATTCTTGCCAAAAGCCGTAAAGAGGAAATTTGCCATAAGTTTGTACAACTGGTTATCGAGAACTATATGACCGAACGTCGTGCCCAGTTCTATGCCGACAAATTAGGAATTTCATTGCAGCACCTCAGTACCACTGTAAAACAAGTAACTGGAAGGAACGTGCTTGATATCATTTCACATGTAGTCATCATCGACGTCAAGGCACGGTTGAAATCTACAGATATGACTATCCAGGAGATAGCCTATTCACTGAACTTCCCCAGTGCCTCTTTCTTTGGAAAGTACTTCAAGAGGCACATGGGAATGAGTCCGTTGGAATATAGAAATAGTTAGTACCTCAGTCGAAGGCTATTCAATACCACCGATACACTGGAGAACGCCATAGCCGCACTTGCCAGCATAGGGTTCAGCAATAATCCATTGATGGGGTAAAGCAGTCCTGCTGCAATAGGAATACCTATCAGGTTGTAGATAAATGCCCAAAACAGATTCTGATGAATCAAACGTACAGTTTGCCGGGAGAGGTTGAACGCTTTCGGCAATAGTAACAGGTCCGAAGTCATAAGGGTTACCATTGCTACATCCATAGCAATATCAGTTCCTTTACCCATGGCAATGCTGACATCGGCACAAGCCAAAGCCTGTGAGTCATTGATTCCATCGCCTACCATCGCCACCGTCTTTCCTTGAAGCTGGAGCTGACGGACAAACTCTTCCTTATCATCCGGCATAGCATCAGAAATGTATTGGATATTGCCCAAGCGTGCGGCAACAGAAGACGCAGTGCGTTCTCCGTCTCCCGTCAGCATATATACATCGATACCCTGAGTACGAAGTTCGCGGACAGCCTCGACGGATGTAGCTTTTATCTGGTCCTTGATAGCTACAATGGCAAGCAGCTCATTCTTACGTCCGAAATAAATGATACTGCAACTATCCGATTCATACTGTGCCAGCATCTCTCCCAATACATCAGTAAGAGCGGCATGATAATCTTTCAATAGTTTATGACTACCAGCCCAATACTCAGTACCCTGATAAGAAACTTTAATCCCTTTTCCGGTAATACTTTCAAAGCTGTCCAAAGCTGCCGGTTCGATATGCTCCTGTTCTTGCAGGGCAGTCACAATAGCAGCTGCCAACGGATGTTCGGATTTAAGTTCGGCAGCCAGAAGAACATCTTTATAGTGCTCCTCCTGCGGCTGTGCCCATAACCATCCGGTAACAGTGGGATGCCCTTCAGTCAATGTGCCGGTCTTATCCAACACCACCACATTCACCTTTCGCATCTGTTCCAGTGCCACAGCATCTTTTATCAGGATATGATGATCGGCAGCTTTACCAATACCTACCATCAAAGCCGTAGGCGTAGCCAACCCCAATGCACAGGGACAAGCAATCACCAATACGGAAACCGCTGATAACATGGCATGGGAAAGCATATCTACACCACCGAAGAACATCCAAATAAAGAATGTCAGTACGGACAAGCCCAATACCACAGGGACAAAGATACCTGTCACCTTATCCACGATACGTTGTACGGGAGCTTTACTGCCCTGTGCTTCCTGCACCATACGGATGATACGCGCCAGCACCGTTTCACTACCGACTTTCTCGGCGCGAATAATGAATGAACCTTTCTGATTGATGGTTCCAGCCAATACGTGCGAACCGGCCTTCTTTTCTACCGGGATAGGTTCACCGCTGATCATACTTTCATCGACATAAGAATCTCCTTCAGTTAAAAAGCCGTCAACGGGAATTTGCTCACCGGGACGTACGCTGACCAGGTCGTCAATTCTCAGCTGTTCCAAAGGAATATCCTCTTCCTTACCGTTGCGCACCACACGGGCTATCTTGGGCTGTAATCCCATCAGCTTGCGGATGGCGGTAGAGGTGTTACCTTTAGCACGCTCTTCCATCAGCTTACCAGTCAGTACGAAAGCGATAATAACCACAGCAGCTTCATAATAAACATGAGGTTCCAAGCCACGGCTATACCAGAAATCGGGGAAGAAGGTATTAAAAACACTGAACAAAAAAGCAATGGATGTACTCAGTGCAACCAAGGTATCCATATTACTGCGTCCCAAACGAGCCTGTTTCCAGGCACCGGTATAGAACGGTGTACCGAACAACACCAGTACTGGAATAGCCAATACCATCTGTATTTCGTTGGAATAAGGTACATGCATAAAGACCATGGAAAGCAACAGCAGAGGAATAGCAAATAGCCACGCGCCTATCACCCGCCCTTTCAGGCGACGGTAACGCTTCTGTTGTTCTTCCTCCTGGCGCTCTTCGACATGATCTTCTTCAATAATGAGGTCATAGCCCGCAGCCAGTACGGCAGCACGAATTTCTCCGGGTGTCAGCTTATCCATCTCGTATGAGACAGACAGTGTATTGGAAGCGAAGTTGACCGAAGCATCCGTAATGCCCACCAACTTGCGAACAGTCTTTTCTACGTTATTGGCGCATCCCGCACAATGCATGTTCAGTACGGGAAACGTCTGTTTCTTTAAATTAGCCATATATATTGTTTTTATGATTTATCAAAATTAGCTGATAATTGTACAAGAATGGGAGGAATGATAATATAACAGGCTGAAAGGCTTATATGCCTATTGCAAATTATCATTCAGCCCATACTCATACAGTAAGTAACAATCTCTACAGGCCGTTTGTTCGACTACTTCTTATCCTCTTGCTTCGACTCCTTAACGAACTCAGCTTCGTAGTTGAACTTTTTGAAACCAGCTTTCAGTTTGTCTACATTTGTCTTTTCAGCATCGTAGGTAATAGACACAGTTTTTGTTTTCAAGTCTGTAGAGAAATCTTTTACTCCTTTCTCAAATTTAATGTTGTTTTTCACCTTCCGTTCACAGTTTTCGCAATGCATCTGTGAAACTTTAAAAACAGCGGTACGGATATCTTTTGCCATCACTGCTGTTACACTCAATAAAGCTACTACGAGAGCAGCCATCATTCTTCTTGTTTTCATAAATATCTCCTTAGTTATTGGTTAATATTATTTTAGTTACGAGCTACAAGCTACTAGTTTCTTGCCAGATTAAACCTCAACCCGATATATGCCTTAGCACCATGCATCGGTCCCCACACCATGGTAGCATCGAAGTTCTCTCCCCATGGATTAGAGGCATCGATTATCGGATTCTTCTGCTTAAAGTTAGTCAGGTTTTCACCACCAACATAAATAGACCAGCGACGGAAATAACGCGTTACCTGGGCACTAAGTTGCTGGAAGCTGCCATAACGACGTTCCCACGAAAGACTGCCGTCAGCGAGTTCGTAAGGATCGGGCATCCTTCCACCCCCATTCAACTGAAGGGTAGCATCAAACTGCCATAGTCCCAGAGGTGTCTGATAGGAAGCTGTCAATAAACCCTTATACTTTCCGGTAAGTGGTTTCTCCATTAGTTTACCATTGTAGGTGGTCTTCGCGTCTGTCAGACGGTAGGCTGCCGTAAGGTTGAAACCTTTGAAAAACGGATAACTTGCCTCTACCTGGAACACATGTGAATAAGAACGTCCATCCAGATTATAAAAGGCCACTTCATGCGGATTGCTATCCATATCCACAACCACCTGTTTCAGAAAATCCGTATAGTAATACTCGGCATTCACATTCAACGTCTTACCAAAAACAGGAATGTAAGCAGACACACTCGCTCCGTAATTCCACGCTTCCTCCTGATCCAGATGAGGGGCAATCTTCATTTTACGGCTGCTTGCCAGGAGATAGTTATTCTCCGCCAATACATGATTGGTACGGTATCCCTTACCGGCAGACAAACGAAAATGCAGATACTCATTCGGATTATACTTGACGTGTGCACGCGGTGTAACAAAGAAACCATATTCGCTGCTGTAATCTCCCCGAATACCACCCATCAACATCAACTGATCATTCAGATTGAATGTATACTGGACATACGCTCCCGGAACAGACTCCTTCACAAATTTCTTCGTCAATCCGTCTTCTACCTGGTTTGTCAGCCGGTAATGCTGATCGAAACCATCATAATTGAAACTCAATCCCGTGGATAGACTATGCTGTTTGCTGAACTCCGTTTCAAAAAGCAACGAAGCATAGAAATTGCTTTGGTCCACATCATACAGTTTACGTCCGTAAGTGGCATCCTGATTATGCAAGGTTCCTTGCAGAATCAAGGCAAGATTCGTATTCTTTTCTTTATCGAAAATATAAGCATTCTTGGTGAAGGCTTCGTAACGGTTTGTCTGGATGCCTATTTCGTATAGATCATGAGTAGCTGTCTGCCCATGAGCAGTCTGACCACTGTTACGGGTTTCATGCAAAGCCTTTATACCTGCCTGAAATACATAATGATCGCCCATATACGCCCATCGGTTCCAGAAGTTATACTGCTCCACACGCGGAATATCCACAAAACCATCATCATTGGAGTCGTGAGATTTCGTCTCATTTTCATAATGCGCCAGCAAAGAAGTACTCCAGCGCTTCGAAAGCTTCACCGTAGCATCCGCATTAGCTTCATACCGGTTTGTACTGCTGGCAAAAAGATTTGCCGACACCCAATCCGCTTCCGGCAACTGAGGCTTCTTGAACTCCACATTAATTTGTCCGGTTATAGACTCATAGCCATTCTTCACGGATGAACTTCCTTTACTGACCTGTATACTCTGCATCCATGGTCCTGGTACATATCCTAATCCATAAGGAGCGGCTGCTCCACGGAAATTCGGAATATTCTCAGTCATCATCTGTACATAGGTGCCGGAGAGCCCCAATAGTTTAATCTGTTTGGCTCCCGTAGCAGCATCCGAATAGCTTACATCGACAGAAGGGTTTGTCACAAAACTCTCGCCCAGGTTACAGCAGGCTGCACGTGTCAGTTCGGCACTGCTGATCATATCTTCGTTCATCACACTGGAGCGCAACTTCATGGTACCCATTTTACGGGTTACAATGTTCACTTCACCTAATTCCACTCCTTCACGAAGCACAATCTCAAGTTGCTGATTGCCCTTATCCACATGTACCGTATCATTTTCAAATCCGATAAAGCTAACTACAAGCAGATGGCTGCGGGCAGGTTTATGAATAGAGAAGTTACCATCTTCATTAGTGGTCGCTCCTTCGGTTGTATTTATCCAGAAAACATTTGCACCTGGAATGGGTTCTCCGGCAGTGTCTTTTACAACACCCGTCACTTGCGCCTGCAAGTTCAAGGTTATGGAGAGAAAAAGAAAAATATATAAAAATCTCATTATTCTTAAAATTCTATTAGTTCTTGCAATCATTTTAAATGACCTGCACTGTATTCTCCCCCTATCCGGTCCGTACTTGCTCCGTGTCTATACGCTTGGACTTGGTACGGAGTTGGTACGGACTTGATACGGACTTGGTATGGTTAGGGCACAGTGCCTACCCCATTTGAAAGAAATGGAAGTCTCTCAAACGTACAGGAGCGGATTCACTCCGTAATAAGGGAATTCTAAATGATGAGAACAGAATAAAGAGCCAGATACTGCCTCGAACTGTCAGGATGCGGAGGTACATTATAGGGTACCTCTTCCACATCACCTGTAGGCAAGGAGTACTGGAAATCCGGCAATGCTTCACAGAGAAGTTGAATAACAGGTACGGCTATAACAGGGCTTTCGCACGAATACTTCACGAGGTTTACCTTATAAAAGGTAGCCGTACAGCCTTCATCCTTGCAAGATTTTTCCGGACTATGATGAGATTTGTGGCATTTAGCACAGCCATTGGTGCAACATGCCTGCTCTGTGGCGCAACGTGCACAACAATAGTGGACAATAGAAACTCCGGCCCCTGCATACACAACCGTCAGGGACAATAATATTGCCAATATGTAGCGAAGTCTCTTCATATCTGAAACAAAGATAGGCAGATAAAAGCATTTATGCCTATTATTTTTTCATTTTTTATATGTTCTATTCGTTTATATGTCCTATATTTGTCGATAGCGAACTGAAACCAGAATGTTGAATTTAACGAAGAAAGTCCAAATGAAAAAGCAATATGTCAGCCTACTTGTCATTCTACTTGCGGCAAGTGGCTTTTTATTTTCTTGTGGTAACACCATGAACAAAAACGCAGGTGCGTTGGAGTTCGACAGTATACAGGTAAACGAGACTGCACACCTGTTCGGAGATACTGCAAAGCCCGGATGTAACATTACCATCAACTTTGCCTATGCCAGTAAATCATCCGACGAGAAACTGAAAGACAGTCTCAACACCTATTTCCTCTCTGCCTGCTTCGGCGACAAGTACATGACGATGACACCCGAAGAGGCTGTAAAAGCTTATAAAGAAACCTATATCCAGGATTATCTGAAAGATCTGGAACCTATGTATGCCAAAGATGAAGCGGAAAAAGAAGATTCAGCATCCATAAGTGCCTGGTACTCCTATTACAAAGGTGTAGAAGGCCATGTACAATATTACAAAAAGAATCTGCTGGTTTACCGCATCGATTACAACGAGTTTACCGGAGGCGCCCATGGCATTTATATGTCCACTTTCCTCAATATGGACTTGCGTACTTTGAGTCCGATACGTCTGGACGATATTTTTGTAGGAGAATATCAGGAAGCACTCACTGACTTGCTATGGAACCAACTCATGGCAGATAACAAGGCCAC
Organism: Bacteroides sp. AM16-24; assembly: GCF_003471885.1. Classification (NCBI taxonomy): domain Bacteria; kingdom Pseudomonadati; phylum Bacteroidota; class Bacteroidia; order Bacteroidales; family Bacteroidaceae; genus Bacteroides; species Bacteroides sp. AM16-24. Next base: position 122,806 of record NZ_QRKI01000011.1, read on the forward strand.
TACACGCCAGGAAGTAGAAGAAATGGGATATACAAGCACTGGAGACCTGGAACCAACCGAGAACTTCTACCTGAGCGAAAAAGGAATCACTTTCTATTATAATATTTATGAAATCGCTCCCTATGTGATGGGACCGGTAGAAATCACTCTGCCTTATGAAATCATGTCGCATTTACTGAGCGATGAAAAAGAGGTGTTAATTATGAATTCTTAATTATCAAATATTAATTCTATGCAGATTCATAATTCCAGCTCGCAATTAATAATTAATAGTTTATATTTTATATTTAAATAAACATGGAAATCATTCTAAAGTACTTCCCGGACCTCACAGAGACGCAGAAGCAGCAATTCGCGTCCCTCTATGACCTCTATACGGACTGGAATGCTAAAATAAACGTCATATCACGCAAAGACATCGAGAATCTGTACGAACATCATGTACTCCATTCACTGGGTATAGCCAAGGTTACACGCTTCGTACCCGGTACCCATATCATGGATCTGGGAACAGGAGGAGGCTTTCCCGGTATTCCTCTTGCCATCTTATTTCCCGAAGTGAAATTCCACCTTGTAGACAGTATTGGAAAGAAAGTGCGCGTAGCAACGGAGGTAGCCAACAGTATCGGACTAAAAAATGTCACTTTCCGCCATGCCCGGGCTGAGGAGGAAAAGCAGTTATTCGATTTCGTTGTAAGTCGTGCTGTAATGCCGCTTGCCGATCTACTGAAAATCATTCGTAAGAATATCACTCCCAAACAACAGAATGCTTTGCCCAACGGACTGATCTGTCTGAAAGGCGGCGAGCTGGCCAATGAGACTATGCCTTTCAAGAACAAGACTGTGATGTACGATCTGAAAGATTATTTCGAGGAGGAATTCTTTGAAACGAAAAAAGTGGTTTATGTAGCGCCTTAATCACAGAAATAATGACTAACATATACCTATCATGAAAATAAAAAGGTTTGAATTTAATATGTTCCCCGTGAACTGTTACGTTCTGTGGGACGACACCCTTGAAGCTACCGTGATAGACCCCGGTTGCTATTATGAGGAGGAAAAACAAGCGTTGAAGAACTTCATTATCAAGAACGGTTTGAACGTAAAACATCTCCTCAACACACACCTGCATCTGGATCATATCTTTGGAAATGCTTTCATGGTTAAAGAATTCGGTCTGCAAGTAGAAGCTAATAAGGCCGATGAATTCTGGATTGATGAAGCTCCGAAACAAAGCCGTATGTTTGGCTTTCACTGGAACGAACTGCCTGCACCAATAGGGCACTATTTACATGATGGAGACATCATCAGTTTTGGAAATACAACACTGGAGGCTATTCACGTACCGGGACACTCACCGGGAAGCCTTGTTTATTACTGCGCTGCAGATCACTGCATGTTCTCCGGAGATGTACTCTTCCAAGGTAGCATCGGTCGTGCCGACCTCACCGGCGGCAACTTCGACGAACTGAAAGAACATATTTGCAGCCGCCTGTTCGTATTGCCCAATGAGACAATAGTCTATCCCGGACATGGTGCTCCGACTACTATCGGCATTGAAAAGGCAGAAAATCCATTCTTCAGATAAACTTAAAAAAACAGATACTACCATGAAAAGCGACCTATTAGCTTGCCGCCACATCGGCATTAGCGAGAAAGATGAAGAGAAAATGCTCCGGAAAATTGGAGTCGGCAGTTTGGATGAGTTGATAGATAAAACCATTCCTGCCAACATTCGGCTGAAAGAGCCATTAGCACTCCCCGAACCCATGACAGAATATGAGTTCGGCCAACACATCACCCGATTAGCGTGCAAAAACAAACTTTACACTACGTATATCGGCCTCGGCTGGTATAATACCATCACCCCCGCCGTTATCCAACGGAATGTATTTGAGAATCCCGTATGGTATACCTCCTATACTCCCTACCAGACAGAAGTTTCACAGGGACGCCTCGAAGCGTTGATGAACTTCCAGACAGCAGTCTGCGACCTAACAGGTATGCCTCTTGCCAACTGTTCCCTGCTGGATGAAGCAACAGCTGCGGCCGAAGCCGTCAGTATGATGTATGCCCTGCGTCCGCGCGATATGCAGAAATCCGGTGCAAACGTTGTGTTTGTGGACGAAAAGATTTTTCCACAAATATTGGCAGTAATGACCACACGCGCCATCCCGCAAGGTATCCAGATACGCACAGGTAAATATTCCGAGATGGAAATGACGCCGGACATTTTTGCCTGCATACTGCAATATCCCAATGCAAGTGGAAATGTGGAAGATTACCGCACCTTTGTAGAGAAAGCTCACGCTGCCAACTGCAAAGTGGCTGTAGCCGCCGATATTTTGAGTCTTGCCCTACTCACACCTCCGGGAGAATGGGGAGCTGACATTGTATTCGGTACTACGCAGCGTCTCGGCACACCAATGTTCTACGGTGGACCGTCTGCCGGTTATTTTGCTACACGTGACGAGTACAAGCGTAACATTCCGGGACGTATCATTGGCTGGTCAAAAGACAAATACGGAAAGTTGTGTTATCGTATGGCCTTGCAAACCCGTGAGCAACATATCAAACGTGAAAAAGCCACTTCAAATATCTGTACCGCACAAGCGTTGCTGGCAACGATGGCAGGTTTCTATGCCGTATATCATGGACCGGAAGGCATTCGCACTATCGCCGAACGCATTCACAGCATTGCGGCATATCTCGAAAAGAACATCAACAAGCTGGGATACAAACAAGTGAACGAGCAATACTTCGACACCCTACGTTTTGCATTGCCTGATACTGTATCTGCACAACAGATACGTACCATTGCCTTGAGTAAAGAAGTTAACTTGCGCTATTTCCACAATGGAGATGTAGGTATGAGTATCGATGAAACAACAGATGTATCTGCTGCCAACATCCTGCTCTCCATTTTTGCCATTGCCGCCGGTAAGGATTGGACAAAAGCAGAAGATATTCCCGTAAACAGTACTATCAGCAAGGCTCTGAAACGTCAGAGTTCTTATCTGACCCATGAAGTGTTCAATAAATATCACACAGAAACGGAAATGATGCGTTATATCAAACGCCTCGATCGCAAGGATATTTCCCTTGCCCACTCCATGATTTCCCTGGGTTCCTGCACCATGAAGCTGAACGCTGCGGCGGAAATGCTGCCCCTCAGTCGTCCGGAATTCATGTGCATGCATCCGCTTGTTCCCGAGGACCAGGCAGAGGGCTACCGTGAATTGATAAACAATCTCAGTGAAGAATTGAAAGTCATCACAGGCTTTGCAGGCGTCAGTCTGCAACCGAATTCCGGTGCGGCAGGTGAATATACAGGGCTTCGCGTTATCCGCGCTTATCTGGAAAACATCGGTCAGGGGCACCGCAATAAAATATTGATTCCCGCTTCAGCCCATGGCACCAATCCGGCATCTGCCATCCAAGCCGGTTTTACTACTGTGACTTGTGCTTGCGACGCACAGGGTAATGTGGACATGGATGATCTTCGTGCCAAGGCGGAAGAAAACAAAGACGACCTTGCCGCACTGATGATTACCTATCCTTCTACTCACGGTATTTTTGAAACAGAAATCGTAGAAATCTGCCGCATCATCCATGAATGCGGAGCACAGGTATATATGGACGGCGCCAACATGAATGCGCAAGTAGGTCTGACAAATCCCGGCTTTATTGGCGCCGACGTTTGCCACCTGAACCTGCACAAGACATTTGCTTCGCCTCATGGTGGCGGTGGTCCGGGCGTAGGTCCTATCTGCGTTGCAGAACATCTCGTCCCATTCTTGCCAGGACATCCGCTGTTCGGCAATCCTGCCAATACTGTATCTGCCGCCCCATTCGGTAGCGCCGGTATTTTGCCTATCACTTACGGATATATCCGTATGATGGGTACGGAAGGATTGACACGTGCTACCAAAATCGCTATTCTCAGCGCTAATTATCTGGCAGCCTGTCTGAAAGATACGTATGGTATCGTATATCGTGGCGCTATGGGTTTCGTAGGCCATGAGATGATATTGGAATGCCGTAAGGTTCACGAAGAAACAGGTATCAGCGAGAATGACATTGCCAAACGATTGATGGATTATGGGTATCATGCTCCTACCCTCTCCTTCCCTGTTCACGGTACACTGATGATAGAGCCTACGGAAAGCGAAAGCCTCAGCGAGCTGGATAATTTCATTAATGTAATGTTAAACATCTGGGAAGAAATTCAGGAAGTGAAAGAAGGCAAAGCAGATAAGGAAGACAATGTTCTGATAAACGCTCCGCACCCCGAATATGAAGTGGTTGCCAACAACTGGGAACACAGCTATACTCGGGAAAAGGCGGTTTATCCGATAGAAAGTGTACGCGAAAACAAATTCTGGATAAACGTAGCGCGTGTGGATAACACGCTGGGCGACCGTAAGCTGTTGCCGACGTGCTACGGATGCTTTGAATAAACTCTCTTGGTGTATGCGGACGAATAAATATTCGTCCGCATATATATAATGATGTTGCTCCTAACGATTCATTGCTGAAATACGAACTACTTGCCATTCGTGCCCACCTTCATCAAATAAATGACAGTCTGCAAAAAGTGGGAAACGGCATCATCATGGCTTATGGCCGACAGTCGAACCTATATCTTGCTCTCAATATGTACGACCGGGCATTGGAACTGGAACCGTCTGGCTTGCCGTTACTCCATTCAGAAGGACAGTTTCGAAAAGCACACCTTACAATAGGGAGATGGCGAAAATATAAAATAGCAAATCTTTGCTTTCTGCCCCAAAAGGCATACCTTTGCGGAAGTGTCACGAGTACTAACCGAAGAAATGAGCATCACCCGGAAAAAGAAACAAAACGGACTTTTCTACACAAAAGCCGAAGAGAGAATAAATACCCTCTCGCACGCCGCAGGCATCCTGATGGGAGTTGTTGTCGGCACGATATTTCTCGTAAAAAGCTATCAGAGTGGAAACTTCTGGGCTGTATTCGGCATCTGGCTCTACCTCTTCGGCATGCTCGGCTCTTACGTTGCCTCTACTCTCTACCATGCGCTGAAATACCATAATCCCTGGAAAAAGCGGTTGCGGAATTGGGACCATGCGGCTATCTACTGGCATATTGCGGGCAGTTATTCACCCGTCACACTCATTGCACTGCGGAGCGAAGGCGCTTGGGGATGGGGACTATTCGGTTTTGTCTGGTTGTGCGCTATCATCGGCACTATCGCGAGTTTCCGCAAAATGGAGGAACATAGCAATGTGGAAACAATCTGTTTCATCGTTATGGGGCTGTCCGTACTGGTTGCCTTCAAACCTCTATATGCCGTTGCCGCAGGAACGTGCTACTGGATGATCGGTGAGGGCATTTGCTACATCACCGGAGCGGTGTTCTACTCTTTCCGGCAACGTTATATGCATTCTATATTTCATTTCTTCGTATTGGGAGGATCAATATGCCACATGATGGCGGTGTGGTTGATTTTATAAAAACGGACAGTCAAAATGAACAAGCTAACAGACATAATCAAACGTTACGGCATAATAGGATGCCTGTACAAAACAATCTTTAAAGTCGTGAGAATGCTGGGTATTACTTACATTAAGTACTTAGCATACTTCAAAGAGCTTCCCGAAACCATAGATACCGACACATTAGTACAGTATCACAAAATGACAATGGATGACTTCAGAAAGCAAATGAAATTCGATGGGAAGTGGTTTAATAATCGCAAGTTGAAACAAATTGAAAGGTTTATTGACCAACCGGGATATTCATACTACGGAATCTACGATGGCGATAACCTGATATGTTATGGCGCAATCTCAACAAATCACGACAACTTCATAAACAGAAAGATGGATCCGAATACAGCTTATCTGTTTGACGACTATACCAACCCCTATCATAGGGGAGAAGGATTACATCGGAAAATAATCGCCATAAGAGAGTATGAAGCACGGAAACAAGGTAAATCCGTCACTTTTGCCTATGTACAATCCTCAAACCGCGCCTCGGCGAAAGGCTTCAAACGTTGCGGATATGTAGCCAGAATAAAACTTATATATAAACAAATTGGGAAAAACAGACCTTTTAAAAGGAAATTCATTGAATTGTAAAAGTTACAATAGTCGGCATACCACTACGACAAGACTTCGCTGACTGCTAAAATATATTAATTAATCTCTCCCTTCCTTGTTTTTCTCCTCAGCTTCCCCTACGTTTGCAGTGTTGTACATCAGTGCAACACTTAAAAAACTATGATAAAGATAGAAAACATCAGCTACGGCTACAAGTCTAACCATCCTATTTTCAATGATATATCTTTGGAGATAGGCAACGGAATATATGGACTTCTGGGAGAGAACGGTGTAGGTAAAACCACACTGATACATCTCCTTTGCGGACTACTTTTTCCTTGGAAAGGAGAATGCAGCATTGATGGGATGAATCCGGCAAAAAGAGAACCCGCCTTATTGAGCCGCTACTTCTTTCTGCCCGAAGAAATGCAGATGCCTTCCGAAAGCATTTCCGCTTTTGCCACACGGCATTCCGCTTTCTATCCTCACTTCAACCACAAAGAGTTTGAACAGAATCTTGAAGAACTGAAGATTGACAGGAAACAGAAGTTATCCGCAGTTTCTTATGGTCAGCAGAAGAAGGCGATGCTGGCGTATGCCTTTGCACTGCATACCCCGCTCCTGATACTCGACGAGCCTACAAACGGACTGGACATCACATCCCGACAAGCTCTGAAACGTATCATCAGCCGCAGCATAGATGATGACAGTACGCTCCTCATCTCTACCCATCAGGCACACGACTTCGAGAACCTGCTGGATCACCTCATCATCCTCGGCGAAGGCGAAATCTTGCTGAACCGTTCATTGGACGAAATCAGCCAGCGCCTCCTCTTTGCCCGGACAGACAGTCTGCCCGAAGACAGCATTTACAGCGAACAGGAATTACCCGGATATTTCTCCGTGTTGCCTAATGAAGAGGAAGAAGAAAATACACCGGATATAGAACTGCTGTACAAAGCAGTGCTGCAAGTGCCGGAAAAGATAAAATCAATGTTCAAATAAACAAAGAATATGAATGCAACCTTCAACCTGAAACGTTTCTTCCTGCTGGAACAGTACAAGAAACAGGAAACCGGCCGACACTTGCTATGGAGTGCCGGTATTGTGCTGGGCATTTGTCTTCTCTGCATGATGTATGATATCAACAAAGGCTCAAGCTATTACATCGAACATACACAGGCTTTCTCCCTCAGCCGCTACGTGCTGTGGTTTCTCTGCATCGCCCCCTGCCTGTTGGAGATAAATATCACCAAACAGACCTCCACTCTATACCTGTTGATGCCCGCTTCCGTTTTTGAGAAGTTCCTGCACTTGTGGATGAAGTATCTACTCGTACTCCCGCTGTTCTGTTTCTTGCTGATAACAAGCATAAAAGGGTTACTAATACTCTCAGGCACTGACTACCTGCAACACTTCGGCAGCCACATTGAATTTCACCTGATAGAAAAAGACCAGATACTGTCATGCAGCTTGATGCAAGGAATTTTCTTCCTCGGATGCATAGCCTTCAAACGCCAGAAGCTGATAAATTCCTTCATCGTTTTGTGTTCCTGCTTCATTCTCATTTTCGGGATTATACTCTCAATAACATTGTGGGAACCTGCCGACAGCCACGGATATTGGATAGCAAACATAGCCTATCCCATCTATAATTTCCCGATAAGCAGCACGTCAGAAGCCATCATTGCTTTCTGCAACTACGGTACCCCTATCTTGTTCAGCATCGGAATATGGATATCGAGCTACTTCCTGCTCAAAGAAAAACAACTGTAAGCTATGGACTTCAAGACCAATAAACCGATATACCAGCAGATTGTAGACTTCTGTTTCAGCAAGATACTCACCCGTGAGTGGACGGCGGGCGAACGAATAGTCTCGGTCAGGGAGCTTTCCACGCAGCTTGCCGTGAACTCGCGCACCGTGCTGAAAGCCTACGAATACCTGCAAGCGGAGGACATCATCTATCCCGAGCGGGGCATGGGCTTCTATCTCTCAAAGGATGCCATGAAGAAAGTGATGAAGATACAGAAGAAAGAATTCTTTGAAAACCAGCTTGCCGACCTGTTCAGCATTATGGACCTGCTTGGCATCAGCATAGATGAAATAACAGAACGATATAATAAACTTAAAAACAGCAGTTCATGAAGAGATACGCAAAGACAGCATTATGGATTACTTTCGGACTCCTCTTCGTACTCATCATAGTCAAGGTTTTTACGCTGATGTACGAACTGAATTCCGCCGTACAATCCTAACTTTCACCGTCTCAACGAAGAAAGTATAAACTATTGAAATACAATAGATAGAATCTTCCCCAATGGGGAGGAGTGAAATCTGTATCCCTAATTGATTAGTAATCTACTAACAGAAACGAATATGAAAACAAAACTATTTTTACTATTGCTTGTCCTCTGCGTACTCAGTGCGCAGGCACAGAACCTCTCCGTCAAAGGACGTGTCACAGACGCTTCTCAAGAGGCGATTATAGCCGCCAACGTATCACTATGGGCCACAGACTCCACCTTGGTGACCGGAGTAACATCGGATGCACAGGGCAAGTTCACTCTCAATAAAATCAAGGCGGGCAACTACCGCCTCGCCATTACTTTCATCGGCTATCAGAGTGAAGTCATCCTGCTGAAACTGAACAACAACCTCGATCTGGGCGATGTACAGTTGCAGGAAGATGCCGTCAGTCTGGGCGAGGTAACCGTATCCGCCAGTAACGTGCTTCAACGGGTGGATCGTCAGATTATCCTGCCCACCGAAAGCCAATTGAAACGCTCGTTCGGTGCCTACGACCTGCTGAACAATCTCGGTATCGCCCGCCTGCAAGTGGACAACTTCACCAACAGCATGAGTGTCAGTGGCGGTGGAGCCGTGCAAACCCGCATCAACGGCATCAAGGTGACAGACAAGGAAATAGCCGCCATCAGAGCCAAAGACGTGCTGCGCGTGGAGTTCATTGAAGACCCCGGCAAGCAATACGGTGACGACGAACTGGGCGCTGTGGTGAACATCATCCTGCGCCGCCGCGAAACGGGTGGTGTGGTAAACTTCCAGCTTTCCGACTCACCCCATACCCTGTGGGGAGAGAATTTCCTGAGTGCGAAGTTCAATTACAAAAACTCCGAATGGGGCATCGACTACTTCAACAAGAACGGCAAGTATCACAGCCGCCTCGAATCTCACGAAACCTTCCACCTGGGCGACCGTACCATCGACCGCATCAAGGAAGGTATCGAAGACGAATCCCCCGCACTCAGTTTCATCAACAACCTGAACCTGACATACAATCTGACGAAAGCGGACAAGTATGTCTTCAACGCCATCTTCCGCAATAACCTCAACAACGCTCCTTACCAGAACGAGCTGAACCGGATGTGGGCAGTAGGCAGCACGGAGTCTATCTATTCATACGTCAATAACCACACATCCAGCTATTCTCCGGCACTCGACCTTTACTTCCAGCATACCCTGCCCCATCAGCAAAGCATACAGATGAATGTGACGGGAACGCTCATCCACACCAAGAACAACCGTAAATATAAGGAGTACAAGGACGAGAATGCACCGTTGGCGGATATTCAGACACTGGTGGATGGCGATAAACGCTCTGTCATCGGTGAGGCCATTTATGAAAAGAGCTTCAAGGATGTGAAACTGAGCGGTGGCGCCCGCCACTACCAGATGAGGACGGAGAATGAATACAAAGGCTCCAATCCCACTACTTCGAAAATGGACCAGTCGCAGACTTCCGCTTTCTTTGAGGTGCAGGGCAAGGTGAAGGATTTCAGTTATGCGGGTAGTGTGGGCATGACGCGCGCCTGGTTCAAGGAAAGCAACGAAAGCCATGCTTACTATACCTTCACGCCTACCGTACGATTGAGTTACAATATGAAGAAAGCGGGCTTCCTGCGCTACCGGTTCAATATCAGTCCCGCCATACCGTCGCTTGGTTCGTTGACGGATGTGGAGCAGGCTATAGATACGATACAGATAGTTCGTGGTAATCCGTTGCTGAAAACGTATCAGCAGTTCACGAACTCTTTGTCTTACAGCTATTCGAAGAAGCAGTTCAATGCCAATCTGAGCGTGCGCCACCAGTATTACGACAGTCCCATCATGGAAAGCATCTTCGTTGAGGACGGGAAACTGATATTGAAAGATGAAAACCAACGGTCGTTCCAAAGCCTAAATGCGGAACTGATGGTAGGCATCAACGGCGCAACGCTCTTCGGGCTGAAAGATTTCCTGACGCTTTATGCTTCGGGAGGATATACCCGCAATTGGTCGGAAGGCTTGACATACAGTCACACGTACGATGAATTTTATTACAGTGTGATGGCGCAATTGCAATACAAAGGTTTCTCACTGCTCGGGCAGTTCCGGAAGGTGCAGAATAACTTCTTTGGTGAAACCATCAAGAAGAATGAGAATCAGACCGCATTTATGGCGATGTATGCCAAGCAAAACTTTCAGGCAGGGATTGGTGTTCTGTTTCCTTTCACCAATAATTATAAGGTGGGAAAAGAACGTATCAGTGAGGTAGCGCCTTTCCGTTCGGAAACTTTTGTAAAAGAAACGGGACAGATGTTCATACTCCGCGTAGGCTATACGTTTGAGTTCGGCCGCAGACACAAAGCCGGAAACAAGGGATTGAACAATAGCGATACGGATAGCGGTATCATTGATATGCAGAGATAAATGAAGTAAATTCTTATCGGAATATAGCTTCATTTCAACCCGCTTTGTGAAAAGAGGGAGCCCACAGGGCGAGGCGACGGAATTATACGAAATTGCTTCATGTATAATTCATTAATTACCTGACTGCCGCCTCCCCTGCGGGCATTTTTATGAACACCTTCTTTGCTGTATAGTGGGGAAAGAAAACGGCAAGAGTGATTCGCTACATCAACGATGGGTAAACATACGAAGAAAAGTCTTTTCGTTATTGTTATGACTTTTCCTCATATTGTCTTTTATCTAATACTTATTCGTCCATCGGCTCCCGATTTACCCTGCAGCTTCGCATCGTTTTTTGACACTTTCCAGATGCTTTCATAATCAATTAGCAAACAAGCAATTGGGGTTTCCTACCAGCAGGAAACGAGCGTTTCCACAAGGAGAAACTGTCGTTCCCACTAAAGGGAACTGGAGTTCCCATTAAGGGAAACCGGAGTTCCCACGAGCAGTAACGGAAGTTCCTATCGGCAGAAACGAACATAACAGGGGAGATAACGGGGTTGAAAAAGGGCTACACCATTCAGCAAAAAGGGTGTAGCCATATGCCCAAAAGGGTGTAACCATGTACTTAAAAGGGTGTAGCCCTATCGGATATAAGGCTATTTTTATCCAAAACATGGAAAAATCTTCTTCTGAAAGAAGTTTTATCCGCTACATTTCGAAGCATTCCAATCATTCTCTTAAAGTCCATTTGATTGAAATTTAACCATATACAAACGTATGGAAGCATTTACAGGAATATCACCATACAACATTCCTTTCATTCTCCCCAAATGCTTTCTTTTTGCATTTTCATCATACGGATTCCCTGCATTCTTTTCCATCAAGCTCCGCAAGATGGCAAAACATTCAATCCAGTCATCTTTATCCCATACCTCTATGCAGGACAACAGATGACAAATATATTCAGCATACGAAAGTAAATATAGAGAACAAGGGAACGTTCAGTATCACTTAATAACCGTCACAGTGCCTTCCGCCAGTTTCTTCTCCTTCACCGGAGCGGCAGCGGCGTAACCTAAAGCGGCACAACCATATACGCGGTGGTTTTCGGGGATGCCCAGCTTCGTAAGGAAAGCACGCACATCAGGATCATCACAAGTTTGCCCCAACTGGTTTATCCAGCAGGAACCGATGCCGAGAGACTTGGCTGCAAGGAAAATATTCTGCATGGCACAGGCACAATCCATGCTTGCCCACCACTGTGTCGGTTCGTTGGAAACAATGACGAGTGTAGGAGCATGATAATAACAACAATACGTCCGGCTATGTCCGCGTTCCTGCAAACGGGGTTCATCGCTCTTGGCAAAAGCGCCTTTAATCTTTTCGTTCAGTTCTTCCAGTACAGCGTCATTCTGAATAGCGGTGAAATGCCACGTCTGGAGTCCCATACCACTGGGGGCATAGGTTGCCGCTTCCAGAATGGCAGTTAAATCTTCCTGCGAAATCTGTTGTTCCGTATAAGCGCGCACACTGCGACGCGACTTGATGGTCTTTAAAATCTCATTCATACTCATTATTTTTTTGTCAACCCAATCTTTACATTCAGTCTGAAATAATACACGCCGTTCTCTTTTTCAAGGAAACCGTACTTATCCTTATCTACCGAGCCTTTCTCGAAACGAGTGTTCTGATATAAGAAATCGGCAAATACCTGGCGCTCCGACTGATGATAGCAAAGCACCTCTCCTTCCGCATTTACCAGCAGAATGCCTTCTACGGCTGAGTCCGTACCGTTATAAATCTTTGCCGGACGCATGCCCAAGGCAAGTGCCAACAAGAACTGTTTCATCTTAAACTCATAGAAACCATGTTTGTTTATCAGCTCATCTTTTATCTTCAGGGGATTTATCTCTTTGATACGCTCCGTCAGTTCGCTGACACGGGAAATGCCATCGAGGTGCATCATGCGCACCATCTCCGCCAACATACGGGGGAAGTGTAAATCAATCATCAGCAGGTTGCAACGGAACACACGGTCCGCCACATCCGAATATTTCAGCACTCCGCCCAGACGCTCAATCATCAGCATACGCTCGGTAACCTCCGTCGGAGATTCCGGCAAAGCATTCACCTTGTTCACCGTAGGCGTAGCAAACTTGATACCCGACTGTTCCAGTTTCAGGTTTGCCGTGCGTCCGCCATCCAGCAACGGGTTCATCGAACTGAGGCGGCAACGGACATTAAATCCCGTCAACGGTGCTTCAGCGTGCCAGAAGGCAACAGAGAAATCCGTGCGGTCTTCCGTCTTCGCCTCCAAATCGTAGATATTGATGGCATCGAGAAAACCTTCCAGACCTTCGGGAACTTCAATCGTATCGGAACCGGCAGTCGTTTTCAGCAATTCAAGTATCAGCTCTGCCGCCCCGCCAAAGTCTTCGCGGGGAATGTTCTGTTCTTCCTTGTCAGCCACAGTAAACGTCCCCATTTTCTCCACCGCCCCGCTGACGATACGGATATTTTCCTGTTCTATATAATAACGGCGCGTGCCGTCATGCTCTTCCCTTTGTACCATCGCAATGGACCAGCACTTTGCTTCATCCTTCCGGACTTGCGGTGTGCCCAATGAAACCTTTCCGTCTGCCAACAGGCGAAAGAATGTGTAGAGTTCGCCCAACTCACGCTTTGTTGCTTCGAATGCCATATATCTATATATTATTTATAAGTGCAAAGATAAGGAAATCCATACAAAAAAAGTGAATGGATAAACTATTTCCATACGCAAACGTTTTATTTGAAACGTATAACATTAAAAAAACAATGATATGGAAACAGAAGAAAATACAGTAGCCATCACGGCTACACCCAACGGACCTTTTATTGTAGAAGGCAATTTCAAATTGATAGACCGGGAGGGAAAAGCAGAGGTACGAAAAGGAAGAATCGCCTTGTGTCGCTGCGGACGCTCTTATAAACAACCCTTCTGCGACGGGACGCACAGGAAAATCCACTATAACGATTTATCTCTGAAATAGACGTACCGGAGGAATTTTCTCCGGGGAGCTGAGACATTACGCATCCTCTTCAAAGCGCAATGTCTCGACTTTTTCCAGGCGTGCCTTCAGCTTCGGCATCATCGACTTACGGATGCGAAGCGCCATGCGGCAATCCATATCGTACGACTGTTCCAGTATTTCCGGCTCCTCCTCCTTGACAATGCGCATCACGTCATTCATAAAAGGGTATTCAAACAGGAAAGCCACCGTCTCATCCACCGTCTTTTCTATAATCTCGGCAGCAGCTATCGCTTCGGCGGCAGCAGCTTTATAAGCTACAATCAGTCCGCTCGTCCCCAACTTGATGCCACCGAAGTAGCGGACCACGATAATCAGTATATCGGTCAGTTCATTGGAGTTAATCTGTCCCAGGATAGGTTTTCCTGCCGTACCGGAAGGTTCTCCGTTATCATTGGCACGGAAATCCTTGCGCTCGGCTCCCAACATATAGGCGTAGCAGACGTGGCGGGCATCGTAATATTTCTTCTGATAAGTTTCCAGATGCGATTTTACCTCATCGACAGTACGCACAGGCAAAGCGATAGCAATGAATTTGCTACGCTTCTCGGTATAAATCCCTTCGGCAGGGGCGTTTATGGTTTTGTAGGTATCTTCACTCATGGTGCAAAGATACGTATTCTTATCGTTATGAGAAAATAGTTTCTAATCCTCTCTCTTTTTCAGACGAAACGGACAGAGTTTAAAAGTTTTTTTTGTAAATTTGTCAAAACAGAACCGCATTCAATAGAAAAACTTCTGATTATAAGTATGTATCAGGGCCTCATACTTACAATCTTAGAATGCAAGGTCCTCCCATAAGTAACATTTATCACTATGAACAACAAGCTGTTTACCTTTCTCGACCCTCTGCTGGGTTACATCGACAACGGACGTTTCTTCCGTGAACCTTTCCGTTGGCTTTATGTCATCTTTGCTGTACTAAATCTGCTATTTCCTATTGCAATCCTGGTGAAAGTCATCGACACGGGGTTCTTCAAGTTCGCCGAGGGGAAAGCAATCTTTGCTTTTATTCTGATATTTATTATCCTTTGCGGTGGTGCATGGGGCAGCTATCTGCTCTGGATGAACCGGAAAAACAAACTGAAAGAAGTCATCCAGGAAGACAACGAATTCATTGCTATCCCTGTAGTATCCCATCTGACACAGACAGTGGGTGAATGGCTCGGACTTTATATCGGTGTTGTTGGCACACTTTGCTCACTGATTATCGCACTCTTGGCAGCAAACGAATTACAATACGTCATGCCGGTATCTACAGGCATTTTCTTCCTCATGCCGATATACGGTTTCCTGATTGTTGTATTTGCACGCCTGCTTGCTGAACTGTATCGCGCTTTGGCAGTTATTGCCAACAATACCAAGAAATTGACAAAGACGGAAGCTAAGACCGAAGCCAAACTGGAAGATATAGAAGATATAGAGGAAATCTAAATACATGAAGAAAGTAGTCATCGCCATCGACTCCTTCAAAGGATGTTTATCCTCGGCAGAAGCAGGAAAAGTTGCTGCTGAGGGTATTCGTTCTGTATTCCCGGAGTGTGAAATTCTGTCTCTACCTATAGCCGATGGCGGCGAAGGAATGCTGGATGTGCTGATTGCAGCAACCAACGGACGTGAAGTGCAGATTTCTGCCCACAACCCTCTCATGGAATGGCACGATACTTACTACGGCATTTCGGAAGACGGGAAAACGGCCTTTATAGAAATGGCAAGCATCAGCGGGTTGCCTCTGGTTCCGCCGGAGAAAAGGAATCCGATGCTGACCACCTCCTACGGAACGGGAGAACTGATTCGTGATGCGTTGGAACGTGGTTGCCGCAACTTCATCATCGGCATTGGTGGCAGTGCAACGAATGATGCCGGGCTGGGAATGTTACAGGCCTTAGGTTTCCGGTTTCTGAATAAAGAAGGGAAGATATTGGAAACTGGTAACGGAAAAATTTTAATGGAAGTTGTTTCCATAGATACAAGTTTCGTCCACCCTGATTTAAGAACTTCCCATTTTACCGTTGCCTGCGACGTACAAAATCCATTCTGTGGACCGGAAGGCGCCGCATATATCTTTGCTCCTCAGAAGGGAGCGGACCGGAAAATGGTAGAGGCGCTGGATGCAGGCATGAAAAACTTTGCAGAAGTCATCTTCCACAAAACGGGAAAAGACATTTCCAATCATCCCGGAGCAGGTGCCGCCGGTGGTATGGGGGGCAGTTTGCTGGCTTTTCTGAATGCAAAATTGAAACCGGGTATACAGTTGATGCTGGAGACTCTTGATTTCAGCAATAAAATAAAAGGTGCTGATTTGATTATCACCGGCGAAGGAAAGGCCGACAAACAAACATTAATGGGGAAAGTTCCTTCCGGCATACTTGACAAAGCTCGCAAACAGAAAATTCCGGTTATACTGATAGCCGGTAGCGTAGAAAATGCAGACGACCTGCATCGGGCGGGATTTCGGGGAGTATATTCTATCAATCCACCATCCATAACGTTGGAGCAGGCCATGCAACCGGAAGTTGCACGCGCAAATATCTCAGAAACGGTGGTAGAGATTTGTCGTTCCTTCTAAAATTTATCTTTCAATGGTTTCTTGATTACAGCTTACGTATCACTTTGCGGCAGCGTTTCATCTCTCGCTCCGTCAGTCCGGGATGTTGCTTCGTTCCGCCTTTCTCAATGGCAGAGATGACTTTGAATCCACTCCATTTCAGAATTTCCTTTAGTGCTTTCACCACTCCCCTTGACTGATTAAAGAGGATATTGAAAGGATACGGGGTGGTGCAAGTACTGACGATAACGGCCTTTTTTCCTTTATGCAGCCCGATAGGAATGCCTCGCGATGTCTCTCCCATCATTCCGTAAACGATACGGTCGAACATTACTTTCAGTTGTCCGGGCAAATTCCCCCAATAGCAGGGAGCACCGATAATCAAGGCATGAGCTTCTTCTATCTGTTTCAGTACGCGCTGTGCATCATCTTCCGGCAGGCAACATTTCAGTTTCTCACGGCAACTCATGCAGCCGATGCAAGGACGGATTGCCAGATCGGCAACTCTCACGACGGTTACTTCGTCGCCATTGTCTTTTGCTTCTGTTTCCATAAGTTGAAGCATCTTTGAGATATGGCCTTGCTTGCGGGGACTTCCGTTAATAATCAGAATTTTCATGATGACATGATTATGCGATTCCTAATAGCTGAACTTCAAACACCAAAGTGGAGAAAGCGGGAATAGGACCGCTGCTACGTGTTCCGTATCCCATTGTGTAAGGGATATAGACTATCCAATGGTCACCTACATGCATTCGTTGCAGGGCTATCTGCCAACCTTCGATAACTTGGTTCAGACGAAATGCTTCAGGACAATTGCGCTTCCAGGAGTTGTCAAATTCACGACCGTTTATCAAGGTGCCTTTATAGTGCACAGTCACAATGCTATTTAAACGGGGAGTATTATCACCGTTGCCGCTTTCCAATACACGGTAGAGGATTCCGCAAGGTAGTTCTTTGATTTCTTCTTCTGCACGCAACGCTTCCAAGTATTGCTCATTTTGCAGTTTATATTCTTCTTTTCGTCCCATATACTCAAACTTCTTATTGCTTTTTGTACAACAAAAGTACAACATTTATATCGTCCCGCAAAAAATAGACGAAGCTCATAGCTGCATTTTGGAGTTTATACGAATAAGGAGTATCTTTGCCCCATGAAAAAATTAGTTATCGTCGGATGTGGACGACTCGCCGGAATAGTTTCGGATGCAGTTGTCAATGGCTTGTTGCCTGAATATGATTTAGTGGGTGTATACTCTCGTACAGCAGAAAAAGCTGAACGTATCGTTGCCAAAATGCAGCAACATGGAAAAACATGTATGGCTTGCACAACCATAGAAGATTTACTGGCACTGAAGCCCAATTACTTAGTGGAAGCAGCCTCCCCTGCCGCCATGAAAGAACTTGCCCTGCCTGCATTGAAGAACGGGACTTCTATCGTCACCCTTTCTATTGGCGCACTGGCAGACACTGCTTTTTATCAGGAAGTGATAGAGACAGCCCAAGCGAATAGCACACGTGTGTATATCGTCTCCGGAGCTACCGGCGGATTTGATGTGCTGCGCACAGCCTCCCTGATGGGAAATGCAACCGCCAAGTTTTTTAATGAAAAGGGTCCTGATGCTTTGAAAGGAACTGCTGTATATGATGAGGCTCTGCAAAACGAGCAACGGATTGTTTTCTCAGGCAATGCAACCGAAGCCATCGCCATGTTCCCTACCAAAGTTAATGTAGCCGTTGCCGCCTCACTGGCTTCTGTCGGTCCCGAAAACATGCAAATGTCCATACAGTCCACCCCCGGATTTGTGGGAGATACGCAAAGAGTAGAAATAAAGAATGAGCAGGTGCATGCCGTAATCGATGTGTACAGCGCCACGGCTGAAATAGCAGGGTGGTCTGTGGTGAACACCCTGCTCAATATCACATCACCGATTGTATTCTTCTGATTCGATTACCGGATATATTCCTTTATATTGGCAAGCACTTTCTCGCTCAGGCGGTCAAACGCCTGACGGGTGCGGCCAGTGGATACTTGCATGCAACGGACATGGGGATGACTCAAAAGTTGCTCTCCACCCAAAGCTCCCACCGTATCACAAAAACAAAGATTGTCACCTTCCAGCCACTTGACAAATGCCGGTTCGTCCCATGCCGGGGATAATCCGGTATTGAACAAAATCTTCTTGTTTCCCAGTTGTCCGAACTCCGCCTCATGCAACAAAACCGTGTTCTTATTGAGGCAACAGAAAACAACCTCACTCTGAGCAAGAAGTTCGTTCAACGGCAGGAAACGATATCCTTTAGCTGCCGCCTCCTGCTTCTCGCTACGGGCAAAGTAGGCAATCTCCGCACCGAAAAACTTCAATGCATCCGCTATCATGCCACCGGACTTACCCAGACCCACAACACCAACTTTCAGCCCGGTAATCTCGCGCGGCATATCTTCCCATGATTCCTGACCAAACCCATGCAGACAACGCACCAACTCACTGACCACATATTCCACCACACCCTCGTCGCCATAATCGCGGATACCGGTTACTGTTATTCCCCGTTCATTGGCATAGCGGATATCCACGTTGGCGCTTTCGGGAGAGTACAACGAACAACACATCCCGATATATTTAATATCCGTACACTCCTCCAACACCGCACGGTTTATCCGGGAAGTATAACTCAGGAGCACAGCATCGGCATCTCCGATGCGGGCTATAATTTCCTCATCTCCTGCCGGAATATCAGGATACATCACAACTTCATCTGCATACGAGTGCAGTTCTTTTTCTGCTGACGGAATCAGACTTACAGGTTCTATTGCTACAAGTTTACGAAACATAGTTTTTTTAATTTTAGAAACGGCGAAGTTAACAAAAAGAGTGATATAAAACAAAAAGAGCTGCCATCGATGATACGTGACAACTCTTTCTTACTATCTTTACGACAATACTTCTTCTTGTTTTTATGCGGACGGTCTTTTGCAATCCAACGCCCCCCATTGCGTTCCAGCTCTATCGAGCGGTTCGCTTCCTTGAATGCCGATAGGACATCCCTGCGTTTCTTCGTTTTCATTGTTCTATAAACTTTAAATGCGTTGCAAAGATAGTCAATTAAAACGAAACTATCCTCTGCTGCCCAAGCTATTCTTATCCGGATTTATTTCAGAAACCATGTTGCGCACTTCTTTCTTATCGACTTTGGAATATAAGCCCAATTGTCGTCCAGGTAATGTTTCTTCAGCACTTTTTTGTATCTTGCTCTTATTTTCGAGAGCTTTTTCTTCTTTTTTATCCATATTCTTATCTGGTTAGGTTATTTACTAATATAGTAACACACGGAGAATCCTTAAGGTTCTCTCTTAACGCAAAAAAGAGTTGCCAATGACTGACAACTCTTTTTTATCATAAGAAAATTCCTAAATTCCGGCCATTATTTCTTACTGAGCTTCAACTCTGCAATAAAGGCTGTGATAAGCCCAATACCTCCAAACGAAAGCACGCAAGCTCCATAAACCAAAGATACCGTCTCACGATAAACACGCCAGTTGTCCACATCCTTATCCAAGTATCCGGGAATTGCCGAAGTGCAAATTACAAAACCTATCAACAATCCCAATCCCATGCCCACCAGCAGGCATCCTAATTTCAATGCCGAGAAAGAAAAATTGCCATAAAGTTTCGGCATACAAGCCACATCCGGGACATACTTATCCCCCATCTTCTCAATCAGCATCAGGCGCTCCTTCTTACATACAAACAATTCAAACAGTTTGTAAATTCCTAAAGTAATGATTGCCATAATCGTAGGCACCATAATAAAATCCATCATATTCGTTTCGTTTTAAATTAGTATTTTTGTTCCTTTGTACACTTTAGACGCAGGCTTCTTTGTGAGGTTACACATTCTGCGAAAAAAAATATTTCTTTCCGGATTCTGTAACCTTATATAGAGAGTTGCGTCTAAAGAGCAAAATGGAGAATAATGAAACACATATTATCCGACGAATATTGAAAGGAGAAACTGCTCTGTACGAAAACTTCCTGAATCAGTACGGTCAACAGGTATTTTCCCTGATTGCCCGCATCATCTGCAATCAGGAGGATGCCGAAGAGCTGACGCAAGACGTTTTTCTGAAAGCGTTCCAGCACCTCTCCTCTTTCAAAGCCGAAAGTTCTTTCTCCACATGGATATATTCCATTGCTTATAATACGGCTATTTCGGCAGCCCGTAAAAGGAAATTTGATACCTTTGCCATGGATGATACGTTACTCGCCAATATTTCGGAGCAACAGGTTGATGAAACGCTGAACGACGAAAGCGAGGAAATGATTATCAAACTAAACAGAGCCATAGAAAAACTGAACTCTGACGAACGTGCCTTGATTACTCTATTCTACTATGAAGAAAAGACGATGAATGAAACCGCCCTGATTCTGGGCCTGACAGAGAGCAATGCAAAAGTAAAATTGCATCGCATACGCAAAAAGATATATGTACTCATTAAACAAGAGGAAGTATGAACGAAGAACAAAAAGATAAAGGACTGAAAAGAGCCGTAAAAGCGGAAAATGAATTTCGCCTGCCTTCCAACTTTGCTTACCGCACCATGAGAAAGGTGGAAGAGGCTATGCGTCTGCGGGAAAAGAAATCGGAACGAAAGACTTTGTTTGCTACGATAGCAGCTTCTGTATTCTTAGCAGGATGTTGCATTGCCGGATTAACCACTTACTTTGGTGATGTCATCAAGGAGGCCTTCACTCCTACGGAAAACTTGAAACCTGACCATATTCAGATACCGGCATTCTGGGTGCTGATACTTATTACAATTCCGTTGTTCGTCCTGTTCGACCGATGGATGAGAAAACGATATTACAAGCATCATTCTTAAAAAGAAACGAGGATGTCCGTTGAAAGGAACATCCTCGTTTTTCTTTTTCAAATAATAGTTTTAATCCAATTTGTGGATAACCAGTCCCGAACGTAATTTCGGTTCAAACCACGTTGTTTTGGGAGGCATGATGTTGCCCGTATCTGCAATGTCCATCAACTGCTTCATGCTGACCGGATAAAGTGCCAAAGCTACCTTCATCTCGCCACTATCCACCCGTTTCTTCAACTCGCCCAGACCACGGATACCACCGACGAAATCAATACGTTTGTCGGAACGAAGGTCTTTTATACCGAGTACTTCATCCAGAATAAGATTAGAAGAAATGGTCACATCCAGCACGCCAATCGGATCATTATCATTGTATGTACCCGGTTTAGCTGTCAGACTATACCACTTGCCATCCAGATAAAGGGAGAAATTATGCAAACTGGAAGGTTTATAAATATCCGCACCCTTTTCTTCAACCGTGAAGTTCTTGCTGACAGCAGCCAGGAACTGTTCCGGTGTCAAACCGTTCAAGTCTTTGACAACACGGTTATAATCGATAATTGTCAGTTGGTTGGCGGGGAAGCAAACAGCCATGAAGTAGTTGTATTCTTCGTCACCGGAATGATTAGGATTCTGTTTCGCTTTTTCAGCTCCCACCAAAGCAGCGGCAGCACTACGATGATGTCCGTCGGCAATGTAGAGGGCAGGCATCTTAGCAAATTCCTGAGTGATGGCATCAATATCTTCCTGTTTATCAATAATCCAGAAAGTATGTCCGAAACCATCGCCGGGAGCGATAAAGTCGTACACTGGCTTTCCGGCAGTATAATGAGCGATAATAGCATCCAGAGTAGCATTGTCAGGATATGCAAAGAATACCGGTTCGATATTGGCATTGTTCACGCGAACATGCTTCATGCGGTCTTCTTCCTTATCGCGGCGGGTCAATTCATGCTTTTTGATGACACCGTTCATATAGTCGGGAACATAAGCGCCAACTACCAGACCATACTGCGTCTTTCCATTCATGGTCTGCGCATAGACGTAATAGTTTTCTTTATCGTCCTGCACCAACCAGCCTTTATCCTGGAACATTTGGAAGTTTTCAGCAGCTTTCTGATAAACACATTCATCATGTTCGTCAGTGCCTACCGGAAAATCTATTTCGGGCTTAATGATATGATACAGGGATTTCTCGTTTCCTTTCGCTTCTTCGCGCGCTTCTGCTGAGTTCAGCACATCATACGGACGGGAAGCAACCTGTTCTACCAGGTCCTGCGGAGGACGAACGCCCTTAAAAGGTTTAATTATAGCCATAAGTCAAGGTGTGTTTTTAATGGATTATTGAGATTTCTTTTTCATGAAATGCACTATCAAATAGATGGCACTACCTACTATCAGCACAACAGATACGCCCTCGCAAAAGCCGAGGGCGAAATCTGAAAGTTCTTTTCTGAATATACTGCTCAATGCAAATATACCAGCACCTATCGTCAGATAGATTACTGCAAATTGATAGGCAGTCCTGCTATTCATCTCACTTTTTGTTAACGCGGAATTTCTCGCAACCGTCTTTCAGGAAGCCTACAATCTGCTGAGCAGCAGCAATACCTGCATTGATATTAGCTTCGGCAGTCTGTGCTCCCATCTTCTTCGGTGTAGAGAAGTAGCGTCCGACAAACTTAGCTGCAAATGTTTCGTTGGCAGCAGGCATGATGTCAGTCATGTATTTCAGGTCAGCACGTTCTTCCATCAACTGAATCAATTCTGTTTCGTTGATAACCTCTTTACGGGCTGTGTTTACCAATACACCACCCTTCGGCATCTTGTTTACCAGAGCATAGTTGATAGAGTTCTTTGTTTCAGCAGTAGCCGGAATATGCAATGAAACTACATTACAAGTAGAATAGAGCTCATCAGCAGAGTCAACAGCTGTCACACCATCTTTTTCAATTACTTCTTTTGGGCAGAAAGCATCGAAAGCGTAGATTTCCATTCCAAAACCTTTAGCAATACGGGCTACATTACGACCTACATTACCATATGCATGGATACCCAGTTTCTTACCTTTCAGTTCCGTACCGGAAGTACCATTATACATATTACGGACAGCCATCACCATCATGCCGAAAGCAAGTTCAGCCACGGCATTTGAATTCTGTCCCGGAGTATTCATTACGCATACACCATGTGCAGTAGCTGCATCCAGGTCTACATTATCATAACCTGCACCTGCACGTACCACAATCTTCAGTTCTTTAGCTGCATCCAACACCTCGGCATCTATGATATCACTACGGATAATGATAGCATTGGCATCTTTCACAGCATCCAGTAACTGTGCTTTCTCTGTATATTTCTCCAGCAAAGCAAGTTCATAACCTGCTGCTTCAATTTCTTTGCGAATACCGTCTACAGCTACTTTAGCAAACGGTTTGTCTGTTGCAATTAATACTTTCATAATTCTATGATATTAAAAAAGACTCACCACAGAGTCTCACTGAGTAACACTGAGTTCTACAACTCTGTGAAACCTCAGCGTGACTCTGTGGTGAATAAATATTATTAATGAAGTTTCTCAAATTCCTGCATGCAGTCAATCAAAGCCTGTACGCTTTCTTTTGGCATAGCATTATAGCAAGATGCACGGAATCCACCTACTGAACGGTGTCCTTTGATACCTACCATACCCCTTTCTGTAGCAAACTTCATGAAGTCAGCTTCCAATTCTTTGTATTCGGGAGCCATCACAAAACAGATGTTCATGCGTGAACGGTCTTCCTGTGCGGCAGTACCTACGAACATTTTGTTGCGGTCGATTTCAGCATACAGCATATCTGCCTTTTCTATGGCACGGCGTTCCATTTCTTTCACACCACCCTGTGCCTTGATCCAACGTAAAGTCTGCAATGCAGCATAGATAGGAACAACCGGAGGAGTATTAAACATGGAACCGCTGTCAACATGTGTCTGATAATTCAGCATTGTCGGGATATAACGGGAAACTTTACCCAAAGCGTCATTCTTCACGATAACAAATGTAACACCGGAAGGAGCCAGATTCTTCTGTGCACCGCCATAGATACAGATATATTTAGACACGTCGATAGGACGGGAGAAAATATCAGAAGACATATCAGCAATCATCGGAACATTTACATTCAAATCTTCCTTAAGTTCAGTACCATAAATAGTATTGTTGGTTGTGATGTGGAAATAATCAGCATCAGCAGGTACTGTATAGTCCTTCGGAATATAAGTATAAGTAGATTCAGCGGAAGAAGCGACTTCAACTACTTCACCGAATGCTTTGGCTTCTTTCATGGCTTTTTTGGCCCATACACCTGTATTCAGGTAAGCAGCTTTCTTTTCAAGGAAGTTGAAGGGTACCATGCAGAATTCCAAACTGGCACCACCGCCCAAGAACAGTACCGAATACCCTTCAGGGATATTAAGTAATTCTTTGAATAGTGCTACAGCTTCATCCACAACGGGTTGAAAATCCTTAGCACGGTGGCTGATTTCCATCAGTGAGAGGCCTGAACCATTGAAATCGAGAATAGCTTTTGCCGTATCCTCAATCACCTCACGAGGAAGATTAGAAGGTCCTGCATTGAAATTATGCTTTTTCATTTGAAGTTTGTTTTGGTTATACAATTTCGTTCATTAATGTCTTTAGACCTTGCGAAATTACGGAAATATTTCTTTAAAACAAACCTTTCATGATGAAATTCCATTTTTACACCGCATTTAGCTTACTTTTTTATGGTTTATACAGGATATATGCACCATTTTGTTATCCATGCTTATCAAGAACAATACTTTTAGAGAAACTAAAAGTATTGAGGATTTATTACTTTACATTCAGAAGAATAAATGCAAATAAAATGAATATTTATAAGAGAGTTTACTTAGCCTCCTCTATTATCGTCTTTATTCCTTTGATTTTTTCACCACGTATCAGCGTAAGCAATTGCTTCATTTTGCTACGGCGCACAGCTACAAAAGCATAATGTTCTTTCACATCTACCTGCCCGACGTCTTCACGTGCCATTCCACCTTTTTTATATAGGAAACCTACAATATCGATTTTATTCAATTTATCTTTTTTTCCTTTACCTATATATAATGTAGCCCAACGAGGTTTAGCAGGCTTAGGAAGCACCTCTGGAAATTCGTAAGTTTCAATATCATCAGAAATATATTCCGGTACAAATTCTTCTTCATGCAGAATCAAATAGACGTTTCCCGATGCCTCCCAACGCGCTGTACGCCCATTACGATGAGTGTAGGCTTCCTCATTCACGGGAGGATGATAATGCACTACATTTTCGATGCCCGGAATGTCCAGTCCGCGGGCAGCAAGATCAGTAGAAATTAATACGGAACAACTACCATTGCGAAATTTATAGAGTGCCCGCTCACGGTCAGGCTGTTCCATACCCCCATGAAACATATCACACGGGAACTTCTTTGCTTGCAGGTATCCGGTGACGCGTTCCACACTATCACGATAGTTACAAAATACAAGAGTGGAATGATAACCAAGCGTACAAAGCAAATTGTAGAGTATTTCCAGCTTATCTTTTTCGGGAGAAACAACTTTATGTAACTTCAGACGAGGGGCAAGAGCATCGGGATCAAGAAAATTAAGCTTAACCAGTTGAGAACCGGAGACTGAAGATTGGGAATCTCCTCCCACTCCGGCAAATTGGGGAATTTCTTCGGTATCTGTAGCTGAAAGTAATATACGCTTTTTTAATGAAGGTAACTGTCCGATAACTTCCGCCATCTCGTCATGGAAACCAAATTCAAGACATTTATCAAACTCATCTATTACTAATGTAGTAACAGTACCCGCATCAAAATTTTCTTTTCTCAAATGATCGTTCATTCGCCCCGGTGTACCGATAATGACTGAAGGATTAACACCTTTCATCGTCCTATGTTCCTCCATAGCAGGACGGCCACCATAACAACTCATAGCCTTAAAGGGAGTTCCCATGGATTTAAATACAGTTTCAATTTGCAATGCCAGTTCCCGCGAAGGTACCAACACAACGGCCTGCACACCTTGCACATTCGTCTTTAATGATTGTACCAACGGAAGAAGAAAAGCCAGTGTTTTACCCGAACCCGTAGGTGAGAGTAGCACCAAATCTTTATTTTCATGATAAGCCTCCCGAGTAGCCTCCTGCATCGGGGTGAGTTGTTCTACTTGCAGATTACGCAGTATATCCTGAATTTCCATAACATTCTTTTTCGATAACGGGCCAAAGATAACAAAAAAACTCCTGCACAGCCGTAGCCTTGCAGGAGTTTCTACAAATATCGAAGTTTTTTATAAACCTTGCCTAATTTTATCCGCCGAAGTTATCGAACATCAAGTTCTGAGCCGGAACACCAAGATCGTCGAGCATCTTCTCAACAGCCTTCGACATCGGGCCAGGACCACACATGTAATATTCAATATCTTCAGGAGCTTCATGGTCTTTCAGGTATGTATTGTAAATTACCTGATGAACGAATCCCGGAGTATACTTCACGCCTGCTGCATCTGCTGCGGGATCCGGACGGTCTAATGCCAAATGGAACGTAAAGTTCGGGAAATCTTTCTCTATTTGCAGGAAGTCTTCCAGATAGAATACTTCATTCAGGGCACGTGCACCATAGAAGTAAGTCATCTTACGGTCAGTAGTATGCAATGTCTTCGTTAAGTGCATGATCTGGGCACGCAACGGAGCCATACCGGCACCACCACCAATCCACATCATTTCCTTCTTAGAGTCGAATATCGGATGGAAGTCTCCGTAAGGACCACTCATGATAACCTTGTCACCTGGTTTCAGCGTAAAGATATAAGAAGAAGCGATACCCGGCATCACATCCATAAAGCCCGGACCTTGTTCTTTGGGCTTAAACGGCGGAGTTGCGATACGTACCGTCAACATAATACGGTCGCCCTCTGCCGGATAGTTAGCCATAGAGTATGCACGAATGGTTTCTTCGTCATTTCGACACTTCAGTGTAAACAGACCGAATTTTTCCCATGCCGGCAAATACTCATCACCAATCAGGCTCTTATCAATGTCTTTGTTATAGTCCATATCGAACTTAGGTATCTTGATCTGCGCATAAGACCCCGGAATAAAGTCCATGTGTTCACCCTTAGGCAACGCAACGATGAACTCTTTGATGAATGTAGCCACGTTCTTGTTGGAGATAACTTCGCACTCCCACTCTTTTACACCGAGCACAGACTCATCAATCTTGATAGCCATATCGCTCTTTACCTTCACCTGGCAACCCAGACGCCAGTGATCCTGTACTTGTTTACGGCTAAAATGAGGAACCTCAGACGGCAGAATCTCGCCGCCACCATCCAGTACCTGGCATTTACACTGTCCGCAAGAACCCTTACCACCACAAGCGGAAGAAAGGAATACTCCATTCACAGACAATGTATTCAGCAACGTAGCACCAGACTCCACATCCAGTACCTTGTCACCGTTTATAGTCAGTTTTACATTACCTGAAGGCACCAGGAAGTTCTTGGCAACCAGCAAGATAACGACAAGCAGCAGAATAACCACCAGGAATACTCCAATGCTCGCTAATATTAAATTCATATCCATTGTTCTATTCCTTTCTTTATTAGATGTTCAAACCAGAGAAACACATGAATGCCATTGCCATCAAGCCTACTGTAATGAACGTGATACCCAAGCCTTTCAGCGCATCAGGCACGTCAGAGTAAGCCATTTTTTCACGGATAGCTGCCAGACCGACAATAGCCAGTAACCAACCAATACCGGAACCCAGTGCGTAAGAGATGGCATCCCATATATCACCGATGTACTTCGGGTCACTCTCACCTACATTGATGCGCTGCTGCATGAACAGAGAAGCACCCATGATAGCACAGTTTACAGCAATCAACGGCAAGAAGATACCCAGTGAAGCGTAGAGAGAAGGACTAAAACGTTCCACAACCATCTCTACCAACTGTACGATACCGGCAATTACAGCAATAAAAAGGATAAAACTGAGGAAGCTGAGGTCAACGCCATCAATAATAGCATTGGCAGCCAGCACCTTGGTCTGCAATAAATAGTTGACTGGAAGCGTAACCACCAATACGAAAGTTACAGCGATACCCAGTCCTACAGCAGTCTTTACATTCTTAGA
Organism: Bacteroides sp. AM16-24; assembly: GCF_003471885.1. Classification (NCBI taxonomy): domain Bacteria; kingdom Pseudomonadati; phylum Bacteroidota; class Bacteroidia; order Bacteroidales; family Bacteroidaceae; genus Bacteroides; species Bacteroides sp. AM16-24. The sequence goes on from NZ_QRKI01000011.1 coordinate 151,267, forward strand.
TACAGCTAAGTAAGAGCACATACCCAGGAAGAATGCAAATATCATGTTGTCCACAAATATGGAGCGGACAAATAAACTTATTAAATGTTCCATAATTCTTTCTGTTTACTAGTGATTACTTTTCTTGCAATTCTTTGTGACGAGCACGTTGATACCAGATGATGCAAGCGCAGATGATCAAAGCCATCGGCGGCATCAGCATCAAACCGTTGTTCACATAACCCAGATTTGTCAGCCATTCATGGTTCAGGATATTGAAACCAAGCAATGTACCCGAGCCTAACAGTTCGCGGAAGAAAGCTACGATAATCAAAATCTTAGCATATCCCAAACCGTTACCTATACCATCCAGGCAAGATTCCCACGGACCGTTCTGCATGGCAAATGCTTCCAGACGTCCCATCAGGATACAGTTTGTAATAATCAAACCTACATACACAGAAAGCTGTACACTTACATCATAAGCAAAAGCTTTCAATATTTCACTCACAATGGTTACCAAAGCTGCTACCACAACCAACTGAACGATAATACGGATACGGTTGGGAATTGTCTTACGCAACAATGAAATAACCACATTGGCAAAAGCCGTAATCACTGTTACCGAAAGACCCATTACGATGGCGGGTTCCAGTTTGGCAGTTACAGCCAGTGCAGAACAGATACCCAGCACCTGTACGGTAACAGGATTGTTCATGCCCAGCGGAGTTGAGAATACTTCTCTATTTTTCTTTGAAAACAACTGTCCCATATCCTTATTCCTCATCATTATTGGTTAAAAAACTCTTGTAACTATTCAGACAAGCTTTCAGCATGGCATCTACACCTACAGAAGTAATCGTACCACCAGAGATACCGTCCACTTGATAATCAGGTTTCTCAACCTTGCCGTTCTTCACAACACCCAAGGCAATTTCACCGTTTTCCAGTGTCTTCTTACCCAAGAATTCATCTTGAAAGTGTTGTCCGGCAATTTCAGCACCCAGACCCGGAGTTTCACTGGCATGAGAGAAATAGACACCATAAACAGTATCTTTATCGCTATTCAGTGCAACATATCCCCAGATAGCACCCCAAAGACCGGCACCGTAAACAGGGAACACATATTTCTTTTCTCCATTCACTTCTGCTACGAATACGTGCAGGCGTTGATGTTCTTTAGCTTCTTTTTCGTAGTCAGTAGCAAATTCACCGGTATTCTCGGTCAATGTACCGTCTACATTCATCAGCATATCTCCTTTTACATATTTATTATATTCAGCCTCGGCATCTTCCACATTCTTGATGTTCAATGCAGCGAGTATTTGCTTCTTCGTATCCAGTTCCACGTTTTTGTTCTGAATGGTTCTCAATGAGGAACTAACGAATGCCAGCAAGAATGCAACGATAACAACCATTACCGAAGCATAAATGATAGTATAACTATTACTATTGGTATTCATTTTCTTACGGTATTTTAATTGTTAGACTTAATTGCACGTTTCTCGCGACGGCTGATATTACCTTGTACTACACAGTAGTCAATCAACGGAGCGAAGATGTTCATCAGCAGGATGGCAAGCATCATACCTTCGGGATAACCGGGGTTCAGTACTCGGATTACGATTGCCATGACACCAATCAGGAAACCGAAGATATACTTACCCGTCTCGGTACGAGCCGAAGTTACAGGATCGGTAGCCATGAACACAGCACCGAAACAGAAACCACCCAGCACGAGATGTTCGTACCAAGGCATCTGAGCCATCGGAGTGTCGGGACCGACTGTATTGAACACCCAAGCCATGAATGCACCACCCACGAATACGGAGAACATCGTCTTCCAGCTTGCGATACCCGTTGCCAACAGCAAGATAGCACCAAGAGCAATGGCAATTACACTGGTCTCACCAATAGAACCCGGTATCAACCCCGTTACCATATCCCAAGAGAAAGGCGGAATGGCACCTGTAGTAGCAGCTTCACCCAGCGGAGTAGCTACGGTCAATCCGTCAACAGCCTGCCCCATACCGAAGATAGTATCTCCTGATACCCAAACAGCATCACCGGACATCTTCGTAGGATATGCGAAGAAAAGGAATGCACGAGTAATCAGGGCAACGTTGAATACGTTCATACCTGTACCACCGAATACTTCCTTTGCAAAAATTACGGAGAATGCAGTAGCCACTGCCAGAATCCACAGCGGGCAGTCTACCGGAACAATCATAGGGATCAGGATACCTGAAACGAGGAAACCTTCCTGGATTTCTTCTTTCTTCCATTGAGCCACAACGAATTCAATACCCAAACCTACTACATAAGAAACAATGATTTTAGGCAATACAGCCAGAAAACCGTAGGCAAACATTTCAATAAAACTACCCGTAGCACCGGTAGCATGGAAGTGCTGGTAACCTACGTTATACATACCGAACAACAACGCCGGTACCAACGCAATGACCACCATCGACATAATGCGCTTGCTGTCGATAGCGTCGTGAATGTGCGTTCCCGATTTCGAAGTCGTGCTGGGGACGAACAGGAATGTTTCGAATCCGTCGAACACAGACTGGAATGCGTGGAATTTGCCGCCCTCTTCAAAGTTCGGCTTTATCTTGTCGAGATAATTTCTTAACGCTTTCATCTTTAATTTTTAATTCTTGATTTTTAAATTGAATTAGGCCATTTCAGCACGGAGCATGTCAAGTCCTGCACGAACAATGCGTTGAACTTCTACTTTCGAAGAACATACGAATTCGCAAAGGGCAAAATCCTCAGGAGCTACCTCATAAATACCCAAAGCCTCCATACGGTCAATATCACCTGCTATGATAGCTTTTACCAGATATTCAGGGAAAATGTCCATCGGGAATACTTTATCATACTCATTAGACATGATCATGTGACGTTCACCACCCTTGATACGGGCATCAAGCACATATTCCTTATTATTACCCAGCAACCAGCTGAAATAAGAATGGTTCACACTGAACTGATTGAAACGCGGCATAATCCAACCCAGCATTTCGTGAATATCGTCACCTTCGGGAATCACTGTCAACTGGCTGTCAAAAGCGCCAAGAAAACCGTTCGGATTCACTTTTTTACCTGTAAGTACATTACCACTGATGTAGCGTAAATCTCTACCGGTAGTCACGTTTCCACTGAATACGTTTGTCAGCAGAGCACCGACTTTCAGTTTACAGTAAGCAGGTTTCAACACTTCGGAACCTGTTACGGCAACTTTGCGTGTCATGTCCACACGACCTGTATTGAACAGACGTCCGATGAATATAACAGCTTCCGCACCGATTGTCCATACAGTTTCACCCTTCACAACAGGTGAAATATGGTTAATCTGTACGCCTACATTGCCGGCCGGATTCGGTCCGTCAAATGCAGTAATCGTTACATTCTTAGCTTGCGTCAACGCTGCTGCCTTTTGTTTTACACTAATACTTAAATACGTCTTTGCCATTTTGGAAAGAGCGTCCAATCCTGTTTGGAAGTTTGCTTCCTCGCCTTTCAGGGCGAATTCAAAATCAGGTGCCAGCGGGTTACTGTCGAAGGCCGAAACAAAGATAGCTTTCGGATACATCGTCGGATCAGCAATCACATCATAGGGACGCTGACGGATGAACGCAAACATACCGGCTTCCAACAATGCAGCTTTCACCGACTCGCCATTCAGGGCATTTACGTCTTTCTTACCGAATTCTTCATAGTCTTGCTCGGCTGCAGCTTCAACGACAATGTTCAGCACTTTACGGCGTGCGCCGCGCTCCACGCTTGTCACTACGCCGCTAACGGGCGAAACAAATTTCAATTCAGGATGATTCTTGTCGATAAACAAGGGTCCTCCGGCCATCACATATTCCTGTTCTTTGACTACCACTTTCGGAGTGATACCCGTAAAATCATCGGGAACCAATGCGTAGAATCCCGGTTCTTTCACAGACATAAACTCCTGAGAAGCTTTACCTTTCAGGTTGATGTCAAGGCCTTTACGTAACTTAATTACATTTGCCATGCGTTTATATAAAATAATGGTTTCATTAATTTGCCGCAAAAGTAGCAAAAAAGAACGTGAATAAAGAGCAAAAACAAAAGGAATTACGGATAAATTTCCGCAATTCCTTTCGTTAACGAGCACGATGACGACAAGATGAGTTATCGTGTTAATTTTCTTCCGCAAACATAGGATCCCAAGCGGGTAGACGAATAGGCTTCTGTTTGAACAGATCCATTACCTTAGCAGGCACATACTTAGTTTCCAAAACCAGACGGAACATATATTCATCGAACCATTCATCCGTCATGATCAAATGCCCCTGATAACCGCTTGTAGGTCCCCAGCTATTTTCCACCATCCACTTCACAGGCTTTCCGTCCTTATTCAAATCTACTGCCATAAGCGTCATGGCATGAGAAGAACCGCTGGAAAAAGTCTGGATACGTTGTTTCTTATCCATATTGAAAGTAGTGCCCATAAGCGATTCGTAATCATAGTTCTTCACATCGAGCAAACCACGTTCGGAATTCAGGAACTTACCCACATCACAAGAGAAATACATCATGGTACTGTCTTTCAAAGAAGCAATAGCCATTTCTTTGATATCTTCTACAGGCAGGTTTACATAGGTCCAGTTTTTGCCATCGTAGCGGTGGCGGTCATAGTCTATCTCATAGCATTTGTAGTATTCACGGGAAGGGTCGTTCATTACCATCACATAATTGCCCAGCAGATTCTCATCACCATATTTCTTCAGGAAAGACATCGGAGTGTGATGTTCGGTCTCCGCAGGATTACCCTTGGCATCCTTACGTACATAATCGAACTCTGTAGGTGGAACACCCAAATTCAGTACCAACATACGATATATAGTACCGAGCATTGTTGTTTTCTCTTTTTCCAATGCCGCCGGTTTTGCCCCTTTAGAAGCAAGGTCGCGCAATTGTAGGCCGTATTCTTTCAATTTCAAAGAAACCAGATTTGCCATACGCGAAGTATTATCACTGCTATTGGTTTCCGGCATAGCTTCCTTAGGTACCAGACCGTATTTGCTGACAATATCAGCAACCCCCGTAAATGTTCCTCCATCACTCAAAGGATGTTGAAAAAGCCATTCCACTGTTTTGTCGCTCATAGGCTTTTCACGGGTGTCGATAATACCCTGCAGGAAAAGATTGGCTTTCTCCAGTTGATCCCAGAAGAAAGGGTAAATCTCCGAAAATTCAAAAGATTGAAAATCATATTTGGCAATAGTCTTGGCACGCATCACGTTCAGTCCGGTGAAGAGCCAGCAACGTCCGGACGACTTCTGATCTGTAATTCCTTTAGAATTTACCTTCACAGAAAAATGAGTATCCATTCCTGTCAGATTCTCCTGATTCAGTGCAAGTTTACGAATGTCATTGTTTCCGATGGCATTACGAAGAGCCTTATCGGCAGTGGTGCCTTGATAGCCCTGTTTAATCTGGTTCAGCATCGTTTCGCTGATTCCCCCTTTTCCGTCTTGTGCCTGCATGGAAAATAAAGCGGCACTGAAAACAAAAACTGATAAAATTCGTTTATTCATAAAATATATGGTTTGTATAGTAATTGGTCTATTTTTCCTGTCCTCTACAGGTCTGCCCCCTATCAAGTCCGTACTTGCTCCGTGTCTAAGAACTTGGACTTGGTACGGCTTTGGTATGGACCAGACACGGACCGGGTACGGGGATGGTCTTATATTAGTCTAAATGTCCGATACTTCGAAAAAAGACCATTGGCAATTCCCACTGCCAATTCTTTGATTAGATGCAAAATTAATGGCTTTTTTGAAACTTTTAGTAAAATCTTTAGATTTATTGTCTTTTGAATTGAAAACTAATTCAAATTTATTAGTTTTCTTTGCACCCTCATTCGTATGATATGAAAAGATATATAACAGGTATTATTACATTACTACTTTCAGTAACAGCACTTTCCGCTCAGGAAGGAATGAATTTGATGATTACTGGCAACGATACGACTCCTGCATTGACTAAGCGTGAATTGCGTAAACAAAAGGTAGCAAAACGAAACTTGCATTATAATATTTTGGGTGGTCCGAGTTATACTCCCGATTTTGGTGCAGTACTTGGTGGTAGCGCTCTGATGACTTTCCGCATGAATCCCAGTGACACTACACAGTTGCGTTCTGTAGTTCCTGTAGCCATCGCTTTCTTGTTCAATGGTGGCATCAACCTCTTTTCCAAGCCTCAACTCTTTTTTAAAGGTGACCGTTTCCGCATCTTCGGAAAATTTGCTTATAAAAACACGGAAGATAATTTCTACGGTCTGGGCTACAGTACAAACAAGAATTATGTTCGTAGCGACAGTACCAGCCAATACCGCTACAGTGGTATCCAGTTCAATCCCTGGTTCCTTTTCCGCTTAGGCAACAGCAATATATTTGCCGGACCACAGATAGACATCAACTATGACGATATAACAGAACCCGCCAAACATCTGGTAGACGAACCATCCTACAAGGCAGCCGGAGGTACAGAGAAAGGTTACAAAAATTTCAATTCCGGACTTGGTTTTCTGCTGACTTATGACAGCCGTGACATTCCCTCCAATGCCTACTCGGGCATGTACCTCGATTTCCGTGGAATGATGTATACCAAATTTCTCGGGAGCGATAAAAACTTTTATCGCTTGGAGATAGACTATCGTCAATATAAGACTGTCGGGAAACGTAAGGTCATTGCCTGGACAGCACAAACTAAAAACGTGTTTGGAGATGTACCTTTGACACAATACATGCTTACCGGAACTCCTTTTGACCTGCGTGGTTATTATATGGGACAATATCGTGACAAATCTTCCCATGTGGTTATGGCGGAGTATCGCCAGATGATAAACACCGATAAGAGTACCTGGCTGAAGCGTATGCTCAACCATGTAGGTTTCGTAGCTTGGACAGGTTGCGGATTCATGGGTCCCACTCCCGGCAAGATAGAAGGTGTACTTCCCAACTACGGTGTCGGACTACGTATTGAAGTACAGCCCCGTATGAATGTCCGTCTTGATTTGGGTAAAAATACAGTCAACAACCAAACGTTGTTTTATTTCAATATGACAGAAGCGTTTTGATAAATCTTTCCCCTTTTCTTGCATCAGTAAAAGATTATCCATACTTTTGAGCATTATTACTTGTTTACCTTAAACAACTTTATAATGAGAAACCTTGAGATAGTATTCTGGATAAGCCTTTTTATCGTATTCTACACTTATATAGGATATGGAATTGTATTATATATTCTGGTTAAGATAAAGGAAACTTTCCGTAAGCCGATCCACTACCCCATGCCTCCGGATGAAGAGTTGCCCGAACTCACACTCTTTATTGCAGCTTACAACGAAGAAGACGTTGTAGACGAAAAAATGCAAAACTGCCTGGACTTAGACTACCCTACAGAGAAACTGCAAATATTCTGGGTAACCGATGGCAGTAACGACCACACTAATGAACGCCTTTCACGCTGGCCTCAAGCCACCGTACTCCATCAGCCCCAACGGCAGGGAAAAACCGCTGCCCTCAACCGGGGAATGAAGTTTGTAAAAACGCCACTCGTCATATTCACTGATGCCAATACCCACTTGAACCGTGAAGCTCTGCGTGAAATCGTTCATGCTTTTACCAATCCTAAAGTAGGGTGTGTTGCCGGAGAAAAACGTATTGCCGTACAAAGCAAAGATAATGCAGCATCAGGTGGAGAAGGCATCTATTGGAAATATGAGTCGACTTTGAAAGCACTCGATTCACGTCTTTACTCAGCTGTAGGAGCCGCCGGAGAATTGTTCGCTGTACGCCGCGAATTATTCGAAGACATGAGAACGGATACCCTACTCGATGATTTCATCCTCTCCCTCCGCATAGCCATGCACGGTTATACCATCGCTTACTGTGCTACAGCTTACGCCACCGAAAGTGGTTCTGCCGATATGCAGGAAGAAGAAAAACGTAAAGTACGCATCGCAGCCGGAGGACTACAGTCTATCTGGCGATTACGTCCGTTACTGAACCCGTTCCGCTATGGCTGGCTTAATTTCCAATATGTATCCCATCGTGTTCTGCGATGGTCTATCACCCCTATCCTCCTGTTCCTGTTGCTGCCCCTCAATGTTATATTACTCTTTACTGGTAACTGTCCTCTATTCTACGCTATCATTCTGGGATTACAGGTTCTATTTTACCTGATGGGTATCTGGGGATATATCCTTTCAAGAAGACATATTAAAAACAAAATTCTCTTCATACCTTATTACTTCCTTTTTATGAACGTCAATGTAATAAGGGGATTCCGCTACCTAAGTAAACGTAAAGGCAATAGCAGTGGAGCTTGGGAAAAATCACGAAGGGCGGGAAAATAAGATACCTGCCCAATTATAAATCTAAATACACAAGAAGACATGAAAAGCATCCTGAAAGACACAAACAACTCCGAAAAACTATTGAACATGGTATCAGACACACTAATACTCATGGACAAAGACGGTGTATGTGTAGATATAGCTATCCATAATGTAGATTTATGGTTCATAAAAGAAAAAAGGCTACTTGGAAAGAATTTACTATCCCTGTTACCCTCCAATACCTACCGTGAGTTTTATCCGGAATTCAAGAAAGTCTTACTCCAGAAAACAAAATCAATCCGCAATTATGAACTCACATTGCGGGGTAGAAATTATTTCTTCAAATGTATCATGCAGCCCTATGGCGACCTAATATTATGTCAATATCGTGACATTACGGAACGCAGCCAACGCAAACTGGAACTGGAAAGAAAAAATCGGGAACTGTTTGAAATACAAAAGGCCGCGCTCATTGGCAGGTGGATATATAATGCCAACGCCAAGGAATTCAGCTATTCAGGTCAGACAGGTATCATGTGTACGGAAGCAGAACAAAGTATTCTCCTATCCGACTACCTGAATTTTATTCTTCCTGAAGATAGAGACAGTTTCAGCAACTGGCTCGTCCAAAATCTCAAAGGGAATATGGAAGAAAGCATAGACTATCGTATTTCCTTAGACAAAAAAGTCTTTTATATCCGCCTGAAAGCATTCACCCGCGAACGATACAAGGACGGCAATGTTACCCTGGAAGGATATATACAAAATATCACCGACATCCAGCAGAGACGCAATGACATCAATCTGCTGACACATGCCATCAACAATTCCACAGAAGACATCTTTGCAGCCCATGAAGATGGTACGTTGATATTTGCCAACCGCCAGTTCAAGCTGCACCACAACCTGAACAATACAGATGACATCACCCAACTAAAAATTTATGAAATCGACTCATATGTCCGGAATGAAGAAGAATGGAAAAAACTGGCTGTTTCCATCAAGAATGGAGAAAAGAAACTGTGTGTCACTATGTATAACCCTCTGCCACTCTACCCCGAAATACTGGCATACGAAAGTAATGCCTATTGTATCATCAGTGATGAAGGTGAAGGAACTATCTGGGCATTCGGCCGGGATATTTCCCAACGCATCAAACACGAACAGCAAATCAAACGCTTCAGCCAGATATTAGACAAAACCATAGAGTATTTGCCCGCAGGTATCGTCGTGAAAGATATAAAAAACAATTTTAAGTACTTATACCGCAACCGTGAATCATATAACCGTGAAATCACTATGCAGGAAGCTCTGGGAAAAGACGATTTCGACTTCTATCCTCTGGAAATAGCACAAGAAAAACGTCGCCAAGACATTGAGATAGCTGCTACAGGACAAGAAATGCACTGGATTACGGAAGAACGTGATGGTAACGGACAATCTCTTTTCCTTGACAAACGGAAGATGAAAATAGAAAGTAACGACTTCTCTCCCATCTTATTGAATATAGAATGGGACATCACCGACATGGAACTGATGAAACGTGAATTAATGGTTGCCAAAGAAAAAGCGGAAACTTCCGATCAGCTCAAATCGGCTTTCCTTGCCAATATGAGCCATGAAATACGTACGCCACTCAATGCCATTATAGGTTTCTCACGCATCATCGCCGAAAGTGAAAATACAGAGGAACGCAAAGAATATTACAACATAGTGGAAGCTAACAACGAACGCCTGCTGCAACTCATCAACGAAATACTGGATTTATCAAAGATAGAAGCCGGTATTGTTGAATTCAGCATTGCTCCCGTCCGCCTATATCCGCTTTGTAAAGAGATTCATGATGCCCATGTATTCCGTTGTCCTTCCGATGTTGAGTTAATATTTGAACCTTCGGATGAAGATATTCGCATCGATTCGGACAAGAATCGTATTTTCCAGGTTATATCAAACCTGATAGGAAATGCATTCAAGTTCACAACTCATGGAAGTATCAGTTATGGATACCACCAAGAAGGGGAAAATATCATTTTCCATGTAACTGATACAGGAACAGGCATTGCTCCCGAAAAGATAGGAAAAGTTTTCGAACGGTTTGTGAAAGCAAACAATTTTGCACAAGGTACAGGATTAGGGTTAGCAATTTGCAAGACCATCATTGAACGTCTGGGCGGAACAATCTCTGTAACTTCCGAACTGGAGAAAGGTACAACTTTCACCTTTAACCTGCCTGCAAAGATTGCCAACGAGGAAGAAAAAGAAATGCCTGAAACTGTACTTGAAGAGAGTGGGTCGACAACCAATGAACAAAAAGCAACAACTGAAAAGAATCAAGCTACACCTGAAAGTTCTCGAATGAAAACGATCCTGATAGCCGAAGATACCGACAGTAACTATATCCTGATCAAAGCCATCTTAGGAAAAGAATATCACCTGGAACGTGCCAAAGATGGTATGGAAGCCGTCAATATGTTTGTGGAATTAAATCCGGATATCATCCTGATGGATATGAAAATGCCGAACCTCGGCGGACTGGATGCAACAAGAATCATCCGTGAACTATCACCCGATATCCCCATCATTGCCCTGACTGCTTTTGCCTATGATCATGACCGTAAAGCAGCACTTGAAGTGGGGTGCAACGATTTCCTGACTAAACCTTTCACACAGGAGGTGCTAAAGGAGACAATAAAAAAGTGGATAAGGGAGAATTAATGATTAACGGTCAGTGTATCACTAACCGTTAATCATTAATTTAACTATGCAAAAATATCACTCCTCTGAATATAAGCAATCACATCGCCTTTATTCACGGTATCACCTTGCTTGGCACATATCTCTACGACACGTCCGGTAAATCCGGTCGGTATTTTTTCGTATTCTCCCCACGGGGTGGAAAGATAGCAGAACACTTCATCATGCTGGTATTTACGCCCGATGAACGGAGCAACAGAAGGACCTTCAACTGATACCTCCCACAGTACCTGTCCTTTATCCGGAGCAATTATCGGGTCAGCCTTAGCACGTTTCAGTTTTTTTATTTCTTCTTCTGAATATCCATTTTTCACCATGGCAGCATCCTTAGCGCGTTGTAACTCATCCTCAAAACGCTTCTTAGCAGTACCTGACTTATAGTCACGATACTGACGGTCGTGCATGGCTAACTCAAAGAGTTCTTCATCATCGTCACCATATTCCCAGTTGTTATCATCCATTTCCTTCCGGAACTCATCTAATGCATCCGGATAATTCAACTGCGGATCTGTATCTACAAACTCATAACCTTTGGACTTTGCGAGTTCTACAATCTCAGGATCCAGTTCACCTGGCAGGCGTCCGCTCTTACCCAAAATCATATCCCAGGTATGATTATCTATCATCGTCCAGCGCTCCTCGCCTTTCACCAGTTGCATAACGTTCATCAACGCAACATTCTTCACATACTGGCTGAAAGGTGTCACCAGTGGTGGATAACCTAATTTAGGCCATACATATTCCACTTCGTCGAAAAGCATCACCAGCAAATCATCGATACTAAGTTCAGGTTCGTTTTTCCCTCTCAGTATCATATTTATTCCTGAATGTACCCCCTTTAGATCCGCCATCATAGACCCCATCATACCACCGGGAAGTCCACATTTCAACAACAGAGAAGACATATGTTTATTCGTAGGATCCATGAAATACCCTAGGAAATCATCTATAAATTCCTGCGTCATGGCACGCGCTTTCATATAGGCTTTCATATTGATATCCGGTACCTGGAAACCCAGATCTTTCAACATAGCCTGCACCGAAATTACATCCGGATGTACTTTACCCCAGGACATCGGTTCCATAGCCACATCAATGATATCAGCTCCATTCTCACAGACTTCAAGAATAGATGCCATCGACAGGCCCGGCCCACTATGACCATGATATTGAATGATCACTTCCGGATGCCTCTCTTTAATTGTTTTCGTCAATCGCCCCAGCATACCCGGACGACCGATACCTGCCATGTCTTTCAGACAGATTTCGGGTGCTCCGGCTTCGATCAGCTGATCAGCAACATGAGCGTAATACTCCACTGTATGTACAGGCGAATGCGTGATACACAGCGTAGCTTGCGGTATCATACCTGCTTCCAATGCATATTTTATAGAAGGAATGATATTGCGCGTTTCATTCAATCCACAGAAAATACGAGTGATATCCACTCCCTGTGCATGCTTCACATGATACATCAAACGACGAACATCGGCAGGTACCGGATACATACGCAGAGCATTCAGACCACGATCCAGCATATGTGTCTGTATACCTGCTTCATTGAAAGGTTTAGTAAAAGCACGTACGGCCTTGTTGGGGTTTTCGCCATACAACAGATTCACTTGCTCAAAAGCCCCTCCGTTAGTTTCCACACGGGCAAAACACCCCATTTCGATAATCAAGGGGGCGATACGTACCAATTGGTCTACACGAGGTTGATATTTACCGGAAGATTGCCACATGTCACGGTAAACAAGACTGAATTTAATTTCTTTTTTCATCGCAGTCGGTAGTTAGCGGTTTAACATATATGGATTAGTAAGTTAACTTAATAAGTACAAATATAAGGGTTTATTCTGACATATAGTCAAAAATATACCTTAAATATTTGCTATAAAAGTTATGTTTTATATCATATTGTCATCAAAATTACGAGCTACAAGCTACGAGCTACGAGTGGCTGCGCTATGTTGGCAGGTAAATGATTGTTCACCCGGCCATCATACTGCAAGGCACTCGTAGCTCGTAATTTGTTACTCAGAGTTTATAGCTCGTAACTCCTCATAGCTTGTAGCTTTTAAACAAAGTCTTTCAATTCTTGTTGTAGCCGCTGGCGGGTAAAGAATATGCGGCTTTTGACAGTTCCTAAAGGCAATCCGAGCCGATCGGCTATTTCACGATACTTGAAACCGGAAACGTGCATGGAGAAGGGGACTTTATAATCACGAGGTAATGAATTGACAATGCGGTGCATCTCTTTCAAATCATAAGTTCCTTCAGCGCTTGCAAAACCGGAGTTTTGCGGCAGGTTTAAATGATAAAGGTTATCTGTCTGATCCACGAAAGTTTGTTCGCGAACAATTCTGCGGTAATTATTAATAAAGATATTCCGCATAATGGTGTACATCCACCCTTTGAAATTTGTATCGGGCATGTACTTGTCTTCGTTATCCAACGCTTTGAGTGAGGTTTCCTGCAATAAATCATTCGCCTCCTCTTTATCGGCTGTCAACTTATATGCAAAGCGAAGCAGTTCTTCTTGCACACTAATCAAATCCTTCCTAAAACTGTAGGTATTCATACTTTGCTCTTTTAAATAGTTAATAATTATTTTAAATTCACGATTGCAAGTATAGGGAAGTTTCAAGTTTCCGAGGGGTCGAGTTTTGTTTTTATTTAGGGCAAAAACTATCAAATGACAGTTTTCACCCCCATTTTGAGAGTTTTCTGGCGGTCTTTTTAAAAAAAAGCGTATCTTTTTCCGAAGATTTCGTAAAGTGTTTGTGATTTTTTTATAGTTTTGCCTACATATAGCAAAAACACTTTATTTAAAAACACTTTATTTTATGAGACGAATTATTAATTCCATTATTCTTCTGGCTATCATGGCTATCGCTCTGCCGTCATACGGTCAAGGGCTGAAAGCATTCAAGCTAAAGAATGGCCTTTCCGTATATATATGGGAAGACAACACCAAATCGGATGTATATGGTATTGTGGCCTGCCGAACAGGCTCAGTGAACGATCCGGCAGAATATACCGGACTGGCACACTACCTGGAGCACGTAATGTTTAAGGGTACCGACAAGATCGGAGCACTGGACTGGGCTACCGAAAAGCCTCTTTACGATAAAATCATTGCCAAATACGATGAAATGGCGGATGAAGCCGATCCCGTGAAGAAAGAAGCCCTCGCTAAAGAAATCAATGAACTGACAGTAGAAGCCGCTAAAGTAAGTGTATCTACCGAATTCATGAATCTGATAGAAAGTATGGGTGGAAAGGGATTGAATGCCGGAACAAGTTTCGATGTGACTTATTATCACAACTCATTCCCTCCTTACCAAATCAATAAATGGTTGGAAATCTACTCACAACGTATGATTAATCCAGTATTCCGTACTTTCCAGACCGAGCTGGAAAGTGTATATGAGGAATATAACATGTACCAAGACAATCCAAGCAGCGTACAGCAAGAGTTTATCTCAAGCAAGGCATACGAAGGACATCCCTACGCACGCCCTATTATCGGATTGCCGGAACACCTGAAAAACCCACGTTTGAGTAAGTTGATCGACTATTATAACGATTGGTACACTCCGGAAAACATGGTGCTCATCCTCGTTGGTAACGTAGATGCTAAACAAATCAGCGGACGTATCAACGCTACTTTCGGACGCCTGCAAGCTAAACCGACTCCCGAACGTAAAACTTATCCCGACCTTGAAATCAAAGGCCGTAAGCAATATAATGCAAAGATCGGTTATTATCCCAATGTATGCCTCGTATATAAAGGTGTACCTTCCGGACATCCCGATGAAAAGCCTTTGGATATCGCTATGTCTCTGTTGAGCAATAACAGCAACACCGGTACACTGGACAAGCTGACCATTGACGGTGAATTGACACAAGGCTTTGCTTATTCAGACAGTCGTCGCGAACAAGGCCGTAATATCGTGCGTTGCATCCCTTTGTACGACGAAAACCAACGTCGCTTCGAATCAAATAAGAGTGCTGAAAAGAAAGCTCTGAAAGCTATTGAGAAAGTAGCTAACGGTGAATTTGAAGAATGGCAAATCAATTCTATTAAGAACAATATGTGTCGTGATTTCGACCGCAGAATGGAGTCTAACACTTACAAAGCACATATGTTGATGGATGCTTTCATCAGTGAAGAAGACCTGGGACAAGTTCTCAACTACAAAGATGAAGTAATGGCTATCACAACAGAAGATATCAAACGTGTTGCCAAGCAATACCTGACAAATGATTATCTTGCCATTTACATCGAAAAAGGAAAACTCGATAAGAGTACCAAAATTAAGAAACCGGGATATAAACCTATCGAACCTCCTGTAGGCAAACAATCACTGTATGCTACGCAATTCAAGAACATGCCTATCGGACAAGTAGATGAGAAGTTCATCAACTTCGCTGACGTACAAAGCAAACAATTGAACGACCGCTCTAAGATGTACTATACACAGAATCCGGAAAATAATGTATTCAGCTTAACACTGCGTTACGGTGTTGGTGAGCGCGAATTCCGCAAACTGGGTATCGCAGCAGACCTGATGAATAATGCAGGTATCATGGGTGCTTACGAGCCACAACAATTGAAAGAAGAGCTTGGTAAACTGAATGCTACTTGTGAAGTAAGTGCTAACAGCAACTATCTCTACATCACCATGGAAGGTTATGAAGAAACTTTGCCGCAAGCTTGCCAGCTCCTCGCCCGTCAGATCCTGATGCCGAAACTGGACGAAAAACAGCTGAGCCGTATCAAAGGTTCCATGCTGGGTAGCCGTCAGCAACGCAAGGAAAACGTAAACGCTTTGTCCAGCGCACTTATGCAGTATATGATTTACCAGGATAAATCATCCTACATCGATGAACTGACAGACAAGGAAGTTTATGAATTGCAGATTTCCGAGTTGACAGGTGACATTAACCGCGCAGCAAACTATGAAGCAGAAATCTTCTATTGCGGAACAATGCCTTTCGACAAAGCTTACGAAGTTCTCAGCAAAAACTTGCCACTGGTTGCCAACGAAAAACCGACCACTTCACCACAGGACAAACCTATGGCTACCGTAACGGAGAACACCGTTTACTTCCTGCCGAACTCTGATGCCGAACAGGCTCAAATCTACTTCTTCATGCCAATGGAGAAATTCGACAAGAAAGACGACGTGATTCGCGATGCATTCAATCAATATTTCTCCGGTGGTTTCAACGGATTGGTATTGGATGAAATCCGTGGAAAACGTTCTATGGCTTATTCAGCCGGAGCATATATCGGTACACCTTCATTGCCTGGCAACCCGACTTATCTGTTCGGTAACATCGGTACACAGAATGATAAAGCCAACGATGCACTGGATGTATTCATGGGGCTGATTACAGACATGCCAAAGAACGCTGACCGTATAGACAACATCAAGAGCTATATGCGCCAGGAGATGCTGACTACACATCCTTCTTTCCGCAACAAAGCTGAATACATGAGATCACTGCAACGTGTAGGTTATAACGATGATCCTACCAAAGAAAATCTGCCTAAGGTTGATGCGCTGACTTTCGATGATATCGTGAAGTACTACGAAGAAAATGTCAAAGGTAAACCATACTGTATCGGTATCATGGGTAACCCGAAAGATATCGACGTGAAGAAGCTGGAGAAATACGGCAAAGTAGTGAAACTGAATGAAAGAAAATTGTTCAACACGAAAGACGCAATGTTCTAACAAGAATCTCCTTTAATTAAAAAGGGTATCACCTCTTCTTCCGGTGATACCCTTTTCTTTTTCCATTCGCTTTTGCAATTATTCAGTTTGTCCTTGGAACAAAGTTTTTAATCCTTGTCTTTATCTTCTACTTCTGCTGCACTTCCCGAAAGAATCGGCAGACAGATATTATACTTCACAGCCAGAATACGCGTGACGAATACTGAAATACCACCTGCCACCTGACAGCCATATGAATGTACACCAACAAGATCGCACATCCAGTAAACCGTACCGCCTACCACACATGCCATAGCATAAATCTCTTTTCGGAAAATCAGTGGAATCTCATTGATGAACACATCACGAATCACACCACCTGCAGCACCTGTAATACTACCCATAATAATAGCTACCCAGAACGGATATCCCAGTACTATGCTTTTTCCCACACCGACTACTGTAAACAGTGCCAAACCAATGCTGTCGAATATAAAGAAAGTGTTATGCAAATGAATCAGATGTTTTCCAAAAAGAATCACCCACAGCAATGCCAATCCTGTACAAATCAAATAGATAGGATCTGTCATCCAGCCCGGAGTGACCCCCAACAGCACATCACGTATCGTACCGCCACCAATGGCAGTTACAAAACCTACCACGTACGCCCCGAACCAGTCGAACCGCTTTGCCGAAGCCAGCCTAATGCCACTGATGGCAAAAGCAAACGTACCTATAAAGTCGAGTATTTGAACAAATGTTGGCATAATAATCAATGATTAACGTTAAATGTTTAATGATTTATAATTGCTATTCATTAAATTTATTGGCAAAGTAACAAATAATTTCCCTAAGAAAACGTATTTTTGTCTCATCAATTTATATATAATGAAAATAACAATCGTATCGGGTGCACGCCCCAACTTCATGAAAATAGCTCCTATCACCCGGGCTATTAAAGCCGCACAGGAAGCTGGAAAGAAAATTTCATACCGTCTTATTTATACTGGACGGCAAGACGATACCAGTCTGGATGCCTCTCTGTTCTCCGATCTGGACATGAAGAAACCCGATGGTTATCTTGGAGTCAGCGGTCATGACCAATCGGAAGTAACAGCTGCCATCATGCTTGCCTTCGAAAAGGAATTGAACACACATCCCGCCCAGGTAGTTCTTGTTGTAGATGACCTTACAGCCACCATGAGTTGTTCTATCGTTGCCAAGAAGCGCGGGCTGAAAGTCGCACACCTCATTGCCGGTACTCGTTCATTCGATATGAATATGCCTCGCGAAGTGAACCGTACCATTGTAGATGCCATTTCCGACTATCTGTTTACCGCAGGTATGGTGGCTAACCGCAACTTGAATCAGGAAGGCATGATTCCCGAATACATCCACTATGTAGGTAATATTCTGATAGATACTGTCCGTTATAACCGTCACCGCCTCTTGCAACCCGTATGGTTCTCTACCATGGGCTTGAAAGGACACGGCTATCTATTACTCACTCTCAATCGTCACGAGTTGCTGAACAAAAAGAATGTGCTCAAATCTTTAATACAAACATTAGTGGATAAATCCGAAGGTATGCCCATTATTGCTCCGTTGCACCCATACGTGCAGAAAGCCATCAAAGTGCTGGAAATACCTGCACCCAACCTACACATTCTACCGCCTCAAAGTTACCTGCACTTCGGATATCTTATCAACCATGCCAAAGGTATCATCACAGATTCCGGCAACATTGCAGAAGAAGCTACCTTCCTTGATGTTCCCTGCATCACGCTCAACTCTTATGCCGAACATCCCGAAACCTGGCGTGTAGGTACTAATGAATTAGTGAACGAAGACCCCGTTGCATTTGCCGCCGTACTTGAAACGTTGATGCATGGCGAATGGAAACATACTACGTTACCTGACCGTTGGGACGGACGTACAGCGGAACGTATTGTGCAAACGTTGATTAATGGAGAATTAAAGTAACCTGATTGTTATATCCCATTTTCATTAAAGCCTGTTGTCGCCATTGGAGCGCTTCAGGCATCAAAGGAGTATGATACAATTTACGGAGAGCTATAACTTGTGCTTCTTGTCCATCAGCAATTGTACACACTTCCTCAAAGCCTAGATCCGGAATCATCATCGAATTCACTAGACAATGTCCATGCCCTTTCATCAAAGAATATATCAACTTCAGTTTGATTCCTGTATTCTGGAAAGTCAGCAGTAAATGAATATGTGCAAAGACTATCAGAGAGTTCATTTCTTCCTGCGAAGGATTTGCGACAAGAGATACATTCGGTATTCTGGAAATTTTCTCCCGTAAATGCTTATCAGGATTTTTACCGGCAATAACCACCCGCATATTTATATCCAACTTAGGCAGCAAGTTGTCCAGAATATAATTAATCACTCGAACATTCTCAAGAACAGACAGATTTCCATGATATAGTATATACTTCTCATTCTCCGGACTTACATCCGTCACAGTTTCTACACTAATGTTATCAAAGAAACAAGGCAGACAATAAGTCGACACAGAAGGATATTTCTGAGTGAAATAGAGAGCATCCGTATTGGTAATAGCCAATATTTTATCAGCATACAGCAATACCCGTTCATAATGTTTCAATTTCCAAGCTTCCAAATAATAATAACATTTCTCGTACCAAGAAACACATGACTTCCCCAAAAAGTAATAATAATCATGCTCTACATTATGCATCCTCACCCATTTCTGCCTGCCTCTCAATAAAGGATTTGAGAGGAAATAACAGGTGTGCAGTCCTTCAAACAGAATTGGGGAATCATCCTCACACAAACGTTCCAGTAATAACTTACTTCTCCTACTGTAAACAATATAAGGACGAAAAAAAAACATAGAGCACCAACCTGTAAAGCGTTCATAATAATAGACGGCATCAGCCACCTTAAGCAAATCAGGTTGCTCAGCCACCTCATACCTATATGTATGCAAAACAACCGAGCAGCCAGCTTCTTTCAGAGCCTTCAGTTTATAATACACATCTATCAACCCTCCATAATCAGGAGGGAACGGCACTTGAAAACTAACAACATGAAGTTTCATATATTACTCTTATAGTTAAGCTGTGACAAGATTTATTCATCCCTGCAAAGGTAACATAAAATCTAAAAAACAGCATCTTTTCCTTTACCTTGATATAAAAGAAGAGCGCATATAAACATTCCTCTTATTTCTTTAGATTATATTTACTTCTTATTTAATGGTAATTTGCTACCTTTGCAGCCTCATACTGACTTAAATATGAAACAACAATATACAACTATCATCCTTTTTCTGCTGTCACTATTTGTTGCACATAGTGCATCCGCACAGATAAAAGGTGTCGTTACCGACTCCCTAACCAACGAACCATTAATGTACATCACCGTTCAATACGAGGGGAAAGGTGTAGGTGCTATCACCAATGCCGAAGGAGAATATACAGTAGAAACCCGCAAAGGTTGGAATGAGCTTACATTCTCCGCCATCGGATATGTGACCAAGAAAGTCACACTAACTCCTAACACCAAAGTGCTGAACGTGAAGATGGCACCTGCCGACGTCATGCTCTCTGAAGTAGTGGTAAAACCTCAAAAAGAGAAATATTCCCGGAAAAACAACCCTGCCGTGGATTTCATGAGAAAAGTCATCGAAAATAAAAAAGGGCTGAAACTGGAAGCCAATGACTTCTATCAGTACCAGAAATATGAAAAGATGAAGATGTCCATGAACGACGTCACTCCAGAGAAGATGGAGAAAGGTATCTATAAAAAATTCTCATTCTTCAAGGACCAGGTAGAAATATCGCCCAAGACCAACAAGATGATTCTCCCTATTTCCATCAAAGAGACGTCTTCAAAAACCATCTATCGTAAAAGTCCCAAAAGCGAAAAGACTATTATCGAAGGTATGAATTCCAGCGGTATTGAAGAGTTCTTCAACACTGGAGATATGCTGGGAACCATTCTGACCGATGTATTCTCTGACGTCAATATCTATGATGACGACATCCGCCTGTTGCAACGCCGTTTCGTCAGCCCTATCGGACGAGGCGCTATCAGTTTTTATAAGTTCTATCTTATGGATACTATTATGGTGGACCGCCAGGAGTGTGTACACCTTACTTTCGTTCCACAGAACTCGCAGGACTTTGGTTTTACAGGACATCTCTATGTCGTGAAAGACTCCACCTATGCAGTGAAGAAATGTACCATGAACCTCCCTAAAAAGACTGGAGTCAACTTCGTGGACAATCTTGATATTGTGCAGCAGTTTGAACAGATGCCGGATGGCAACTGGGTACTGACAGATGACGACATGACTGTAGAATTACAATTCGTGAAAGGTTTGCAAGGACTTGAAGTACAACGTACTACCAAGTACAGTAATTACAAATTTGAAGATATAGAGCCCCGTCTTTTCCGCCTGAAAGGTAATGTCATCAAGGAAGCCAACATGCTTAACAAGAGCGATGAATACTGGGCTTCAGTACGCCAGGTTCCCCTCACCAAAAAGGAGAGTAACATGGACGTATTCATGAATCGCATTGAACAGATTCCAGGCTTCAAGTATGTTATCTTCGGTGCAAAAGCCCTGATAGAGAACTTTGTAGAAACAGGAAGCAAAAAGCACCCCAGCAAGTTCGACTTCGGTCCTATCAATACCAGTATCACAAGTAATTATGTAAACGGTACACGTTTCCGCCTCAGTGGTATGACTACCGGTAACTTCGACCCACACTGGAGTTTCAGCGGATATGGTGCTTATGGTACAAAAGATAAGAAATGGTTCTATAAAGGTCAGGCAGCCTACTCATTTAATAAGCGTGAGTATGTGTTATGGGAATTCCCAAAACATTATATCGCTTTCGATTACAGCTACGATGTCATGTCTCCGATGGACAAATACCTCTCAACAGATAAGGACAATATGTTTGTAGGCTGGAAGTGGACAAAGGTAGACCAAATGTCATATATGCGTGATGCTACCCTGACGTATGAGTTGGAAACGAATGCCGGTTTCTCCATCAAAGCTATGGCACGCCACCGCAATGATGAACCTGCCGGCGGTGTATTGCAATATTGGAAGAACGACGGTAACATAGCCGGTTCATGGGATGATACAAATACATTCGTCAAAGATATCACTACAACCGAGCTTGGCGTTACCCTACGTTATGCTCCGGGGGAAACATTTGTCAATACGAAGCAACGTCGTGTTCCGGTGTCTCTGGATGCCCCGATCTTCTCTCTTTCCCATACCATTGGTCTGAAAGGTGTGCTGGGTGGCGAATATAACTTCAATCTTACAGAAGCCAGTATCCGCAAACGTTTCTGGTTTGGCTCCTGGGGTAAACTAGACATCACCGCCCGTGCCGGTGCCCAATGGAATACGGTACCGTTCCCTTTACTGAACCTGCCCATGGCAAACCTTTCATATATCACCCAGCACAATGAATCTTTCAGCCTTATCAACAACATGGAATTCCTGAATGACCGTTATGCCTCTCTTGCCATCACTTATGATATGAACGGGAAGCTATTCAATCGTATTCCCCTCATTAAAAAGCTGAAATGGCGCGAAACTTTCCGTATCCGTGGTATGTACGGAACACTTACGGATAAGAATAACCCATATAAGAGCCACAATGACGAATTGTTCCTCTTCCCTATGCGCGACGGTATGCCTACCAGCCATGTAATGGGTAGTACTCCTTATCTGGAAGCCAGCGTAGGTATCTACAACATTTTCAAACTGTTGCATATCGAATATGTACGCCGCCTCACTTACACGGATATTCCAGGTGTAAAAAAAGGAGGCATACGCTTTATGATATTAATGATATTCTAGAAATTACAAATTGCGAATCACAAATTACGAACTATTAATTTGTAATTCGCAATTAGTAATTTATAATTCGTAATTAGTAATTAAAATGACTCCCTTAGCAGAAAGGCTTCGTCCTAAAACTTTAGATGAGTACATCGGTCAGAAACATTTAGTAGGACCAGGTGCAATACTACGTAAGATGATTGATGCGGGACGTATCTCTTCATTTATTTTGTGGGGACCTCCGGGTGTAGGAAAAACCACACTGGCACAGATCATTGCCAATAAACTGGAAACTCCATTCTATACATTGAGTGCCGTTACCAGTGGCGTGAAAGACGTACGAGAAGTGATAGAACGCGCCAAGAGCAACCGCTTCTTCTCACAAGGCAGCCCCATACTGTTTATTGATGAAATCCACCGTTTCAGTAAATCGCAACAAGATTCTTTGCTTGGTGCAGTGGAACAAGGTACAGTGACATTGATAGGTGCCACTACAGAAAATCCCTCTTTTGAGGTAATCCGCCCACTGCTGTCACGATGCCAACTCTATGTACTGAAGTCTTTGGAGAAAGAAGACCTCATGGAATTACTGCAACGTGCCGTCACCACCGACCATATTCTGAAAGAGCGTAAAATCGAACTGAAAGAAACGACTGCCATGCTCCGCTATAGTGGTGGAGATGCGCGTAAACTGCTTAATATTCTGGACCTTGTAGTTTCTTCCGAAGCCAATGATCCGGTGGTCATTACTGATGAGATAGTTACCGAACGTCTGCAACAAAATCCTCTGGCTTACGATAAGGATGGAGAAATGCATTATGATATCATATCTGCTTTCATTAAGTCTATTCGTGGTAGTGATCCCGATGGTGCCGTATATTGGCTCGCCCGTATGGTAGAAGCTGGGGAAGATCCTGCCTTTATTGCCCGCCGACTCGTTATTTCCGCATCGGAAGACATCGGACTGGCAAATCCAAATGCTATGCTGATTGCCAATGCCTGTTTTGATGCTGTAATGAAAGTGGGCTGGCCCGAAGGACGTATTCCACTAGCAGAGGCTACTATTTATCTTGCTACAAGCCCGAAGAGTAATTCCGCCTACATAGCCATCAACAATGCTTTGGAACTTGTACGGGAAACGGGCAATCTACCCGTTCCGTTGCATCTGCGTAATGCACCTACCAAATTAATGAAACAATTAGGTTACGGAGACAATTATAAGTATTCCCATGACTATCCAGGTCATTTCGTGAAACAGCAATTCATGCCCGATGAACTGAAAAAACGTCGCCTTTGGGAAGCACAAGACAATGCTGCCGAGCAGAAACATGCAGAACGCATGAAAGCATTATGGGGCGAGGATAAATTTAAGAAATAATCCTTACTTAATATATCCCATACTACTTCTTCCAACAAACACACCGACCACAACAAAATATACCATTATAAGCATAATCCTAAATCTTTTCCCTAAATTTGCGTACTCACTTTAAACATAAACAGAATGAGAACTGTAGTATTAGACGGTTACACCGCAAATCCCGGTGATCTTTGCTGGGACAAATTGAAAGAGTTTGGCGAATGCGTAATTTATGATCGTACCGCCCCCGCCGAAGTACTGGAACGTGCTGCCGGTGCAGAAGCCCTCCTCACCAATAAAGTAGTGATCAACAGCGAAATGATGGCTGCCCTGCCCGATCTGAAATATATCGGCGTGCTGGCTACAGGCTACAACGTAGTAGACATAGCTGCCGCCCGTGAACGAGGTATCATTGTCACCAACATTCCTGCATATAGTACTCCCTCCGTAGGACAAATGGTATTTGCCCACATACTGAATATCACTCAACAAGTACGCCATTACTCTGAAGAGGTCAGCAGAGGAGACTGGAGCAAGAACCCTGACTTTTGCTTCTACAATACCCCACTTATTGAATTGCTTGGCAAGAAGATAGGAATCATCGGTCTGGGACAGACCGGATATAACACTGCCCGTATAGCCATTGGCTTCGGAATGAAGGTATGGGCCTATACTTCTAAATCGCGTCTGCAACTCCCACCCGAAATCAGAAAAGCAGATCTCGACCAATTATTCCACGAATGCGACATCGTCAGCCTGCACTGTCCGTTGAACGACAGTACTCGCGAAATGGTCAACGCCAGCCGTCTCTCTTTAATGAAACCTACCTCCATCATTATCAATACCGGACGTGGTCCACTTATTAATGAGCAAGATCTTGCCAATGCCTTGAACACCGGACAAATATATGCCGCCGGACTGGATGTTCTCTCCGAAGAACCACCTCGTCCGGACAATCCGTTATTGACTGCACGAAATTGTTTCATCACCCCACACATCGCCTGGGCCAACTTTGAAGCACGCCAAAGGCTGATACATATAGCAGTCAGTAACCTGAAAGCGTATGCGGAAGGAAAACCGGTAAATATTATAAAATAACATTCCTTTCAATAAACATGGGAAAATCTGAAATTCACAGTCTCTTCCGCAGTATTCCAGTGATCCTGACAGTCATTCTGGCTACTGTTACTATTATCTCCGCCTTTTCCGGGAACTTTGATCCTGCTAATTCCAAATATATGCCTGTATTGGGATTAGCTCTTCCAATATTACTGATATGCAATCTACTGGTTGCCATCTGTTGGGCATTTGCCCGCAGTCGCTGGATCCTCATCCCTTTTGCGGCATTGGCTTTCAACTACGGTTATATACTTTCCGTTTTTCAATTCAATTTCACAAAAAAAATCCCTGAAGGACATTACAGTAGTAACTATGCCGATGGATATTTGAAAGTAGCCACTTATAATGTCGGCAATTTTGGTACCGAGATCACCGGCTACTCCTGCAAAGAGATTGCCCACTACATGAAACAACAAGAAGTCGATGTACTCTGCTTCCAAGAGTTCGGCGACAATCAGTACTTTCCGATGGACAGCATCCGCAATGTATTTTCCCACTGGCGATATGCCTTGATACCCATTGAAGACTCCATCAGCGGAGTGCTTCCTATCGCCGTATTCAGCCGTTACCCACTCATCAATCCCCGATTTATTTCTTATCCGCAAAGTGCCAACTGCAGCATGCAGTGCGATATCATATTAGGAAGAGACACTGTCCGTCTGCTCAACAACCACCTGCAGACTACCAGTGTCAATCAAAACCGTCGGAAATGGGAACGCGGTCTTAACAATACGAATGACACCCGTCGTGAAGTGGAAGTTGTACAAGGTGCTATCAACACTTTGCACGACAACTTTGTGAAGCGTGCCGAACAGACAGACAGTATCCGTCAACTGGCCCTCGCCAGTCCTTACTCCGTAGTAGTGTGCGGTGACTTCAACTCTTTGCCGTCTTCCTACACCTATACAGAATTAAGTGATATACTTAAAGACGGGTTCCGCACCAGTGGACGGGGTTACATGTATACCTTCCGCTACTTCAAACGTTTGTTGCGTATCGACTATATTTTCCATTCACCCACCATTCAGGGATACCGCTACTACTCGCCTGACCTGGACTTATGTAGTGACCACAACCCGGTACTGATGGAAATGAAAATAAAGAAATAAATCTAAATCATTCATGTACAAAAATACCCCAGCATGTAAATGGAGTTACCGTGTGGAAGAAACTAAGTTACCATCTGGGATAAACAGAATTTCCATGAAAGGGAAATGTACTATGTGCTGAGGATGAGGTTTCATTTTTCCAGTAGGAGAAATATTTTTTCCCAATAGGAGAAAAATTAGACTAAAATGTCTTCAAAGAAAGACCACTCTCCTATTTCATACAAAATTTCCCCTATAAAATTTCATTTCCGCTAAGAAAAAGGCAAAACAAGCGTTTCCTATCGATAAGATACTACAGTAAAGAAAGGACTTTTCATAATGATACAAATGATTAAAACGAGACTGAACTCTAAAAAAAATAGAGTTCAGTCTCGTTTTAACTCAACACTTTTTATCAAATAGAAAGAATAACCAACAATCCCTTTTGAGTTATATTTGGTATATTATTCATTCTGCAAAAATAAGTACTAGAGAAATAAAATCAGGTACGGTTTTTCTTTTATTTTTTCCTCAAAACTATTGACAAGAAACTTTAGACACCAACCATGCCTAACTCAGATTTTAACATTCAATAATATTAGTCATTCAAACATAAAATTATTTTCACCAAATCCAAGCATCAAAGTCACAGGCAACTTCCACTGCATTCTCCACACTATCAACCAGATTACAAAAGAAATCAATTCCTGTTTCTTCCTCCAGTCTGTCAATGCTCACCGCATAAGCCTTGAAGTCATCAGCTGTAGGTTTCTGCGGCAAAGTCTCTGAATGAGGTACCAAAAAACCAATAGCATTATACACACCGTCTTTCTCAGAAAGAAGAGCTATATAGTAATATGCCGGACAAACTAAACCATGAATTGTCCTACCGTTAGCATCAGTTTCAGGATATTTGCCATCACCACCTTTTACGGTACCAGTAAAGCCTGTGAGCAACTTATTGAGTGTGGCACCTTTTGCCACATATACCTTATCATAAGTATTACCTATAGTGGAACGTCCCCATTTCTGTATCAACTGCTCCAGTCCTACCCAATATTTCTGATTAAACGAAGCTATCTGTGCTGATATATTTGTATAAAGAAAAGTCTGTTCATTCGCTTCCTTACAATATACACGATCTTCACTGGCGCAAATATGCCCTTTATCGAAACCATCACTCTTGTGATCAGCTTCTTCTACTCCTCCCATTGTATCAAAGTTGTATGCAGAATCCCATCCCCAAGCATCAGTACGCTTTACATTGTCCTGTGCGGTTAGCTTATCAAAGTAAAAAGCCACCCACGACGAATGACGAAGTTCCGCATTCCAAGATGTCGCCAGATTCATAATATACTGATCATTATAGTTCACATAATGCTCACGATAAATTCCATTAACCTCATTAACAGCCGGCATCTCCAAATTAAGTACCGAAGGAAAATCTACTAAATAAGCTTCATTAGCATTAATATTTGGTCCTACGGATGTCTGATCGGTCAGGACATACTCTATTCCCACATTGTTACCGTCGATATAGGCCACACGCAACTTCATATAGTTATATACACGATATTCACCATAGCGTACCCAATAGCATTTACCTTCGATCACCTCAGCCATATGGCTCCATGCTCCCTGCTCAGATGCTTCTGCCATACCATCAAGCCGTGTGCTTCCATCCTCCAAGAAATAGAAATGGGAACCATAAAAAGTCTTCTCTTTCAGATAAAACGGAAGAGAAGATCCTTCAGGATTAAACACATTGAAACCTTTTTTAGAATCTTCGTATCCTTGCATTACAAAGGTGGAAGCATCACTCTGCGTAGTCTCTATGTAACCATTATCCGGAACAATATCTGTGTCACAAGCCATTAAAGTCCAGAGAAAGAGACTTATATAAAAAAGTTTATTAAATAGTTTCATATATTATATAAAAAGGGAGGTGACAAATGCTTCATACAAAGCTTGTCACCTCCAGTTAATCAAAATATTTACTCAGCGTCTTTTTCTTTGATCAAAATGTTCTGAATTTCCCACGTTGGTGCACTCTCCTCAGTAGATACGTATTGGAAAGCGATACGTACGATATTACCTACATATTTAGAAAGATCTATATTTCCCACATTCACAAAATTCCAGTCTGTACCTGCCGGGCGTTTCTCAAGTTGTATTTCTTCCCATGTAGCCTTTGTCACATCATCCTTATAATCAATAGAAATCTTCACAAAACAATGATCAGCCACAGTAGCATTGGTACCCAGTTTATTGACAGCCTCATCAAAGGTCATCACTGGAGCCACCCCCTTACGGAAGTCAAAAGCAGGAGATACTAACCAACTCTCGGCTGCATTGCATTGGTTACTGAAAGCTGCCCCCTTCCAGCCATAGGAAGTAGTATTTACCCAAACAAAACTTATACCACCGCTCAGCAACACATCTTGAGCCTTGAATCCGGCTTCGTTACCATTCAGCGATTCATCAATATAAACGCTTATCTTGGCAGATATACCGTCTTTGTCAAGTGTAAATGTTGTAGCTTGTTCCACACTTTCGGGAGTCGCAATCCAGTTACCCGCACTTTTTGTGAATTCTTCCACACCATAAGCATCAGCCTTCTTCTTGTAAACCACCACTGCACGATCAGCATCAACAGCATATGGATATTTACCATTTAGGTAAACAGGCAATACCAATTCGGGTTCTGCAATAAATGAAGCACCTATGGAAGCATAAACTGAAGGTTCCACTACAGCCACCTTGGCATCATCATTGGAGTAAAGAGACCAACTCTCACCGTTATAACGATAAAGTGAGGAAGTGTTAGATGCTACATAAGCACGAGTCATAGTACGAGTGTTTGCTGATACAGCATAATCCGTAGAAACCCAGACCGTAAGAGCCTCAGGACTGCCAAAATTAATAGCCTCATCCATCGTCATATAAGGCAATACTGCATTTTCCTCTATCTCGATCGCAGGAGATACTAAATAAGATTCAGACGCATGATTTACACTGTTAACAAAAGCAGAAGCTTTGAAACCAAACTTATCTGTATTCTGCCATATAAAATCCAAACCACCAGTATTAACATCATAGAAAGTAAAGCCACCCATATCTCCCAATAAGGAATTGGTATAATATGTCTTATCATTAACCTTAGAAGCAGCATAACTACCAAATGAGTACTGAGCAACACCTTCCTTATTTACATAGTAATTCAACTTCACGCTTTTCTCTTTCTGAACATTGGTGATAGTAAACAAATCCGCACCGCCCGCAGAAGTAACTGTCCAGTCGTATCCCTCTGTACCAACTTCGGTAGTTACGTTAAAACTGTCATAATTACCGCTCATATAAAAATACTGCCCCAACACATTCTTAATATTGAAACCTGCTTCAGTAGCTTCAAGCGTAATAATAAAATCAGCAGCATCAGCAACTGCAATAACGCCAGCTTCCACCTTTATAGGATCGGGATACATATACCCATATGTCTTTCCATCATCCAAACGTCCAAAAGGATAATACTGTCCATCAGCACCCAACGAAGCAATCACATATTTACCCGCTCCTCCAAAAGCACCGCTTTTAGACACCTTGGCAAATGTGCCATCGGCGGTTTCAGCAAATAAATAAACGTCCAAATAAGGCACAGAAAGCACTTTAGCATTCTTCAGTTCCCACGTAGCCGCCCCTGTATCAGTACTGGTATATTTGAAAGCAATGTTCACCACTTGTCCTTTCCATGCAGAAAGATCAATAGCGCCCATATTCACAAAATCCCAGCTCTTTCCTGTTGCACGTACAGGCACTGCTGCAACCTGAGTCCAAGTAGGTTCAGAAGAACCTCCTCCGCCACCACCAATACTAGGTTCCGTTTCAGAATAAGCATAGTCTACGACTACCATATCGCCTGCAACTGCACTTGCTACTTTTTCTTTCAGAATAGCGGGAATCTTACTTACAGTGGCTGGTGAAAGATAAGAAGCCTTTACCTTGTCCCCCCACACGCCATCATAGTCTTCCGACTCTAGTGTATAACCAGATATATCAGTAAAGTCTTTCAAATAAGCAGACGGAGTCTGATACTGATTATATGTAACAGTGAACTTTGATTTAATATCTGCATTAGGATACTTCTCAGCCAAAAAAGCAGGAATGTATTCATCAGCAGTAGCATCGGCAGTAAAATAGCCATTCTTTCCCACACTTTCCAATGCTTCCAAACCTGTCTTTCCTTCCGGATCTTTAGCCAACGCCAATGCCTGATTGGTTTTATCACCGGCAATAGAAGCATAGTCTGAAGTCTGCAGCGTCATAGTGATGTTTTTCACATCCTGATATCCACTATTAATATCAAACTGATCATTGTAATCATCGTTACAGGCCGCTAACAGCACCAGCAAAACAAACGATGTAACTATATTTTTTTTCATAATTCTCTTCTTAAATAATCTTCATGATTAGAAATTAACTCTCAAACGGAGGCTATATGTACGCCCGAGGGTATAGAACACATATACATTCTCGTCTGTAGCAACCTTACCTTTAGGATTCCATGCCTTTTCAATATACTGATAGTTCAGTAAATTATTCACATTACCCGAGAATACAGCATCCAGACCACCAATTTTAAATTTCCAAGAAGCATTCAAGTCTATCATACTTGCAGCGGGAATTCTCCATGGGTCATCTAGTGTATTTTCTTTATTAATGCTAAGCAATGTACCATCTACTTGATAATATGAATAGTTGCGACCATAGTAAGTCCAATCTGCACCTACACGAATATCTTTATTCACATTTACATTCAAACCAACCGCAGCTGTAGTCTGAGCCGAACCACCCACACGTACACCATCCATATTGATAATGGCCCACGCATGATCGGGTCCTAACAGTTCGGTAACATTACCGTTTCTGTCAAGAGGCTGTCCACCTTGCTCAGAGAAGAAATATCCCTTAGCGTTGCTACCCCACTTCCAATCACCATAAGAGAACATACCCGTCAGTTCCATCCAATTAAAAGGCCTAAACTTCAAATCAAGTTCCGCTCCCATGTGAGTAGCTTCTACACCTGACATATTGATATTAGCACGCGTATAACCCAAATCTGTACCAGTAGTCATTGTTTTATCCATCCACTTAGTATAGTAAAGATTGACGTTAGCAGTTAGCATACGATTACGAAACCCATATCCCAACTCAGCAGAAAAAATCTTTTCATTCACAGCATTGGGATTAGTAGCATTGCTACTAGTAGCTTGCATAAATGCACCATAAGAGAATTTTGGTGCACGGCTAATAGCACCCACATTGAAAAATACATTGTGATTTTCGGTCAAATTATAGTTAGCACCTCCCTTAGCAGTAAAGCCCAAGAAATTTACGGTTTCTGATTTCTCATGCGCCTTGTCGTAGTAGAAACGGTCTACACGCCAATAGCCAGTGTTAGAAAGAGAACCTGAGACAAAAGCAGCCAATTTGTCTTTATTATATTCCAATTGGAAAAAAGCGCCTTCTTGCATCACATGACCGTCATAATCGCGATAAACCACGTCACCTACATAAAGTTTTTCATAGGCCCACATAGGATCGGCCGCTGCGGCATTATTGGCAGCTTTCACCTTCAAACGGTCTGCATTATCCATATAGTATTCACCACCAAAAAGGTCAGAAATCACATTAGTATGCGTACCTTTGTAATAACGAAAATCCACACCACCATAAAAATCGAAATTCTCACCGAACTTAGTCGTATAAGTAGAAAGTAAACCATACCAAACATGTTCGTTCTTAGATTCAGACATTACCAATGCCGAACCATATTCACTAGAAGCATTATAATCTTCAATGGCAGCATAGTCAAAAGTACCATCCGGGCAACGGAAAGTAGTATTTAGCACTCCCTTATAAGCACCATTCCAAGAAGAATAGCTATACGGAGAGAATTTATCATTACCTTGACCGGAATAACCGCCACCACGTCCCAATGACATATATAAAGAGGTAGAAAGCGACGATTTGCGATCAATCTCCCACTGATGATTTAAACTGATCTGTGGTTTATGATAATAATTATGGTTTGCATTATAAGCTTCTCCATTTTTACGGTAACCGAACGAAGGGTTATACTTATTATCCGCAACACCATAAGTACGCTTTGTCATTTCCCAATCAGCAATAGTCAAACCAGCACCTTTATCACGTTGATCATGATGCTGCGGTGCACCGGTAGCCATAAATTGTAACTGGTGATTGTCGTTGATGCGCTTGGCCAAATTGATAAAGTAATTGTAACCTTCAAACTTAGTACCTTGTACATAACCGTCTCCCCAATGTTTGGCACCAAGCAAAGTCAAAGCCCAACCATTCTTCGTCAATCCTGTAGAAATATTAAACTGGATCTTGTTCATGCCATCATTACCCATAGCATAAGAAACACTTCCACCTTTCTTCGACTCAAGACCTTTAGTTACAATATTAATTGTACCACCTACTGAAGGTGCAGATACCTTACTGGCTCCCAAGCCACGTTGTGTCTGCAATGTACGGGTTACGTCAGAAAGCCCTGCCCAGTTGCTCCAATATACACCTCCCCACTCCATATCGTTGACAGGTACACCATTCACCATTACGGCCACATTTTCCTGACCGAAACCACGCATGTAGATTTCAGAGTCGCCATAACCGCCGCCCTGCTTATTGGCATGTACACCTGGCGTTGATTTCAGAATTTCAGGAAATTCCTGTGTACCCAACTTTTCTTCAATAAACGTAGGATCTACTGTAGATAAAGCCACCGGAGTCTTACGAGCAACAGCTATAGACGAAGTAATCACCACATCCTTTAGCATCACAGCATCCGGTTCCATCTTGATAGTACCCAAATCAACAGAAGCACCCTTCTGTGTTATTTTCTTCTTGAGGTCTTTGAAACCTACATACTTGAACACCAATGTCCCACCTTGAGCAACACTTTGCTTAAAATAACCATCAATGTCAGTCACAGTTCCTTGTGAAGTGCCTTCTACCATAACAGCAGCGCCCACTAACGGCTCGCCTGTTTCCGAGTCAACAAGCTGCCCCCTCACTGTAGTCTGGGCAAATGCCGCAGCACTGAATACAGACAGCACAGCCACTAACAGGAAATGAATTAGATGTTTTTTCATACTTCTGTTTTTTGTTAATTAAAAGTGTTAATTAATTATTAAATACTGTTTTAAGACGCAAATATAATTAATAAGATTTAGATTTGTATTACATTTCTGCTACAAAATTTCAGAGTAGATAGGAGTTATTGAGACTTTTTATAACAATAAAGCCCTACAAGTTTTTTGCAGGGCTTTCTATTTGTCATCAAAATATAATTTATGCTATCAGATTCTCACTGTTATCAGTCATTCATCAGCTTTCTATAACGTACACGGGTAGGTTCTTCTTTTCCTAAACGTTTCTGTTTATTTTCCTCATATTCTGAATAAGAACCTTCGAAATAGAAGACATTGGAGTCTCCTTCGAACGCAAGAATGTGAGTACAAATACGATCGAGGAACCAACGGTCGTGACTGATGATTACAGCACATCCGGCAAAATCTTCAAGACCTTCTTCAAGAGCACGAAGGGTATTTACATCTATGTCATTGGTAGGTTCGTCCAGCAAGAGTACGTTGCCTTCCTCTTTCAATGCCATAGCAAGATGCAGGCGATTGCGTTCACCACCGGAAAGTACGCCGCAGAGTTTTTCCTGATCGCCACCGGAGAAATTGAAACGCGAAAGATACGCACGGGCATTAATATCGCGACCGCCCATACGAATCAGCTCCGTACCACCGGAGATTATCTGATAAACACTCTTGTTCGGATCAATATCACTATGCTGCTGGTCTACATAAGCCACCTTTACGGTCTCTCCTACTTCAAACTCACCTTTATCTACAGTTTCCAATCCCATAATCAGACGGAACAGCGTAGTTTTACCGGCACCGTTAGGACCGATAACACCAACGATGCCATTGGGAGGAAGCATAAAATTGAGATCATCAAACAGTAACTTATCACCATAGGCCTTTGCCACATGTTTTGCTTCGATAACTTTATTACCAAGACGCGGACCATTAGGAATGAAGATTTCCAGTTTTTCTTCCTTCTCCTTGATGTCTTCGTTCATCAACTTATCGTAAGAGTTCAAACGTGCTTTTCCTTTTGCCTGGCGTGCCTTAGGGGCCATGCGTACCCAATCCAACTCACGTTCCAATGTTTTACGGCGCTTACTGGCTGTCTTTTCCTCCATTTCCATACGCTTGGTCTTCTGCTCCAGCCAGCTGGAGTAGTTACCCTTCCAAGGAATACCTTCACCACGGTCGAGTTCAAGAATCCAGCCTGCTACATGATCAAGGAAATAACGGTCGTGAGTAACAGCAATTACCGTACCTTCGTATTGTTGTAAATGTTGCTCCAACCAATCGATAGATTCAGCATCAAGGTGGTTGGTAGGCTCATCCAGCAACAGTACGTCAGGCTTCTGCAACAGCAGGCGACAGAGTGCCACACGACGGCGTTCACCTCCAGAAAGATGTTCCACGCTTGCATCTTCGGGCGGGCAACGAAGGGCATCCATAGCACGCTCTAATTTACTATCCAGATTCCAGGCATCAGTTGCATCGATAATATCCTGCAACTCTCCCTGACGTGCAAATAGCTTGTCCATCTTATCAGCATCCTCGTAGTATTCAGGCAAACCAAACTTCTGATTGATCTCTTCATACTCAGTCAATGCATCTACAATGGGCTGCACACCTTCCATTACAATCTCTTTTACAGTTTTTGTAGGATCCAGATAAGGCTCCTGAGCCAGATAGCCTACTGAGTAACCCGGTGAAAATACCACTTCGCCCTGATAAGACTTGTCCAACCCGGCGATAATCTTCAGCAAGGTAGATTTACCGGAACCATTCAAACCGATGATACCGATCTTTGCGCCATAAAAGAACGAAAGATAGATGTTCTTCAACACCTGCTTATTGTTCTGCTGAATGGTCTTGTTCAGCCCTACCATAGAAAAGATAATCTTTTTATCGTCAACTGTTGCCATAAAGTTTTAAGTGTATTATATTAATAATGTATTTACTTTAATACTATGCAGCGCTCTTCGCAATCTGCCACAAAACTTTGGCAAAGATAAGAAAAAAAGAGAAATCCTTTTGCTTTTCCAAAAAATGTCTCTATCTTTGCGCCCGCTTAACAGCAATAAAGGTTTGATTCGCTAGCTCAGCAGGTAGAGCACAACACTTTTAATGTTGGGGTCCTGGGTTCGAGCCCCAGGCGGATCACCAAAGGAAGGTCTTCAGCAATGAAGGCCTTTTATTTTCAA
>NZ_QRKI01000011.1:186924-197748 GCF_003471885.1 Bacteroides sp. AM16-24
CTATAATTAACAATCAAATATTTATCTTATTCGAGATAAGAGAAAGCCGGACATGGACGATATAGAATAGAACACATTCTTAGCATTATGACTTTCTAATGTTTCGCTTTGTGAAATACTCCATGCGGCAGACAAACATTTCACATTCGCTTTCTGACACTCTTTTATATCCGAAACCGTATCTCCAATATACACGATTTCATCTGCTGACAAATGATAAGTATGCAGCAATTCTTCCAACGCTTCCGATTTGATATTTCTTTCCGCATTTCCAGTAACGGCCTTTGCAAAGCAACTTTCCATACTGAATTGCCGCAGTGTTATATCGCAACTTTTCGCTCCCTTACCGGTAATAAGCACTACTATAATGCCATTTTGCTTCAATAAGGTTATCAGTTCACGTATTCCCTCAAAAGGTTCCGGGCACATTGTTTTATGTAATGTTTTATAGATTAGATAAAAATCGTGCAACGCCTGTTGCTGATATGCTTCATCAACCACACATCTTATCATGCCTTCTTCATTCAGTCCAAATGTCTGTACTACTTCCTCGTCCGACAATTCACGTCCGGCATAGGGTTGTGTGGCTTCCTTAAAAGCCTGTATGCACATCGGCAAGGTATCGCCTATTGTACCATCCAAATCAAAAGCGACTAATTTAATCATGGCTATGCGAAGTATTGATTTTCCGAATTACCCTACATGGATTTCCT
Organism: Bacteroides sp. AM16-24; assembly: GCF_003471885.1. Lineage (NCBI taxonomy): Bacteria > Pseudomonadati > Bacteroidota > Bacteroidia > Bacteroidales > Bacteroidaceae > Bacteroides > Bacteroides sp. AM16-24. The sequence goes on from NZ_QRKI01000011.1 coordinate 187,638, forward strand.
ATGGCAAGACTATTTGACGGAACGGATTTAGTGACAACACTTCCCGCCCCGATGACACTTCCCCGACCAATGGTAACACCCGGCAGGATGATAACACCGCCACCAATCCAGCAGCCATCCTCAATGGTTACGGGCAAAGCATACGTGTGGCGAATATATTCTATACCATTTTGTTTTTCTACGGGTTCTAAACGTTCGTTCAGTTCCACCGGATGAGTAGCCGTATAGATTTGTACATTTGGAGCTATCAATACATTGTTTCCGATTGTGATTTTGTTGCAATCCACAAAGGTACATCCGGTGTTTATGCTGACATTGCTTCCTATACGGATATTACAACCATAATCACATATAAAAAAATGCCCTACCGAAACCTTTTCGCCAACGCTTTCAAACATTTCTTTCAATAATGCATACTTTTCCTCTTTACAATCATACGGCAATGAATTGTATTTCAGCAACAATTCATACGTCTTTCTTTTAAACTCCATAAAGACGGGAGCATGACAATCGTACCATTCGCCCGACAAGCATTTTTCCAATTCTGTTTTCATACCTACTCATGATAAAAGTTACTACTATCTTTCTATTTGTGGCAAAGTTATACATATTTATAAAATAAAATCTGTATTCTTTTTCTCTTTATTTGTATCTTTACACCTAAATAGCAGATTACATAAAATGAACAGGGAAAATCTACACCAACCGTTTGAAATTAGTTTCAGTGAACTGGACGAGTCGCAATTAAAGGAACATGACCATACGTTCTTTGAATTGGTCTATATTCTATCAGGTACAGGTGTTCAGTGGATAAACAATAATAGGTTTCCTTATCATGACGGACATCTTTTTATGATTACTCCCGGCGATATACATTCGTTCGACATTCATACTACCACAAAGTTTGTTTATATAAAATTCAATGACATCTATATTCATTCAGCAGTCTTCGGTGCGGAAAATATCCAACGGTTAGAGTTTATATTACAACACGCCAATCATCGCCCCGGCTGTATCTTACGCAACCAAACCGACAAGTTGCTGGTAAAACCTATGATAGAAGCGATTGTTCGTGAATACTTGAACAAAAAGATATATAGCAGTGAAATTATTACGCAGCTAATCAATACAATCGTGATTGTTGTCGCCCGTAACATTGCTTTGTTCCTACCTGAACAGATAGACGAGAATTCAGAAGAAAAGTCACTGAACATATTGCAATACATCCAGTCGAATATTTGCTATCCCGAGAAGATAAAAGCCAAAACGATAAGCCAACATTTCGGCATTTCCCCCAATTATCTTGGGAGATATTTCAAAAAGCAGACCAATGAAACCATGCAGCAATATATATTCAATTATAAAATGCAAATGGTGGAAAGCCGTCTTCTACACAGCGAAATGAGAATTAGTGAAATAGTAGAAGAACTTGGATTTACAGATGAAAGCCATTTGAACAAGCTATTCAAGAAATACAAAGATTGCAATCCAACTGATTTTAGGAAGAAGTATCGGATTTAATAGGGCTATTTTTTAGTGCAAGGTGCAAGTATATATCTATATATATAGCTTGCACCTTGCACTAACCTTAGAATGTTTATTTTCAACGGTTTGCATAATCCAAAAATAATGCGTACATTTGAACCCAAGATGTTGGCAGACAGACACCGGACAACAGCAGACAGTTTTTAAGGACTAAAGCGTGACGGATGCAAAGTCGAAATTTCTGAAAGCACTGATATTGAGGAAGAAATAACGTTTGGTTCATAACCCAGGCGGATCACCAAAGGAAGGTCTTCAGCAATGAAGGCCTTTTATTTTCAAAGACATTCACTGCTTCTGATGCTCAGTCAGTTATCTTTTCTTTTGAGGCAGTATATAAGGTGGTAACACCATCAAAAAAAACGAGAAAAAGCGACACACTTGGACGTAAAAAGCCCCCTCGGGACGGTTTTTGTGTTACCGTAGCTGTGTTACCAATCTCACAAATGTGTTACCATTATGAGTAAGTATGTAAGATTATTCTTCAACCGGAAGAAGAAAGCCACAACAACCGTGGCAGGAGCTATTGAAATCGTTGTTTGCTTACAGAGAGAACGCTGCTATTTCCATTCAGGGCACAATGTCACCCTCGACCAATGGGAGAATGGAATGGTGGTTAATCATCTGCGTGCCGTTGTTATCAATGAGGAAATCCAAAAGAAAGTAACAGAGTTCGAGCATATCCTTATAGCCATGCAGGTGAACAAGGATGACATGACTATCGCCCAATTCAAGACATACCTAAGTGCAGACGGTGGCAATCGCCGTAACTTTATGGCATGGCTCAGGGAACGTATCAATAATCGTCCGCTTCGCGAAGGAACTCGAAAAGGACATTTAACCACATACAAAGCACTTGAACGATTCGGAAAGTTCAAGACCTTCGATGATGTAACCTTGCAACATATCTATCAGTTCGACCTTTTCATAAGGGAGGAGCAAACCTGTACGATGAAAGGGAAGCCAATCATAAGAAGCCAGGCTGCCATCCACAACTATCACAAACGGTTTAAGTCGTATGTAGCTGAAGCTTTCCGTCTCGGACTTATCAAGGAAAATCCATACGAGCGTTTTCAAGATAAACGTGGGGAGAAAAGCGACCGTCCTCACCTCACCGAAGCACAAGTGAAAAAGCTAATCCGGATGCGGGAAGAAAGCACGGATGCCGTAATGAACAGGTATCTTGACTTCTTTCTCTTCCAGACTTTTACAGGCATGGCATATAGCGATGCCAAATCATTCGATTATGAAAAGCACATTGTCACTCTTGACGGCAAAGATTACATTGACGGACATCGTATAAAGACTGGAAACGAGTTTGTTACTCCAGTCCTGCCAATCACACGAAAGATATTGGAACGCAACAATTACAAGATGGAGATTACCTCCAATCAGAAATACAACCAGTTCCTCAAAGGCATCGGTTTGGCTCTTGATTGTTCTTTCCCCTTAACCACACATATTGCCCGCCATACATTTGCCTGTACGGTGGCTCTCGGACAGGGTATATCCAAAGAAGTGTTACAATTTATGATGGGACATACCTCAATAAAGACAACTGAAATCTATGCAAAGCTGCCGATGCAATATGTGTCGCAGAATATTGGGGATAAGATGTTCAGAGCGTGGAAGTAAAAATTCAAAAGGGAGATGATGAAAAACATCTCCTTTTTGTTTGCTATTTATGCAGATGGCAAATTAACGATAATCAATTGTCAAGGAATTTCTTACTACTGCTGAAAATCAATATTATATACAGTCCAAGAAACAAGCCGGGTACATTAACTCCCGGAAAACAACTTAAAGATGGTGACAAGGGTTCGATTATTTCAATTTCCTGACTATCTCCCTACATCCTTTCTCGATGGTATTGAAGCATGTGTAATATACCTGTGCTGACTGATAGTGAGGATCCGGGAGGTCTGAAGATTCTCCGAAACAGATGTCGTTAAATAATGCGATACAATTCCAATGTGATGGATCCAATAACCGTATCACTTCGGTCTTATGTTGCCTTGTCATAACAATGATTCGGTCTGCTGCATTAACCAATTCCGCAGTTATCATCACAGCCTTACCACCCATCGAATATCCATGCTCCGCCGCTATTTGACACATGATTCCTTCACGTTCTTGTCCGTATGGAACATCTGTTCCACATGACGACACCTCAATGTCCTCAAGATTCTTTTCTTGAATCATTTTTCTCAAAATGACCTCGGCAACTGCCGAGCGGCTTGCATTACCGGTACACACAAATACGATTTTCACTGGAGCGAATTTATTTATAAAATGAATATGTTACATTCCAGCCGGATCAACTTTTTGTTTTGAGCAATTGACAAGGAGAGAAGCCACTATGAAAAATATTCCCGTGCATACTACACCTGTCCACCCATAATGCTGCCAAGACAGACCGGAAACGAATGTACCGGCAGAACCACCCAAAAAGTAAATGGTCATATAAACGGTATTGATACGATTGATGGCAGATGCGTCAAGGGCGACTACGCTGGTTTGATTCGACAAATGGATGCATTGCATACCAGCATCAATCAGCAAGATAGCAATTATTATCCACAAATAGCTGTCATTCCCCCAAAATGCCAGTATCCATGCAGCCAACACTACACATCCTCCGGCAATAGAGAAGAACCTCGCACCATACTTTTGGACGTAGCCGCTGATGAAAACCACCGCGGATGCACCTGCCAGTCCACACAAACCGAGTGCTCCGATAATGTCGTCGCTAGCAAAAAAAGGTTCCTGTTTCATCCGAAAAGCAAGGCAACTCCACAAAGCGAAGAACGAGCCATATGCCAATGCCGCCCTCAGCGATGCTATACGCAAGTACGGGTATTGGGAGAGCAGGCGCAACAAAGATTTCATCAACCTTGCATAACTTTCTTGAGAACTGGCAGACAGCATGGGTAGCATCCTGTGAATCATCAGGAAGCATCCGAGCATAAACAAGCAAGCCACAAAATAGACGGAACGCCATCCCCATACGTCAGCCAGAAAGCCACTGAATACCCGTGAACCAAGAATGCCTATGAGCAGGCAAGATTGTATAATCCCTACGTTACGCACCTTGTGCGCAGGGGGTGAATAGTAAGATACTAACGGAATGAAAAATTGTGGCATAACCGAAGATGCGCCGGCAAGCAATGATGCGCCCCACACCCAATAGATGTTCGGGGCAAGGGCTATGGCAAGCAAGGCGCACGAAGATATGATATAATTGGTCAATATCAGCTTCTTTCGTGAGACCAAATCACCAAGCGGGATGACAAACACAAGTCCGGTCACATAGCCTATCTGTGTCAGTGTCGCTACCATGCTAGCAGAAAAGTCGTTTACCGTGAAATCTTTTGCCATGCTACCCAACAAAGGTTGGTTGTAGTAGCAGTTGGCAACGGAAAGTCCGGTAGCAACTGCCATCAGAGCCAGCAGAGGTACCGGAATGCCTTGGTTTTCCCTTAATTCATACTTCATTTGTCACCTCCTTTCAGTATGACACGACTTTCAATCCTATCAAGGATGCAATGAGCGTGAAGAGGAAGAAAAGCCGTATGGGAGTGGCAGGTTCCTTGAAAACGAATATCCCAATCAAAACCGTACCAACCGCTCCGATTCCCGTCCAAATGGCGTACGCAGTTCCCAAAGGCAAAGTCTGTACTGCTTTGGCAAGCAAAGCCATGCTCAGTACGGTAGAGACAAGGAAACCGCTTCCCCACAAATAAAATTCAACTCCTGATGCCGCTCTCGTTTTCCCTAAACAGAATGTGAGGCTCACCTCAAACAATCCTGCCAATAATAAGATTATCCAATTCATACCTATGATTTATTAAATTCGGGCGCAAAAATAAATAAGCAATCCCTAATAGCTTTTTGCATTTGGCAAAAACAGACTTTTCATTTGACAAAAAACATCTGTTTATTCTCGTTTCCATATGCTATTTTATAATTTTGCACACTAACAACAGCAATGAACTATGGATATAAAGGAAATCATCAACCAAAGATATGCCATGCCGGACGCATCTTTGGACAGGTTGCGACAATGCCTGACGGAAGTCTCATATCCCAAAGGATTCCGAGTATTGGAATGCGGCAAGGTAGAGAAAGACATCTTTTTCATTAAACAAGGCATTGTCCGTGCCTATACTTCGGTGGATGGGAAAGAAATTACTTTTTGGGTCGGCAAAGAGGGAGCGACCCTTGTTTCTATGAAAGGCTATGTAAATGACGAGCCGGGATATGAAACAATGGAATTGATGGAAGATTCCGTCTTATATGTATTGAAAAGGAAAAAACTGAAAGAGTTGTTTTCGGAAGACTTGCACATCGCCAATTGGGGACGGCGTTATGCGGAGATGGAGCTGCTTGCCACTGAGGAACGGCTGATTTCTATGTTGTCCGCTATCGCTTCGGAACGGTATAAGGAGCTATTGGAGAAAGAACCAGATTTGTTACAGCGATTGCCGTTGGGAAGTATCGCCACCTATTTAGGCGTAACGCAGGCAAGTCTGAGCCGGATTAGGGCAAAAGTAAGATAACTTCGAGCAAACAGTCAAAGCATAAATATCAAAAGTGCTACAAAGAAGCCAAAATATATGCTTCCCAAGCACTATTTTGAAAAGAGGATTGTGAAAAAAGGATTACAGGCTGACTCCTCCTCGTCCTCTATCAATCCTCCAATCATACCGACCTTCCGCGACATCGCCAACCTCGTTGAGTGTATGGCGATGTTTTATTTCATCAAAGGGCTGTCGGTGTTCCGCATAGTCACAGAGCCATGCGCCGACCGCTTTCTGCTGCTCGGTGGTCTCGCCGTAGCTCTGCATCACGCTCTTGATGTCGGCGGCTTCAGAGGGAGAGAAGATAGACTTGTACCGCTCCGTGGCGAAATGGATAATCGCTTCAACGGCTCGCCTGAACACCTCGCTTGCCTTGTAGAGAATATCTGCGATGATATTCAGAATATCCCGGCTCGATTTCAGTTCACCCTGCAACCGCTCTATGGTCTTGTCCTTCTCCGCCGTTGTCCGGCTCACCGCCATGCTGATGCGGTGCTGCTCCCCGGTCTTCTGCTCCTGAAGCTGTCGCAGAGCCGTGTCCCTCTCGGATTCATAAGTGTCAGCGATTGCCATGGCACTGTCCCGCTCCAGTTCGACCGCACGCTTCGCCTCGGTCAGTGCCTTCGTCCGTTTCGCCACCTCTTTCCTGACGGCATCGGGGAAAGATTCTTTGATATGCTCATTCTCGGCTTTCAGTCTCTCGTTCTCCTGCTCAATGGCTGCGTACTTGCCTTTGCCGAAAAGGTTGGCGATGCCGGACTTTATGCTGTCCGTGTTCTCCCGGTCAACCTCTCTCGCGCGTTCCTCCTTTTCGGCGATTTCGCTGTCAAGTTCCGCGCTGCGCCGCTGCTTCTCCTCGTTCCCGATCTGGAGTTTTTCATGTTCGGATTTGGCATTGTCCGTTTCACGGATCGCGGCATCCCTGTCGGCTTCGGCTGCTTCCTTTTCCGCCTTTACCTGTTCGGCTTCCTGCTTCTGCTTGGCAAGAATGAAGTCAGCGCGTTCAAGATGCTCCTTTCCCGTCTGCTCCTTTGAGCTGCCCCTTTCCATGTCAAGACACTCAGCCAAAAGCGTCTGCATGTCGCTCATGGCTTTCTCGTCCAGCTTGCAGGATTTGCCGGTGTCGTGGTTCATCCAGTCCCATACGATATGGGCGTGAAGGTTGGGCTTCCATGTGCCGGTCTCTCCGGGAGTGCCGTAATGCCCTTCGTCACGGTGGATGAAGATTTGCAGTGCGGTGATTCCCCACCGCTCCTTGCACACCTCGCAGAAATGCTGCAACTGCTCCAGCGTGGTATCATCCTTGATTACCACGACACCCTCTTTGAGCGGAGTGCTGCCGCGCACGATGGTCACCTTCCCGGTCTTCTTGTTCATACGCTCCCGGTCTTTGGTTTGCATCGCCCGACCTGTCTTTTCCTTTACCATCGCGGCTATCTGATTGTAGCGTTCCGACAGGGATGTGCCGCCGAAATCAGGTGCTACCCATGTCTCGTTTGCCGCCATGAGGTCGGTGCGGACATAGAACTTTTCCTTGCCGATATGGGCGAGGTATTCCACTGTCCGCCTGTTGTGCGCCTCGCTGCTTCCGATGTTGCAGGGCTTGATGTTGATTGATGTCTTCTGTGCCATAGGCATGATGATGTTTACAGATTTACAATAGGAAAAGGGTCATTAGGGCGGAGCCTTAATCGGAGGGTGCAGGGAGAGGGTCACTTCCTGCTCGGGGTTCTCAGGGGTCGAGACCTCTGAGCGGAGTTTCCAAAGAGAGGGTCACTCTTTGGTCAGGGGTGTTGGGGGCTGACAGCCTCCGACCGGGTTCTTAGGGCAGAGCCATAAGTGGGACGGGGCAAAGCCCAGCCCCTCGGGAGAGCCCACAACTACGGAAGCGAAGCGTGTAGTTATAGTGGGCTATATCTGGGCAAGCCCAGTATTTATCCATGCCGCAAATCCTCTCCTGCAAACACCACCAGCCGGGTAGTTGCCTTCAATCTGGAAAGGGTGCGTTCTCCATATTTTTCTGCCAGTTGTTCTTTGGTGCAGTTGGTATTTGCAATTAGAAATTTGCCTCTGCGTTCGCAATCATCCACGAAATCAGGGAACACGTTGAAACGGTTGCCGTATTCTTGAAACGGTTCCTCACGCCCTACATCGTCAATGATAAGTAAACGGTTCTGCATCACTTCGGTGTAATGTCGATTCATCTCACGCGCCAAACACATTGCCATAATTTTGTGAAGATAGTGTTGCATGATGCATGGAAGTATCTGTAAGCAAATGGTGGTCTTTCCCCTACCGCAGTTGCCCATACAGAACAGTCCAAGCCCTTTGTTGTCAGTTAACCAGTCTGCCACCTTATCATATTCTGGTTGCCATTTGTAATCACCGCCTAAGAAATGTTGCAGCCCTGCATTCAGCACCTCTTTTGCGTTGGGTAGATGAATTTGCAGCCGTTGTGGTTGCAGGCATATTTTCCGTTCCGCGAAATTGCGCACTGATGCACTGAAGTCTATCATGTCGTTTGAATTTGTGTTTACCATCCTGATATGTTTTTGAATTTGTTCGGATTATCTTCTGTCAATTTAACTCCCACTTGCTGAGGCGACAATGGCTTCTGCTTGTTTACTCTGCTACATTCTTTTTTCATCAGCCAATTCACAAAATGCTTTTGCGTATCGGTTATTGATTTAAGTTTTGTACCGCCTGTTTGCAGGTAGAGGAAAAAATCTTCAAGTCTCTTCCCTATGTTTGTTTCATCCAGTTTGATTCCCTGTTTGCCGAGATATTCTTTTATACGCATTATCCATTCCCTATCATCATATAAAATATTTTGTAGCCTGTCCAAAGGAAAAAGTTCTTCCATAGAGATAGTAGATTCATTGTCTGTAGTCTTAAGTGTCTTTATAATAGTTCCGTCTGCGGTCTCACATGATGTCACATCCACGGTTCCATTCTGTGTTCCATTTATAGTCACATTCTGCATTATCGAATCTTTCGACTTTATCAGTAATCCATAGCAGGGTACTATAGAATTGTTCTTTCCCTCTTCGTAAGTAATAAGTCCACGGTCTTGCAGTTTTTTCCTCAACCGGCAGAGCGTTTGACGACTGATGCCGAGATTATTGGTTATTCGCTGCGTGCTGCATCCAAAAGGATTGCGCCAATACAGGCGATTGGACTCCGACAGGAAAAAGAAATACAGTTGAGTTTCTTTTGCTGAAAACATCTGTACTTCATTCTCTCGCCAGAACTGCTTCATGTAATCAAAAGGATTCGCTTCCATGCCGTTTGCGATTAAGTAGGGCTGCATCCACTTCCAACTTACTAAAATAGAGATGCTTGGCATTGAGATGACAGGGCAACTGTTTACGCTGGCAACGCTTACGCACTGCATCAACCGACAGACCTAAATATTCTGCTACCTGCTTCACATTCATCACCACATCGGTATGCCTTTCCATACGTTGAACTACATCCTTCACTACTTTGATATAATTTTCCTGCTTCATGTCTTATTTTTTTAGAGTTAAATCCCTTCCGATTGTGGTACCTTCAATCAGGAAGTGACACAAAGGTACAGAGCTGGTCATGAGCAAAACAAATTTCAAAATAACTAAAGGCTGAAACTTAACGCTTATTATTATATGAAGGCGATTTCATACTCACTTTCATACTCTAACGCTATATTTCAATTAGTTACAGGAGAAATAGGAGAGACTATAATTTACGGAGAGAAGGAATGACCATTGCCGACCAAAAAGAAAGTAGAAGAAAAATAGCCACATAAAATGGGTTTTGTTTCAAAAGGAAACATTATCTTTGCAAAGAAGACGGACAAAGAGAGTCCGTCATGTGAGTTTATGAATATGTGTTACCACATTGTGTTACTCACTCAAATAGAACGCTGCAACTGAATATCGGAAGACTCTGATAATGAAAAGATAACGCTTGATATTCCGCCAATAAAAAAAGGCTCAATTCGGATACCA
>NZ_QRKI01000012.1:0-195043 GCF_003471885.1 Bacteroides sp. AM16-24
ACAAGGGGGCAGAATCGCTTGGTTTTAGGGGGCAGCTTACACTGGATTTTCCAACATGTATCACCTTTGTTTCTGTCTTTCTCATGCTTATTATTTGGAAGTCTATTTTTGCAAAACTACCAAATAATAAGCATTTGGAAGTTTTTATATCGTTAAACTACCAAAAAAAGGAAAAATAAAAAACAGCAAAAACCAAGCCGCCGGAAACCTCGTTTTGCGGCTCTATGACGGCTTTATTTTTCGTATCGGGGAAATATAAGCAAAGTAAAGAGAAAAGTAAATGGCGGCCATCGCTTGCTTTAATTAGATAGCTTCAAGTGTAAAGCTAAAGCTAAGCAAGTGTAAAGCAAAAACCGTTTCGTTTTAAACCAGCGTTCGTGTCCTATCCTTCTGAAACTCCTATGAATAAAGGCTTTCCGTGTAGTTCTTCACTATTCATATTTAAACCGCTTCGTTCTGTGCCCCATAAACGGAAAGGTTTGATCGCAAGGATGGAAACAAAATTCTTAGTCAAACTCTCGCTGCTATCATGCCAGGTGCAGATGATTATCTAAAGCTATGTTGGATAGCGGGAACTCTAAATCTTCCTCAAGAAGACAAAGATCAGATATTTATTAGAATGGTATTTAATTATGTCGCAGGTATATCTGATGACCATAATAAGAATATATCGTTTATTATGGATAAGACAGGAGTGTGGCGATTATCACCTGCATATGATGTAATGTTCACGGCAAATACATGGGATGATCCTTCTGCATACATTCATTCGATGGGTGTGATGGGCAAGAGATCAGCCTTGACCACAAGTGACTTTGTTAACTTTGCAGAGGATTTTGTGGAAGAGCCCGAAAAAAAGATATTACAAGTATTTAATGCAGTAGGCAAATTTCAATCATTGTGTGCCCAATATAATATAGATAAGGCTATATCTGATAAAATCCAACATGTGTTAGAGGGACTGGTTACTGACGATTTGAACTTATTACAATAATAAAATTTAGCGTTTCAAAGTGGATGATGTATAAATAGCCTAATCGTTGTCAAACTCCTACACTTGATACAAAAGGCTATCGTAAGAACTTATCCATTAGGCGAGCGTTCTCGTCTAAAGATGCGGGTGCGTTGCCATTGGATAGGTAGGCTGTAGGAGGTCTGACGACGTGTAGCAATAGCTCTGCATCTTTTTAAGTTAACACTTTAAACCATCTAAAGATTATATTTACACTTTCTGCTTGTACATTCAAAACTTTCTATATATATTTCCGCCCTGTTTCTGTAAAATCAGTCTGATACATTGGATTTAGTCACTTATACTATTGGATTAATCAGAAACATTCTTAAAACAAAATTTCAATCATATTTTAACAGGTTCTTAGTAATAATGTTACAAATCGAACAGTTTAACGACATCTATGTAAAGTACTACAGGAAAGCTTACCGTTTCTCTCTGATGTATGTACGAAACGACCAGGCAGCCGAAGATATAGCGACAGAATCCCTTATTAAGTTATGGGAAACAATGAATAAGGAAACCGTAGAGAAACCTTTGGTCTTGCTATTAGCAATACTCAAACATAAATCCCAGGATTACCTCAGAGTACAGATTAGCCACAAAGAAAGACTTGAGGCTATGGCTGAATGGCGGCGGCGGGAATTGTCCATTCGTATATCAACTCTTGAAGGATGCAATCCGGAAGATATTTTCTCTACAGAAATACAAACGATCCTAAATCATACTCTGGAAGAACTTCCCGAGCAAACACGGAACGTTTTTAGAATGAGCCGTTTCGAACAGAAATCCGGAAAAGAGATAGCACAAACATTAGGTATCACCGTAAAAGGGGTAGATTATCATATAGCCAAAGCATTGAAAGCTCTACGTATTTCTCTAAAAGATTACCTGCCTCTATTTTATTTTTTATTTTTCTATTAAAAAAGTTAGTTTGCTACTAGTGAACCTTTCCTAACTATCGTCTTATATATAAAGCAAAGAAAAATATGGATGATAAGTTACTACAATTATATTTCGAAGGACGTACAACTGATGAACAATCACGTTTGATTACGGAATGGCTAGATGCCGATGAGGTGAATATGAAACACTATCAGCAGCTATGCCGTTTATATGAGATAAGCTTCTGGCATGAGGTACCTGAAGTTATTACAAATTCTGTCCTAAAGAAGGTAAAATTCAGACATATTTGGCAAAAAGCAATAGAAGTAGCTGCTATCTTTATTCTAGGATTTATTTTGCATTATTGGATACATTTACCATTCGTAGATACAGAAGAAGATATTGCCATGCAAACCATATATGTTCCGGCAGGGCAGAATGCACAACTTACTTTAGCCGACGGTTCTCAGGTTTGGTTGAATGCCGGTAGTACACTAAATTTTCCTACCCGCTTCGCTAAAGGAAAACGAAAAGTTAGTCTCAATGGGGAAGGTTTTTTTGAAGTAAAAGCAAATAAAGACAAACCATTTATTGTATCTACATCCAATTATGATATCAAGGCGTTAGGAACCTCTTTTAATGTAAGAGCTTACAAGCAATCAAAAGATTTTGAAGCAGCTTTGTTAACTGGAAAAGTTGAAATTACCGATCATGCGACAAATCAAAAGCTTTCTTTGACACCTGATAATCGGGCTATATTGGAAAATAAGAAGTTAGTAGTTACTCCTATGCAGCACATAGACTATTTTCTTTGGCGCAAAGGAATTCTCTATTTTGATGAGTCACTGATGGAAGTTCTAAAAAAACTGAAATTATATTTTGATGTAAACATTCAGATAAACAACAAATTTATTATACAAAATAAAATACATTCTACTGCCAAATTTCGAACAAGAGATGGTTTATACCACATCCTAGATGTTTTGCAACTTACCCATCATTTTACTTACCAAAAAGATGATGAGAAAAATCTGATTATTATTAATTAATTCAACATATAAATTCTTGCAGAGATTGATTCTTATATAAATTTTATTGTTAAACCTTTAAATACTAATAGCCTATGACATAGATATAAAGAGTAAATAGAAAACCGGCAAGTGCTCCAACACTTACCGGTTAAGGGTTAGACTCCCGACCTTGAATAATTAATCGAAGTACTAACGTAATTGCATACAAAATTATGAATTATTTTTTGTATAAACAATCCATATCCGAAATTAAACACATATTTCGTATTATGAAAATCACAGTTATTGTCCTGTTCGCATGTTTTTGCAACCTTTTTGCAACAGAAGCCAATTCACAGAATGCAAAAATGTCTATACATGCCGACAATCTTTCCCTACGGGAAATCATTTATAAGATAGAGAAGCAAACCGAATACCTGTTCGTATACGACAGGAATGAGGTTGATGTAAACCGACAGATATCCGTGAATGCTGATAATGAATCTGTCTCTGAAGTTTTAAATAAAATATTTACAGGGACTAACATAGAATATAAATTAGTCGGAAAAAACGTTACGCTTATCAAACGTGATGACCTTTCTCGCCAAAATGGAATAAGCCAGCAATCAACTAAAAAAATTATCGGTATAGTCACTGATGAAAAAGGTGAACCGATAATCGGAGCGAATATAGTTGAAAAAGGTATCACTAACGGATGCATTACAGATCTGGATGGTAAGTTCATCATTACCAATGTGCACGAAAACGCTATTCTTCAAGTTTCCTATATTGGTTATCTCACTCAAGAAATTAAAATCACCAATCAGACTCATTTGAAGATAATCATGAAAGAAGATTCGGAAACTCTGGATGAAGTAGTAGTTATAGGTTATGGAGTTGTTAAGAAGAAAGACCTAACAGGATCTGTAGGTCAAATATCAGCCGGTTCTATGAAAGACCTGAAAGTATCACACCCTACACAAGCTATGGCCGGACAACTAGCTGGCGTGCAAGTTCAGCAGGTAGCCGGTTCTCCCGGACAAGCCGCCACTATCCGTGTGCGTGGAGCGGGTTCAATCTCCGCTTCCAGTTCCCCACTATACGTGGTTGACGGTTTTCCTTTAGGCGAACAAAATCTGAATTCGATCAATCCGAATGACATAGAATCTATAGAAGTATTGAAAGATGCCTCTGCATCTGCCATTTATGGTTCGCGTGCAGCAAACGGAGTTGTGTTGGTTACCACTAAGTCGGGTAAAGCCGGAAAAGTGAGTATAAACTTAGATATATATTATGGCTTTCAGAATGTCACTAAAAAAATGGACATGTTGAATGCTGAGGAGTTCGTTGCATTTAGTAGAGAAGCTTTCAACAATAATTATGTCGATCGTGTTCCGGGTGCATCACCCAATGATCCATTAGAAATGCGCCCTGCTGGTAACCGTTATCGCTATCCAGCCATATACGATGATCCAGAAGTTATGGCAGCCATAGGCAAAGGAACAGATTGGCAGGACGAAATTTTCAGGACGGCGCCTATTCAAAACTATCAGGTTTCTGTTAGCGGTGGGGATAGCAAAACAAAATATATGTTCTCTGCCGGATATTTCAATCAAGTAGGAATCATCATAGGAAGCGATTATGAACGTTTCTCAGCCCGTGCGAAAATTGAAAGTGAATTTACTAAATGGCTAAAAGTCGGGATCAATCTTGCGCCAACCTATATCAATCAAAACCGGGTGAACGAAGGACACTGGACGGGTGACGGAGTAATCATTCCGGCATTAGCAACCACTGCCCTTATGCCTGTTTATAATCCGGATGGAACCTGGTCTTCGCAAGCAGAATACGCTGTAGCTGGCGATGGTCTGAGTGGGGTTCCCAATGCTGTTGCTTTAGCAAAAGATATCGAAAATAAACGAGCCAATCTCCGCTTTTTCGGAAATATGTTTGCTGAAATTTCCATATTAAAAAATTTGAAATTTAAGACAACAATAGGAGCTGACATGATGAACTACAGAAGTAAGTTTTTCCGCCCATCTAACGTTCCTAAAGGTGGAACGGTGGCTCCACTTCCTTCAACTGATAGAAAAGGTAATACTGAGAACAAAGAAGTTTTTAATTGGCTGAACGAAAATACACTAAGTTATTTCACTTCTTTCGGAGCTCATGAAATTGATGCTGTAGCTGGGCTTACCTTCCAAAAGAACACTTACAATCAGAGCAAAGCGGAAGGTTCGGATTTTCCTGACGATATTATCCGTACCTTGAATAATGCAAAGGTAAAAAGCGGTTCTTCTGATATGAATGAATGGTCACTGATTTCTTATCTGGCTCGTGTGAATTATCGATATAACAATAAATACTATCTGACAGCTTCGATTCGTTCAGATGGTTCTTCCTGCTTCGGAAAAGACAATCGCTACGGTTATTTTCCGTCGGGGTCAGTAGCCTGGAGAATCTCACAGGAAAAGTTTATGAAAAATATCCAGTGGATTAGTGATATGAAAATACGGGCAAGTATTGGTTTAACCGGAAACAACAGCATGTCGGACAATTATGCATCAATCGGTACGATGAGTAATGCAAATTATGTATTTGGTTCCGGAACTGGAAATGTTGTTGCCGGATCAGCACAAGACAGTTTTTCCAATCACGCTCTGACTTGGGAAAAGACTTTGCAATATGATTTGGGATTTGAGTTCTCCATATTCAAAAATCGTTTATCGTTTATGTTGGATTTATATAAGCGCAGAACAACCGACCTATTGCTTAATGTAGATATTCCAACCATCACTGGCTTTTCCAAAGCTTGGCGTAATATTGGTAAAGTAAACAATAAAGGGATTGAATTCACAATCAATTCTGTCAATGTGATGAATAAAGACTTTAGTTGGACCACCAATCTGAATATGTCCATGAACCGTAATAAGGTGGTTGAGCTTGGTCCCGCAGGTGACCCGATACAAAGCGACGGTGGTGCTGGAACAACGCACATTACAATGATTGGTAAACCGATGGGAAATTTCTATGGTTATAAACAAATAGGCGTTTATATGAACCAAGCCGATCTGGATAACAGTCCCCATTTGGCCGATTCGCATGTGGGTGATGCTAAATATGCCGATATAAACAAAGACGGAATAATTGATGCCGATGATCGTACCATTATCGGAAACAATGAACCTAAATTTTCTTGGGGGATGACTAACCAGTTGACATACAAGAATTTTGATCTCAGTATAGTACTACAAGGTGTTCATGGCCGAGATGTACTGTTCTTAGGAAAACGTTTTTTTACACAATTAGAAGGAAATATGAATCAGATGCGGGAAGTGCTCAACAGATGGCAATCTGAGGAAAATCCGGGAGACGGCAAAACTCCACGCGCAAATGCCTTGACTACGGGACAAAATAATGCCGTTTCAACCCGTTGGGTGGAAGATGGTTCTTTTATACGGATCAATAACCTGACGCTGGGTTACACTTTGCCTAAGGTACTTACTCAAAAGTGCGCTATGCAGAATGCCCGGGTATACATGTCTATCCAGAATCTGGCGACATTCACCAGTTATAGCGGATTCAACCCTGAAACAAGCCATAAAGAGGATAGCTCGCTGGCACCGGGAACCGACTATGGAATGTACCCGTTGAACCGAACTTTCACGGTTGGCGTAAATGTGACTTTCTAATTGTTAATACCTAAAAACAAAATAATGAGTATGAAAGCAATATATAAAATAGTAGCATTAGGCTTGTGTTTAGGCCTTATATCCTGTAGCGATTTTCTGGACTTACAACCGAAAAATAAATTAGGGGGGGAACAGTTTTATCAAACAGCGGAACAATTTACAATGGCCGTCAACGGTGCGTACTCCACACTTCAGGAAGGCGGTCAATATGGCAACTGGTATGTTTTTTCGGAAATTCCATCGGACAATACACACAATTTACTTTCCGGTTCCGTAGTCGATCAAGATGAATTCGATAAGTTCTATATCCGTACTACGAATCCTTATATTGCCAATTTTTGGAATAAGAGCTATGCTTGTATTAATCGTGTTAATACGGTTTTAGATCGTATCGATAATATAGATATAGACGAAACGCTGAGTGACCGGTACAAACTGGAGTGCAAATTTCTCCGGGCATTGACTTACTTTAATCTTGTTCGTGTGTATGGAGACGTTCCATTAGTATTGCATGAAATAAGTATCAATGAATCATATAAATACATGAGAGATCCAAAAGAAAAAGTATACGAACAAATCATTGCCGACCTAAAAGAAGCCGAAGCATTGCCTATATCTTATAAAGAAGACAAGAATATTGGTCGGGCAACTTCAGGAGCTGCCAAAGCTTTATTAGGCAAAGTATATCTGACACTGAACAAATACTCGGAAGCCGAAACTAAACTAGCCGAAGTGATAAATAGCAAAGTGTACGCACTTTTAGAGAACGAGGCAGGCTCGTTGAACAATAAGGGCTATGCCAGTGTATTCCATGCGGATAATCACAACAACAAAGAAACCGTTTTCGAAGTTCAGTTCAAGAAAGGCGGATACGGAGAAGGTAGTGATTTCCCGAACACATTTGCGCCTTTCAACTCAGGAACCAATGTTGTCCAAGTAGGAGGAACGGGAGGTAACAACATTCCGGAAATGGATATGTATAACGCATACGAAGATGGCGACTTGAGACGTGACTTTTCCATGGCACTCGGCTATAATGATTCACGTAAAGACGGAAAATGGGTAGAATCACGCTATGTGAAAAAATACTTCGACATCCCTTATCAAAATGGCGATAGTAACAACAACTTCCCGGTAATCCGTTATGCCGACGTACTTTTAATGTATGCCGAAGCATTAAACCAAAATGGAAAAACAGCGCAGGCATGTGATTACCTCAATCAAGTGCGCCGTAGAGGATTCGGTTACCAGACAACCGAAACTTCTCCCGTAGATATTAAAACTTCGGATAAAAATGAATTCTTCCTGATCGTTGAACACGAACGCCGTGTGGAACTGGCTTTTGAGGGGCACAGATGGTTCGATTTAATCCGCACCGGCCGTGCGATTGAAGTTATGACGAGTAAAGGTTTTAAACTCAACGAGACCAACCTCACTACTCCGATTCCGCAGAAACAGGTTGATGTAAATCCGGAATTGAAACAAAATGATTATCAGATTACGCCTAAATAAATAAAAATCATTGAGGTGTATCACAAGCTCCCCTCCGGATAAAAAGGAGTGGACTTTTGATACACCCCTCAATACCTCAACAAATTCAATGAAACTTAAGAACATCTTTTTACTAATCATTTTATTCTTTTATTGTGATAATGATATGCTGGCTAACGGATACATGGCTGGAAAGGAGTTCATCTATGAAAATACAGAGATGCGGCAGATATTATCATTTGAGAATAATACGATCTCCGTCCGATCGGTATTCGATAAGAAAAACCAGAAAGAATTGATAGCTGAAAATGCGCTTCCTTACTTCGAATTTCAGATTAACAAAGAAACAGTGCTCTCATCCATGCCGGTATGGGAATTTATTAAATACGAAGAAAGAAGTTTGGTTAATCAAGGTCTGGAGTATATTTTTTATTTTAAGGGTAAGGGAGCATACAAAGGCTTGAAAATAGAATTGTACCGACAATATTTTCAGAACTCAACACTTACCAGAGAGAAGATACAACTGAAATCGACCAAAGGACACAATTTTCAGTTGAATAAAAAGGAAGGAAAACTACATTTCATTTACCCAAGGTTATCTCTCAACAATAATATGAAAGGGGCTATACAGGAAATACAAATAGCTAATTACCAGCATTGGAATCATACATTTTATCCCTCTATTAGAAATCATACGCTGACGGATAGCGGTGAACTTTTCCTGAAAGGTCCTTTCTCTGTAACCTGCACGGGAAGTCATAAAGTAATGTTAACGTACGAACATGCCTCACAAGATGGAGCACAAGGTTTCCGGTTGTCGGCAGTCACCTCCATAAAAAAAGGGGATATTGACGCTAATCAAGGAGTAGAAGGAGATGAAACAGAAATAAAAGATGAAAATTTTTGGTTCATTGCTCACCATTACAGTCAAAACGGAAATACTCGGACAATAGCTACAGAACTAATAAGAGGAGGTTATTTCGATAATGAGAAAATACCATGCGACTCTTTTTACGAAACCGTATGGAATAGTTTCAGTTTTATCGGAAAAGATGAACAGATTGAACCGTTGATACACAATTATCTTTTCAGCCAAATAACAGAGCATCCTAAATCCCGGGAATCTCATTTTTATTATAATACCTGGGCCATGCAAAGAGAACTAAATAAGAAAGGGCATGATTTAAGAGAGGTCTTGACAGAGGAGCGAATACTCCGAGAAATTGACTATGCTGCTCAGATGAATATTGAACTTTTTGTACTCGACGACGGATGGGAAGAAGCGTTAGGTGTATGGACTCCACATCAAAAACGTTTACCTAATAAATTAACCCCACTTGTTAACCGGATGAAAGAGCATAATATGATACCAGGGATCTGGTTATCTCCGATGGCAATAGATAGCCTCTTTAAAAGATACCGACAACATCCTGAATGGATTATCCGCCGATCCGACGGAGTTCCTATTGTAGCACAATGGGGAAAACCAGTATTTGATATCGTAGGACCTTTTTCTGATTTATTTCTTGAAGATTGTAAAAGACTGATTGATCAAGGTATTCGTTTTTTTAAATGGGATGCAATGAATACTTTCAATAGTTCTTTGGCCGGTCTCAATCATGGAGATAATAGCCATACAAAAAAAGAAAGGATAGAAAGATATAATTATCTTTTCCCTTTTTATGTAACCCGTATTATGAAAGAGTTACGGAAATACAATAACGATGTAGTTATAGAAGTAGACCTTACAGAGCCGGAACGGTGCATGATTGGATTGATGCCTCTACAAGAGGGAATATTCTTTTTCATCAATAATGGTGCATCCGCTTATGGTGACTATTCCACTTACCGAACTAAATCTATGCGTACGGTCATTAATGATTATGGACATTTTTTCCCAAAAGAGTTGTTTACTTATGCAGTTTACCCGCATGATGTAGCACCATACCACGCACAACATTATAATATAAATAACACATTAATTGCCGGGCATGGTTTTTGGGGAGATCTAAGCCAACTTACTCCCAAAGAAAGGATTGGCATCGGTAAAACATTAGCAAAAGCTAAACGGGTAAGACCCTATATTCACGGTATAATGACCGATTATAATGTTAACGTAGGAGCATCACCGGAGATATACACCCAGGTAGATTCCGTGCATGCTTTCGGACAGATTATCGGATTCAGCGGATCAAAGACCAGACTCCCTTACAAATTAGATTTGAATCGGTCACAACTACTTGGAATCTTAAATCATTCTTACACAAGTAATCCCAAAACTATCAACATGGACTTCAATTTCAATAAACCGGACGATACGATAAGCGCTTTTCTTATTGGAAATAAAGGAGAAAAAGTATCCGTCATTTCATCCACAGGACAGTTGGACGATATACGGTTAGAAAACAACCTGCTGGTCATTAAGGTTGCATCAGCTTCAACCGTGTGTATAAAATATGAAGATAAGAAACCGATAAAAATTATCGGAGGAAATGTGCTATCACAGAATGTAAATGAAATTACCTTATATTCAAAAGGAAGTAGGGATATATCCATTACATTTGAAAACATTCTATAATACTTTCGATTAATAATGATATAAAATGAAAAAAATATTTATTCCTTTATTCCTAGTTACCGGAATAAGCAACCTATTTTGCAAACAGGCTGAAGAAAAACAACGTCCTAACATCCTGTTCTGCATTGCCGACGACATATCTTATCCCCACATGCAAGCATATGGAACGCCCTGGCTCCACACACCCGGTTTCGACCAAGTATCACAAAAAGGCCTGTTGTTTCAGCGCATGTACACTTGTAATGCCAAATCATCGCCCTCCCGAGCCTGCATTATTACAGGACGTAATTCCTGGCAACTGGAAGAAGCCTGCAATCACTGGCCCGATTTCCCTGCAAAATTCAAATCTTATCCCGAGGTATTGGCTGAGAACGGCTATAAGGTAGGAGCAACAGGAAAAGGCTGGGGACCCGGTTTTGCTAACGACTCGTTAGGAAATGCACGAAATATAGTCGGGAAAATGTGGAATCAGATCAAATTGACACCCCCGACAAAAGGAATATCCAATATTGATTATGCAGCCAACTTTCAAGAGTTCCTCAGAAATAAGTCCGAAGACCAGCCTTTCTGTTTCTGGTATGGGGCTTTGGAACCACATAGAGGATACGAATTCGGTTCTTCTTTAAAAGCTGGAAAAAATATTAATCAGATTGATTCTGTTCCATCTTTCTGGCCGGACAATGAGGCAGTACGCACGGACATGTTGGATTATGCGCTGGAAATAGAACATTTTGATAAACACCTAGTCGCTATTCTTCAGATATTGGAAGCGGCGGGAGAACTGGAAAACACAATCGTCATTGTTACTGCCGATCATGGAATGCCGTTTCCTCGCGCCAAAGGACAAGAATACGAATACTCTAATCATGTCCCGTTTGCCATGATGTGGAAAAAAGGGATAACGAAAGCCGGACGGGAGATAAAGGATCTTCTGAGTTTTATTGACCTGGCACCTACAATTCTTGCTGTAGCCGGCATACCGGAAGATAAATCGGGGATGCAACCGATAGAGGGTAAAAGTTTTCTCGACCTGTTAACAAAAGAAGACAGTAAATCGCAGAAGGACTATGTTCTGATCGGTAAGGAAAGACATGATGTGGGACGCCCAAACGATCAAGGATATCCTATCAGAGGTATTATAAAAGGCGACTTTCTTTATCTGATAAATTTTGAAACCAGTCGCTGGCCGGCGGGAAATCCAGAAACAGGATATATGAATGTAGACGGCAGCCCGACAAAAACAGAAGTATTAAAAGCGCGCCGGAATCCCGAAACGGAGAGCTACTGGCAGCTTTCTTTCGGTAAACGGCAGGAAGAGGAACTGTATAATATCGCAGAAGACCGGGAATGTATGGCAAATTTGGCAGAAGATGCTAATTACAATGTATTGAAAAAACAAATGCGGAGCGAACTTCTACAAAAGCTGACAGAACAGCAGGATCCAAGGATGCTTGGTCAGGGGGATATATTTGACTCATATCCGTATATGGGATCTGCCCGAGATGCATGGAATCGTATAAAAAAAGGTGAAAGTGTTCCGGCACGCTCAATAAACAAGTCAGATTTTGAACCGGAAGCATCCGGATTGAAAGTTAACTTTTGAATTAAAATATAAATAATATCATGAAACATTTATCTGGAATAATTTTTCTCTCCATTAGTTCAGGAGTTTTAGGCGGATGCAAACAACATCAGAAAGAAATGATAAAACCGCCTAATATACTTTTTGTAATCAATGACGATCAGACGTATATACACACAGGATTTGCTGGAAGCAAGTTTGTCCACACCCCTGGTTTTGACAGAGTAGCAGCCAACGGAATCTATTTTACCAATTGTTATGCCGGATCACCGGGAAGCGCGCCATCCCGGAGTACATTGGTAACGGGGCGTCATCATTGGCAAAATAAACAGGCAGGACAGCATGCTTCGTCCTGGATGAAAGAATTCATTCCCTTTGTTGATCTTCTCAAAGCAAATGGTTACCACACCGGATTTACCGGAAAAGGAGTTGACCCTTTCCGCTACGCCCAGAATGAGAAAGATTCACTATGGAGAAAAGAGAATGCAGCCGGACATGCCTACAATAAATACCGATACACAAAAAACGATTCGTCGGATCCGAGAACTGCAGGAGGGATTGGATTGATAGACTATTTTAGTAACTTCCATGATTTCATGCAACAACGCAAACCGGACCAACCTTTCTATTTCTGGTACGGTTCAACCGAACCCCACCGGGCTTATGAAAAAGGCTCATGGAAGCGTAATGGAAAAGAACTTGTTCAGGTTGATGTACCCGGTTTTTTTCCCGATACAGATGAGATAAAGGGAGATATGCTTGATTATGCCGTAGAGATAGAATGGGCAGACTCTCATCTTTATAAAATGCTGAATTACCTAGACTCCATCGGTGAACTTGACAATACGGTCGTTATGGTAACGGCCGATAATGGCATGCCTTTTCCGCGTGCAAAAGCAAACTGCTTCGAATATGGTGTACATGTGCCCCTGGCAATCAGTTACCCGAAAGGGTTTCCGGGTAAACGGCGGGTGGACGATTTGGTAGGTTTTGTAGATATCGCGCCAACCATTCTAGAACTTGCGGGAGTGGAACCTGATGGAATGCTTCCTATTTCAGGGCGAAGCATTGTGAATATTCTCCGGTCCGAAAAAAATGGCATTGTGGATGAAACCAGGAAATATGTATTTATGGGCCGTGAGCGGCACTCCTCTTCCCGTTGGGAAAACCTTGGATATCCGCAGCGCGCCATACGTAGCAGGGAACACCTCTTTATCTGGAATATAAAACCAGAACGTTGGCCTGCCGGTGCACCTCAGGCAATCAATAATGAAACGGGGAAAGTTTACCCGATGTACGGCATCGATGAAAAAGGTATTCATCATTCCGGATGGGCATTTACTGATGTTGATGATGCACCGTCAAAGTCATTTCTGATCGAGAATTATAAAGATCCTGTCATACACCCCTATTTCTGCATGGCATATGATAAACGTCCTGAATTCGAATTGTATAATGTGAACGACGATCCATTTTGTTTACATAACTTAGCCGGTAACGCTAATTATGTATCAGTCGAAAAAGAACTCAAAACAGCTTTGCAAAATGAAATGGAGCGTTCAGGTGATCCTCGTATGATCGGTCCTGATAAGGAGATATTCGAAACTTACATCCGTTATAGTCCGATTCGGATATTCCCTAAACCGGATTGGGAAAAATGAGAATTTATAAGGAATCACATTTGAAAACCCCTAAATCTTTAGTTTAGAGAATGAAAAATGCAGGGTAGCATAGGCTACCCTTGGCTTTCGATATACTTTCTGATAGTCTCCTGGCTGACATTTCCGGGGATGACCGACCTCGTGTCCTAAAAAGCAATGGCAGGAAGAAGCAGGAAAAGAGAGAAAGTATTAGTATCTCCGAAGCCGCTAAGTCTTTAGCTTAGCGGTAGTTCACATAATGCATATCCCCACAATTTCCTATTTTTCTTTTTTTACCCCGTTGTGGAACACAACGGGAGAGTGGACTTTTTGCGCTCCTTTTTTTTCTCTCTCTTTTACCTACCGGCATCCTCATATTGTATGCCCTTACTGAGTTATCAACCTTATCTATACGGCAAAGGATGTTTCGTAGCCTGTAGCTCCTTCAAGGCAAACCCTACGGGTATGGGCTGAAATCTCCACACCTGCGGGTAGTATTTAATCCCATAGCCTTGTATAAGCTGTCTACAAAACTAAAAACGCCTATAGATAAGGTTGATAACTCAGTAAGGGCATAAGTTTTTAAAAAAAGTCTGCCGTTAGAAGAGAGAACGAAAAAAGTGATATAGATAGGTTTCAAATCTAGACGAGCATTAATCTTTAAAACAATAATAATATGATTTCAAAAGAGTTTCAAGCGCATTATGACAGGCTTTGTTATAGCCGAAGTAGGGAAAATGTATTCTGTGATTTTTTAGATGTAAGCCTCTATTGTCTATCTGCAGGTATGTTGTCAGAGGATTATTTGAGGGTAGAGAAACAATATACAAAGGAAGAAATGCCTCTTTTCTTTGAAATGCTCCATATTATTGCCGATGCTTCGGAAGACTTCGAGGATGCTTTAGGGGGCGTGTTCATGCAATTTATTTCAAATGGCCACAACGGACAATTTTTCACTGACAATCATATAGGAAGAATGATGGCTTTCGCTGTCAGATGTGACGAGCTAACACCCGAACAGTCCGTTTGTGATCCAACTTGTGGTTCAGGTACATTGTTATTGGCAGCCGCAAAGACATGTGCAGATAAAAATCAGGGCAGGAGACCTAGATGCTTTGGTTCTGATATTGATATTATATGCGTGAAAATGGCAGTTGTCAATATGTTAATGAACTCAATTCCCGGTGAAATTGCATGGATGAATGCTCTCACTATGGAGCACTGGAGAAGTTATTGCATAGATCTGATACTGATTGGTGGAATATGGTTTCCATCTTTGAAGGTGAAAGGTGCAGGAGAAACTTGTTTTATTAAGCGCCTGGAACAAACGTTTGAAAAAAGCCCTGAAATAAAAGAGCAAATCACTGAAAAAGCAAGACCGTTACAGTTGTCTTTGAACTTCTAAAGTAAAAGCCTCTATAATCCTTAAACGGTTACGGAGGCTTTTATATTTCCCAATTTTTTCGATTGTGAAAGTCATTGTCCTAACAGAACATTAACAGCAAAATTCACAGTGATTGTCGTGCCTGATCCCATCTTGTATGTCCATATCACTGATGAAATGTTAGACGAACGAGCCTCAACGCATCTATATTTAAACCGTATATTGTATTCATGTTCTTCATTTTTATTTTCATTATTATTAGGTTGATTGGGTACTGTTGCCCAATACTTTTTCAGTCCGTTAGATATAGCTTGGGTGTGAGTGGCTGATTTTGTTCTACCTCTTAGACTTTGGCTAATCTTTTGTTTGGTTGTATCATTCAGTTGTCGATACTGTCTTTTGTAGTTGTTATTATCCATAGTTTATTTGTTTTATACATATATAAATATGTGGTTTAGTAGGAAAGTAAAGTCTAATAGGCTGAATTTTCAAAAAAATATCTGGAAAATTTTTGATGGATGGCTAACAGCTAGGTCTTTATCACACCTACTAAAATAGTACTTTCTGAGTCTCGGATTACGGCGTTAAATTGTTGTATATTAATTTATTATAGTTGTATTTTATAGGTGTACTGATATTTTTGTCCTTATTACTATACTTGCTAAATACTCTCTATAATTTTGCTAATTTGTGGCGTTGATTGCAGATAATCTACTATTTCTAGAAAATCATTCCAAAGGTTCAATATTTCATCCGTTAAGGGTACTTGATTAGAGCTCCATGAATCATTGATTTATGGAGTTTTATTCTTTTAGGCATCTTCTTGTTTCTCTACTCTTTACATTCCACACCGCTATGCTTTAAACTCTTTATTGATAGGTACTTCCGGGTGGTATGGGCAGCAATGCGAGGCGTAGAAGGCAGATAAACTTGCATTTACCCTATTCTTTTTGTTGATTTGCTTAAAGGAAAATGCCCGGATGCCCGGTTCAAAACTTTATTTTCCAATTGCGGGCTGTCCGTTTTCCAACTGCGGGCTGCCGGGCCCCCACATGGAAACTGTCGGGCCTGCAATTGAAGGACAAAGATTTGTCGGTACCAAAATGGGAAAATGCATCAGGCCAAAGCATGTTTTGCCTTGGGCATTACTTCATTTTTCCCTTTATTCCGGGCGAATGATTAAGCAGCTTTCCGTAAAAGCCTTATATTTGCAGTATAAATCATCATCATCTATGTACTTAAAGAAAATTATGGCTGCAACCCTTGCCCTTACTGCGCTTGCCGGGCAGGCACAGGAGAAACCTTTCAACATCATTCCCGAACCGGTGGAAATTACCGTGACCGGACAGGGAGAGTTTCAAATCCAACGTAATACGATGATTCGTGTGTCGGAGCCTGCATTGGCTTCCTCGGCTACGTATCTGGCGGATTATATGGACCGTTATCTCGGCATACCGCTGCAAACGGAAATTCCTAAGACGGGTAAATCCCGGAGGAAAGGGAATCCTGCGGTAGAAGCAATCACTCTGAAACCTGGTGAACCAGCTTGTATCGTTCTAATTAACCGGAAGAACGGAGAGGTTTCCGGTGGTTATCAGTTGGAGATTATTCCGGCGGAGGGCATACGCATTGAAGGAAATGACGAAGCAGGTGTTTTCTATGGTGTGCAGACACTGATACAATTGCTGCCTACCCGTGCCGGAGTGTTGCCTATCCTTCCGGCTGTGAAGGTGAATGACTATCCCCGCTTTACCTATCGGGGCATGCATCTCGATGTGGTGCGCCATTTCTTTCCGGTATCATTCATTAAGAAGTATATCGATTATCTTGCACTGCATAAACTCAACTATTTCCACTGGCATCTGACAGACGACCAAGCCTGGCGTGTTGAAATGAAATGCCGACCGGAACTGACAGAGAAAGGTTCCGTCCGTGAAGGGGAAATCCTCGGACTTTATCCGGGAAAATACCAACCGTTGCCTTATGGCGGATATTATACCCATGAAGATGTGCGCGAGATAGTGCGCTATGCTGCCGAACGTCACATCACGGTGATACCCGAAATAGATATTCCCGGTCACTGCATGGCTGTCCTTGCCACCTATCCGCAATTCAGTACTACGCCGGATGAGCCGAAGAAAGCGGCACTGACGTGGGGTATCTTCAATAAATTCAGTAACGTGCTGGCGCCCAAACCGGAAGTTTTCGACTTTCTGAAAGATGTGTTTTCTGAATTGTGTGACTTGTTCCCCGGCCAATATATCCATGTTGGCGGAGACGAATGTGCCAAGCGTTGGTGGCAGGAGTCGGAAGAAACGCAGCAATTCATGCGTGAACATGGACTGAAAGATGAGAAGGCATTGCAAAGTTACTTCGTTCATTATGTGCAAGATGTGGTGAACGGTAAAGGAAAGACGCTTATCGGTTGGGATGAAATCCTTGAAGGAGGTATTTCGGAAGATTGCATCGTGATGAACTGGCGCCGTCCGGAATTTGGAAAGAAGGCGTTGAAGACGAATCACCGCACCATATTTACCTGCTCTGCCTGGTCGTACTTCAATCTGAAAGAGAGCCGTACCCAAGTGGAAATCGGTCCGCGTGGTCCGTTGCCTCTGGAGAAAGTATATGGTTTTCAGATTGTGCCCGATTCGCTGACTGCGCAACAACAGAAACTTGTCTGGGGAGCACAGGGGTGCTTGTGGACTGAATACATCCCTACTACCTGGAAAGCAGAGTTTGCCGTTTTCCCACGTATGTCGGCACTGGCGGAAAATGTCTGGTCGCCTTTGGAGAAGAAGAACTGGGAGAACTTCTCCCGTAAAGTAGAGACGCAGTATGAACGTTATGAACTTTGGGGGGCGCGCTATTCCGAAGCATTCTTCCGTACGCAAGACGTGGAACGAAAAAGATAACAGAAAAAGCTGTCGGTATGCAGTACTTTTCTTTTTTTTGCATTTAATAAGAAAAACGCTATACAAATCATTATGAAGTACTTGCTTTGTTTCCTTGTAGGGGTGTTGTTAACTACCTCTCTGTACGCCCAAAGTGCAGGTGATAAAAGGTCCTCTTTTTCTGTTCATGCCGGACCGTCATGGTATTTGGGACAATTGATGGGAATCACCGACAGATCGGATGCCTATCGCAGTGATTTACGAAAAGGAGTGGCTTGGGATGTCAGCTATCTGGCACAAGTTGCCGGCCGGAAGTTTCAGTTCGGGGTGGGAGCGCTGTATCAGGGAAGTTCCTATAAAAATACGCACGACACCGGGGCGGATAAGATTCTGATGCACTACATGGCGCCGCAGGTTTCTTTGACGATGGTGAAGAAACATTATCAACTTCAGTTGGCAGGTGGAATAGGCTATCAGTTCTATAAGGATAAGAGTAAGGTGTATGGCAAGCCGCGGGATGTTTCGATGAATAAACTTGCAGGTAACCTGGCCCTCTCGGGCGAGTATTTCCTGACGAGCCACTGGGGAGCTTCGGCCCGCCTGAACTGGCTGGCATCCAGCACAGAAACTTATTCGGTGAAGTATCACGATGAGAAGTGGAATGTGGAAAAACCGAAAACCGGTACCGGTTATTTCGGTCAGTTATCTTTAGTCTTCGGTTTAAACTATCATTTTTGAGCGCTATGAAAAAGTTGTTATTTCTGTTCCTGCTGATTTGTTGCTGTGCCTGTGAAGAAGATAGAAGTGTAGACCCGACATTGATGCCGGAAGCTACAACTACAGGTGAAAATACATTGGGTTGTCTGATAGACGGTTGGGTATATACCAGTGGGCGGTATGGAATACCATCTGCTCGTTTTTATGATGATGAGGAAAATCATTATGTTGCAATTGATGCGGAAGTCGGTATCTTTAGTGGTTTGCATCTGGTGATTGTGAATCCCCGACAAGGAGCTGGTTGTACTTACATAGATGCTGTTTTTGATAGAGAAGATTTGGAAGATGGTGAAGCCTATATTACTCGTATGGATGGAACCATTATCAGTGGCACATTTAGTGGTGGGAGTATCAAAGAGGGGCGTTTTGATATAAAATATCGTGAGAAACCCGAAGGTGGAGAAGCGGTATATTGATATAAAAACTGCCCCTGAAGGAATTTCTTCCAAGGGGCAGTCTTTTTCACTTCGTCTTCTCTCAAGTCTTATAAAGCCTTTCGGTTGCTGATAACCCGTACAGCAGCGGTGTACTGTTGACAGGGAACAGACACATGAATGCCGTTGCCTTTGTCTTCAGTTGAAGCGTTGATGTAAGCTGACTTTAACAGCTGCTTCACGCTTTCCACTTCCCAGGGACTACCTGCGAAAACGTTAATCTGAGAAATCTTTCTACTTGTAATCATGTGCTTTAAATCTTTTAGTTGTACTTTCCGGTCGCAAATGTAAGCGGTTTGCGGGAAACAGAATAACTCAAATTGATCAAAAAGTAACATAAAAGGTGCAAACGATTTAGAAGTAGCCTATTCCTTCTATTTTTTCCTTTATTTTGTATCGTTCTTCCGGATTTCCACACGACGGATCTTTCCACTGATGGTTTTCGGTAGTTCGTCTACAAATTCAATCACACGTGGGTACTTGTAAGGAGCTGTCACTTTTTTTACATGATTTTGCAATTCCTTGATAAGCTCTTCACCCTCTTTCCCTTTATATTCTTTAGCCAGTACGATGGTAGCTTTCACTACCTGACCGCGGATTTCATCGGGTACGCCTGTGATGGCACATTCTATTACAGCGGGATGCGTCATCAAGGCACTTTCCACTTCGAATGGGCCGATACGATAACCGGAGCTCTTGATCACATCGTCTGCACGGCCTACAAACCAAAGATAACCGTCTTCATCTTTCCAGGCAACGTCTCCCGTATAGTAGATACCATTATTCCAAGCTTCGTGTGTACGCTCCGGATCACGGTAGTACTCTTTAAACAATCCCAACGGCTTGCCTTTATCCGTGCGAATTACGATTTGTCCCTGTTCGCCGGCTTCCACAGAACGACCGTCGTTGTCTATCAGGTCTACATCATATTGTGGATTGGGCAATCCCATGCTACCCGGTTTCGGTTCCATCCAAGGCATAGTGGCGATGGTCAGGGTGGTTTCTGTTTGTCCGAATCCTTCCATCAGTTTGATACCAGTCAGTTTCTTGAAGGTTTCGAATACAGCAGGGTTCAGTGCTTCACCGGCAATTGTACAATATTGCAGGGACGAGAGGTTGTACTTCGTCAGGTCTTCGTGAATGAGGAAACGGAAGATGGTGGGAGGGGCACAAAGAGAGGTTACATGATAATCCTGTATCTTCTCCAGAATGGCAGCGGGAGTAAACTTTTCGTGATCATATACGAATATATTTGCTCCGGCAATCCATTGTCCGTAAAGTTTGCCCCATACAGCCTTTCCCCAGCCGGTATCGGCAATAGTAAGGTGCAGGCTATTTTCCGTCAGATTGTGCCAGAAACTACCGGTGACAATGTGTCCCAGTGGATAAGTGAAGTCATGGGCAACCATTTTCGGCTCACCTGTGGTTCCGCTGGTGAAGTACATCAACGAAATGTCTTCATTCGTATTCGGATGTTCCGGTTTCACGAAAGGTGCAGCATTCTCGATGCCTTTGTGGAAATCATCGAATCCTTCAGCTACTTCAGGTCCTACGCTGACGAGTTTCTTCACGCTGGGTGAATCTGGCATGGCAGCTGTGATATGCTCCGTGATAACCGATTCGCCGGCACAAACAATCATTTTGATATCCGCGGCATTGCAGCGATATACAATATCTTTTTTGGTCAGCAAGTGAGTGGCAGGAATAACGACAGCACCGAGTTTATGCAAAGCTATAATGCTGAACCAGAATTCAAAACGACGTTTCAATATCAACATTACCATGTCACCATGACCGATGCCGAGGCTTTGGAAATACGAAGCTGTCATGTCCGTATAGCGTTTCATGTCGGCAAACGTAAACTGGTGGTGTTCACCCTTATCATTAGTCCATAACAATGCAGGTTTGTCAGGTTGTTCGGTAGCCCAGGCGTCTACTACATCGTATCCGAAGTTGAAGTTTTCCGGTACGTTTATTTTGAAATTTTTGATAAAATCCTCTTGTGTAGTGAAAGAGGTTTGCGATAAAAATCTTTCTACCATGATTACATTATTATTGCCAGGAATCGTACCGTCTTTCCATCCAGCGCTTTCATGCCATGTGGCAGCTTGGAGTTGAAGTAAAGGCTGTCCCCTTCGTTTAGTATAAGTTCTTTGCCGTCGATGTTGACCATCATGCGCCCTTCCAGTACGAGGCTGAATTCTTGTCCGGCGTGGCTGTTGTAGTGTATCGGTTCGCTATCCGGTTTCGGTTCTACGGTCACGATGAACGGATCGGCGCTACGATTCATGAAGCCTGCGGCAAGCGATTGGTATTTGTAGGCTTTAGTACGTTCAATACTGGTTCCTTTTCCGGCACGGGTTAGGAAATAGGAGCTCATCTTCGGTTCTTCGCCGAACATCAGTGCATCCAACGAAACTCCGTATCTGCGCGCAATCTTTTGCAGCATGCTGACGGAAATATCAAACTCTCCCGATTCTGCGAGACGGTATTCTTCGGCAGAAATATCACATTCGCGTGCAATGTCTTCGGCTGTCAGTTCCAGTACATCACGAAGGCCACGGAGGCGTTCGGCAATTTGCTTAATTTGTTCGTCCATGTGGTTGTTTATTTAATGAATTAATACTGTGGCATTATAAATGATAATGGTTGCTGTATAATTGATACTATCTGTCATCCTGAGCGTAGTCTGCGGACTATTGGCGCATTAGTCACATCAGCACATCGTCACACGCTTTTCTTCAGGGCGTTGATGATGGCTGAGGTGTAGCCTCCATGTTCCAGCTCGTTGATGCCCCGGATGGTGATGCCGCCGGGGGTGCATACTTTATCAATTTCTACGCTGGGGTGCGTGTCGTTGTTCAGTATCAGCTCGGCTGCTCCTTTCACGGTTTGCGCCACCATGCGCATGCCGTCCTGGGGGTAGATGCCCATTTCGATGCCGGCTTGCATGGCTGCCTGGATGTACTTCAGTACGTATGCGATGCCGCAGGAAGTCATGGAAGTGGCGGCGGCGAATTTTTCTTCGGGGATGAGCAAGGCAAGGCCCATCTGGTTGAAGATGTCCAGCATCAGTTGTTCCTGCTCCGGGGTGGCGTTGCGGCTGGCGATGAGCGTCATGCTCTCCATTTCGCTGACGGCGGTGTTGGGGATGATGCGGAACATGGTCATTTCCTTGTCGGCCACGTTCTGTGCCAGTTCTTCGAAAGAGATGCCGGCTGCAACGGAGATAAGTATTTGTTTGCTTTTCAGCTTCAGCTCGCGCAGCACGGGCTTGATGAGCCAGGGCTTCACGGCGAGTATGATGAATTCGGCGCCGGTGACAGCTTCCTGATTGTCGTGAGTGGTCTGCAAGGCGGGGAACTCGGCTTTCAGCTTGTCCAGTTTGCCTTGCGAGGGGTTAGAAACGATGATATCGCTGGCGGGAATGATGCTTCCCTTTGCCAGTCCGCGGGCGATGGAGCCGCCCATGTTTCCGGCTCCGATGATTGCTGTTTTCATATCATTCTGTTATTAAAAGGGTTGACGATGGGCAAAGGTAGATATTTTTTTCGTCTATCGGCTTATTTGCTTTCTTCTTTTTCATCCATTCCCTTCACTGCGTTGCGATAATCGGCGGGTGACAGGTTGTATTCCTTCTGGAAGAGGCGGTAGAAGTGGCGCACGGTGCCGAAGCCGGACTCTTGGGCGACGGTGGCGATTTTGATGTACTCCGAGGTTTCGAGGTAGTACTCGGCCAGGTGGGTTTGGGCGTCGGCGGCGGCCGCTGCCACCGCCTTCACTTCCCGAGCCGCTTCCGCCCGTGTTCTCCCCGAAGTTGAAGCTGATATTCTCTGCTGTGCCCCATTCTCCAGTGGTGATATTCCCGTCCACGTTGAATCCGTTCTCGTAGTTTCCAACCAGCGAGTAGGGGATGTCGGCTTTCAACATCCCATTGTAAGTGTAGCCATAAGTCTTTGTGATGCTGCTGCCGGTTGTCAGCGCAATGGAGAGCGTCAGTGTGTTGTCGCTTCCCGGCAGGGTGTAAAAGGCGGGTGCTGTCCACGAGCCGTCCGACTGCTTGGTGCACGCTACGGTCACGACCTTTTTCGCTTCCCGGCTTGTTCCGGCCAGGGCTACGAGGCGGTAGCTGCCGTTGGGCAGTGCCAGTACGCTGTTGTCGGTGGAGCTGTTCAGAGTGGCCGATGCTTGCAGTTTGGAGGCGGCGTTGAAAGCGTAGAGCGTGATGGGGTAAGATAAGGTGTCGTTTGCGGAGCTGCCGCGCGTGGTGATGTGCAGTTGGGTGGAGGTTGCCTCCGTTTCGTCGTCATCGTCATCGTCAATGATGTTGACGTAGGAGCCGGTGGAGAAGAGGGCTGTCAACAAGGCAAAGCCCGCCAGAAAAGAAGAAGTTTTGTTCGTCATTCTGTTGATGATTTTACAGTTAGTAATGTCAATGTTCTTTGTCGTGTGGAAGGCGTGTGCGCGTCTCGTGCGATAAAGTGAGTCTAAAAATACAACAGTGGCGCCGATTGGGGTGGCTTTAACCTAACTTCCATGTGACATCTGGAGGAATAAGTTTGTGACATCTCCTTTCAGTATGCTTTCTGAACGGTAAAAAGGAGGAAGAACTGAATAGGCTCTTTTGTACGGTGGGGCGAATATGGAAAAAGCCCCGCCAAGACTTTTGTCTTGGCAGGGCTTTGCTGATTAGATTATTGCTATGTCTTTTTGTAAAGACAAATTCTTATGTGGTATGCGCTATAAAGTTTTGCGGAAGCGCTCGAGGAACATGTCGGCTTCCTCCATGCTGAGGCAGAGAGGCGGCAACAGACGGATGACATGGGTTCCGCTCACACCGGTAAATACATGCTGCTCTTTCAATAGTTTCAAACGTAATTCCTTGATCGGCTCTTCAAATTCAAGGCCAATCATCAGGCCGCGTCCGCGAACTTCCTTGATTTGCGGGAACTTTTTCAGTTCCGTCATCAGGTAGTTACCTACTTTGGCGGTATTTTCTATCAGGTTCTCTTGTTCTATCACATCCAGCACGGCGAGCGCTGCGCTACATGCCAGGTGGTTGCCACCGAAAGTAGTGCCAAGCTGTCCGTAAACGGGGGTGAACATCGGGCTGATAAGTACGCCTGCCATCGGGAAACCATTGCCGATACCTTTGGCTACGGTGATGATGTCGGCTTTGATGCCGTTATGCTGGTGAGCGAAGAACTTGCCACTACGTCCGTAACCGCTTTGGATTTCATCGAGAATCAGCACCGTGTTGTGTGCCGTACAAGCTTCACGCAGGGCATGCATAAATTCATCCGTCGGCAATTGAATACCACCCACACCTTGAATACCTTCGATGATTACTGCACAAACATCCCCTTTAGCCAGTTCAGCTTTCATGGCTTCTATATCGTTCAAAGGCAGATACGTTACGTGTCCGCAATCGTTGATAGGAGCAATGATTTTCGGGTTATTGGTTACTTCTACAGCCAGTGAAGTGCGTCCGTGAAATGCTTTGTTGAAGGAAACAACACGCGTACGTCCATTGTAGAACGAAGCGAGTTTCAAGGCATTCTCGTTGGCTTCTGCACCGCTATTAATCAGGAATAAGGAGTAATCATCATAACCACAAACTTTTCCTAAGCGTTCAGCAACCTGTTCCTGTAACTTGTTGATGACAGAGTTGGAATAAAATCCCAACGTGGCAACTTGCTTGCTTATCATCTCCACGTAGTGCGGATGCGCATGACCAATGGAGATAACGGCATGACCGCCGTAGAGATCGAGGTATTCAGTACCCTTTTCGTCCCATACGTGGCAGCCTTTTCCTTTGACAATATTGATGTCAAAAAGAGGATATACGTCGAATAAATTCATTTCTTTAATTATAAATTACGAAATACGAATTACTTAGAAGGCACTGGGCTTCAATCGCAAGCCGACGGTTTCTTCTAAATTGAACATCAAGTTCATGTTATGTACTGCCTGTCCACTGGCACCTTTCAGCAAGTTGTCGATGCAGGAGATGATAAGTAACTTATCACCATGTTTTTCCAGATGCAGCAGACACTTGTTGGTGTTTACCACTTGCTTCAGGTCGATGTTCTTCTCTACAATGTGTACGAAAGAGTCTTTTGCATAGTATTCTTCGTACATACGGGTGATTTCATCCAGTGCTACTTTGGTTTTTACTACGATGGTAGCAAAAATACCACGCGGGAAATCGCCACGGTAGGGGATAAAGTCGATATCTGCATCAAAGCTGTTCTGTAATTGCTTCAAGGATTGCTTGATTTCGGGAACATGCTGGTGATCGAATGCTTTATAAACGCTCAGGTTATTATTTCGCCAGCTGAAGTGACTGGTTGATCCCGGTTTCACGCCTGCACCGGTGCTGCCGGTGATGGCGTTTACCATGATGTTGTCGTTCAGCATCAGATGCTTGGCGAGAGGCAACAATCCCAATTGGATGCAAGTGGCAAAGCAGCCGGGATTGGCTACATATTTCGCTTTGCAGGTGGCGCGGCGGTTCAGTTCCGGCAGGCCGTAGATGAATTCATGCTCCGGAGAAGCAATACGATAATCCATAGAAAGGTCGATTACTTTCAGTTCCTCAGGGAGGTTATGGCTTTCCATGAACTTCTTCGTATCGCCGTGGGCGGTGCAGAAGAATAATACATCAATTTCATTCAAAGGTAACTCGTCGGTGAAGACAAGATCCGTTTCGCCGTACAATCCTTCGTGTACGTCGGTAATTTTGTTTCCGGCGTTACTAGAGCTGTTGATGAATACGATTTCCGCTTCCGGATGGTTAATCAGCAAGCGTATCAATTCACCTGCCGTATATCCTGCTCCGCCGATGATTCCTACTTTAATCATTGTGTGTTCTTTATCTGTTATATAAGTTTTTCTCTTCAGGGACAATCAACCACATAATAAGGTATACAGGGATACCGGCAAATACGGTGAAAAATGTCAGCAATGCATAACCGATGCGTACGAGAGACGGGTCGAGCCCGAAGTAATTTGCCAGTCCTCCGCAAACGCCGGCAAGCATTCTGTCGCTGCGTGAGCGGGTAAGTTTCCTATTATTATTGTCCATAAGATTTAAATCTCTTCGTCCTTATGATTGTTATAGTACACTCTCAGCGGGGTAGAAGTCACTTTGATAAAACCTTTTGCATCTTCTGCCGTCCAGCCTTTCTGCATTTCGCCGTATTCGCCGAACTTAGTCTTTACCAAATCGTCCTTACTCTCCACACCTACGGTTGAGAAACCTAACGGGCGGAGTTCCAGGATAGCCGTACCGTTCACGTTGCGTTGTGAAGATTCCAGCATGGCTTCGATGTCACGCATTACCGGTTCCAGGTACTGACTTTCGTGCAGGAACATACCGTACCAATTAGCAACTTGGTCTTTCCAGTATTGTTGCCATTTACTCAGCGTATATTTTTCCAGGAATTTATGTGCACCGATAATCAACATCGGGGCAGCAGCTTCGAAACCTACACGGCCTTTGATGCCGATAATCGTATCACCTACGTGCATATCGCGACCAATGCCGTAAGCGGCACCAATTTCTTCCACTTTCTGGATAGCTTTGATGGGATCGTCGAATGTCTCATCGTTTACTGCTTTCAGCTCACCTTTCTCAAAAGTGAGACGCAATTGTTCACTACCTTCTTTAGTGCAGTGTTTCAGGTAAGCCGTTTCGGGCAAGCCTTGTGCTGAATCCAGAATTTCACCACCACAGATGGAAGTACCCCACAAGCCTACATTATAGGAATATTTCAGCTTGGTGAAGTCTGCTGAGAAACCATGTTTGTTCAGATAATCGATTTCTTCTTGGCGGCTCAATGCCATGTCACGGGTCAGTGTGATGATTTCTACACCCGGAGCCAGTACGAGGAATGTCATGTCGAAACGAATCTGGTCGTTACCTGCCCCTGTAGAACCATGAGCGATAGCGTCTGCTCCAATCTCGTTGGCATAACGTGCAATGGCAAGTGCCTGGAAGATACGCTCGGAACTTACGGAAATAGGATAGGTGCCATTACGCAACACGTTACCGAACACCATGTATTTCAAGCTCTTTTCGTAATATTCCTGAGTTACGTCGATAGTAACATATTCTTTTGCGCCCAGTTTATAGGCGTTTTCTTCGTTCGTTTTCAGCTGTTCAGGACTGAAGCCACCGGTGTTTGCACAAGCTGCATACACTTCGTACCCTTTTTCTTTGGCAAGGTACATTA
Source organism: Bacteroides sp. AM16-24 (assembly GCF_003471885.1). Taxonomy (NCBI): domain Bacteria; kingdom Pseudomonadati; phylum Bacteroidota; class Bacteroidia; order Bacteroidales; family Bacteroidaceae; genus Bacteroides; species Bacteroides sp. AM16-24. Next base: position 27,614 of record NZ_QRKI01000012.1, read on the forward strand.
CCGTAAATGAAGTATCAAGACCGCCGCTGAATGCGACTACTACTTTTTTCTTCTTTTCTTCCATAATGCTATGTATTATTTTTCTTCTTTTCTTGAGTATTTGTCATTCTGAACGTAGTGAAGAATCTCGTCTCTGTAGTGTGTACAAGGGAAAAGAGATCCTTTGACTACGCTCAGGATGACGGACGGTTATATTTTATCATCTTCATGCAGTTCCGGGTCGTAGAGCATTGCGGTGCAGATGCAGAACTTGCGGTTCTTGGCTACTAATATATCATGGTTGATGCAACCTTCGCAACCTTTCCAGAAGGATTCATCGTCTGTCAATTCATTGAAGGTAACAGGGACATATCCCAGTTCCGTATTCATTTTCATGACGGCAGCTCCGCTGGTGAGGCTGAATACTTTGGCGTTGGGCCATCGCAAGCGTGCCAGGCGGAAGGATGCCATTTTGATACGCTTAGCCAATCCTATGCCGCGAAAGTCGGGATGTACAATCAAACCGGAGGTGGCGACGTATTGTTTGTTTCCCCAGCTTTCGATGTAGGTGAAACCTGCAAACACGTCTCCGCATAAGGCGATGATGGCTTTTCCTTCCTTCATTTTTGTCGCCACATATTCGTGTGTGCGTTCTGCGATGCCCGTTCCACGTACTTTGGCCGCTTCTCTGATGGTATCCAAAATCTTATCCACATAAATTTCGTGAGAGGCGTCAGCCACCATCACGTCCACTTTTTTGGTATCCATTTCGTATTTAATTAATAATTTTAGAATGAAGAATGAAGAATTTTGCTGCGCTATGCAAGTATGCCGCATGGCAATTCTTCATTCTTCATTTTTAGTTCTTCATTTATTCTATGTTAGGGATGATTTGTGACAGGAATTCGCGTACCTCGCTGTGCGAAGCGGCTTCGTGCACTACCAGCATGATGGTGTCGTCACCGGCGATGGTGCCCAAGATAGCGGGACATTCGCGGTTGTCAATGTCATAGGCCATACTGCTGGCATAGCCAGGCCGTGTGCGAATAACGGCAATGTTACCGGAGAATTGCAGGGAAACAAAACCGCTGGTCATCAGCATTTCGCTGGCACTCTGGTCATTGGAACGCTTGTACATGATGTTATTGGGTAATACATATACGTATTTCCCATTCATGTTTGCCGCCTTGGCAACTTTCAGTTGTTTCAAGTCGCGGGAAAGAGTGGCTTGTGTCAGCTCAAAGCCTTCCTTACCTAAAGCTTGCAGCAGTTCTTCCTGAGAACTGACATCTTTGCTTGAGATAATCATCTTGATGGCGTCTAACCGATTGGCTTTTTTCTTCATTTTTCTGTATAATTATTCTAAGAATGGCGCAAAAGTAGGGATAATTTTGGAAAGAATATGCATTAAAGAGAGAAATTTTGTACTTTTTATACTATGAATGCTATGTTTTATGCATAAATCGGAGAATATATGCAATCGAAATCGGAGATTAGGAACTGATTGACCCGTATCTGAGGCGCACTTGCTCCGTACCAAGTCCGGGATTTCTTCGGTCGGAAGTACCTCTGGACGGAGAATGTATGGAGCAAGTGTGCCTCAGGTGCGGGTCAAGTCCGAAGTGGATATGAAGAATTATTCAGTTTGATGCTTTTTCTGGTCTTAAACATATAATGTTTTTACGGAAAACAAACGGTCTTTTACATCAAAACTAATAATGTTATTTGCCATAAGGTTGTACCTTTTTCCTAAAATCCTATCTTATGATATCTATTCCAATTTTTTGTGTATCTTTGTTGCATATTTCTTCAATAGTGAAGAGATGTGTTTTGTGATTTGGAGATCATTTTATTATTCGTACTTTCGGAAATCTGGTAAATTTTAAATAAGAGCGAATAATAAGTGAAAGTCTCCACGTCCGGATTGCATATAACTTTGTTATATACATTTTGTGGCGTGGGGCTATTGCTTGTTATTTTCTTGCCGGTTTACCAGAGCCTCGAAAGTGGATAATATGTCAATAGTTCCCATGCCACTTTTATTATAAGAGCATAGCATAGGGACAACATCAACCTTTAAAACTTATAACACGATGGATGAACCCTTTACTTGCTCCTGCCAAATGAAAACCGACTTAGAAAACTCAGCCGATGTATTTTCCTTTTTTAAAGAGAATTACCCCTTACCCGGTATTGTTGATAATCTGAATAAACTTTCCAATAAGGAACTACGCTGTGCCTGCTGTCTAATGGGGACTGCTTTAATTGCCATTTCCCGAAAGAAAATGATTTGGGGCTGGCTGAAGATAAAGGAATAGATAATGTTGATTCTATTATTTATGGAAACAACAAAAGCAATAAGAAAACTATCAAAATATAAAGAAGGGGTTTCGGTGGAAACCCCTATTTTTGTGCCGTCAGGTATTGGCATGTTCTATAAAATAATCTATGTGAATCTATAAACTATTAAAGGCACATGAAAGAGCTTCTTAGATTTTCAATATTCCTTGTATTAGGTTTATTTGCTTCTCTCACCACAGAAGCAAAGGTGACGCTCCCTGCCATTTTCTCAGATAACATGGTATTGCAACAAAATGCACAAGTGAATGTGTGGGGCAAGGCTACGCCCGGAGAAAAAGTAACTGTTAAAGCATCGTGGGCAGACAAAGTAGTAACAGCAAAAGCAGCTGCCAACGGTAAATGGACATTAAAACTGAAAACTCCGGATGCAATGACCAATCCTTTCCGTACAGATACATGGCAACCGGATTCGTATGCCCGTTGGTTTGCTGATTCGGAGATGGTACGTTTTCCGCAGGCGTATCAGCTGGATCATGGAAAGCGTCTTTTCTTTGGGTATGCACAAGGGGTAGGTTGCTGTGCGATGCTGCAAATGTGGAAGAAGACGGGAGAACGCCGTTACTTTGACTATGTGGAGCAATGGGCAGACTCCTTGATTGATGACAAAGGGGAAATCCATCTGTATCGTGTGGAAACATACAACCTTGACTATATAAATTCAGGTAAGGTTCTGTTCGACTTGTATCGTGAAACTGGTAAGGAGAAATATAAGACGGCAATGGATGCCCTTGTCAGACAGTTGAAAAATCATCCGCGTACGTTGGAAGGTGCTTACTGGCATAAGTTGATTTATCAACACCAGATCTGGTTGGATGGTTTGTATATGGCTTCCCCTTTCCTTGCCCAGTATGGTGCAGAATTCAATAAACCCGAATGGATTGATGAGGCAGTGAAACAATTCACGCTTTGTCAGAAACATACCTATGATGCCAAGACCGGGCTTTATCATCATGCTTGGGATGAAAGTAAGAGCCAGCGTTGGGCTGATCCGGAAACCGGGCATTCCCCTAATTTCTGGGGACGCAGTATCGGCTGGTGGTTTATGGCGATGGTGGATGCATTGGATTATATTCCAGAAGACCATGAAGGCCGTGCCCGGATGATCGGGTGGATACAAGGGTTGGCTGAGGTGTTACCTGCATATCAGGATAAGAATGGTTTGTGGTATCAGGTGCTTGATCAGCCGAAACGGAAAGGAAACTTCCCGGAGGCATCTGTGACAACGCAATTCATGTATGCTTATGCAAAGGCTGTGAACAAGGGATATATTGATGAAAAGTATCGTGCTGTGGCGGAGAAGGCTTTCAATGGTTTGAAGAGCAAATTGATAGTAGAGTGCCAGGATGGTACATTGACATTGACACGCTGCTGTCAGGTAGGCGGCTTGGGTGGACATCCGTATCGCGATGGCAGCTTTGAATATTATATAGGTGAAAAGATGCGGGATAATGATGCGAAAGCAACAGGACCGTTTATTATGGGGTGCATTGAGCTGGGAAAGTGACAAACTGTCGCTTTTATAAATAATATATATCATGAAAAAGAATTTATTAGCAATAATTTTTGCTTCTTTCTGTGCCGGAACCATTTCTGCACAGAACATCTCGTGGCCTGAGGTAACCACGGAAGCTAAACCTGGTGCCCGTTGGTGGTGGATGGGGAGTGCAGTAGATGCGGCTAATCTGACTCGTAATCTGGAAGCATACTCCAAAGCCGGAATGGGGACGATGGAAGTTACTCCTATTTATGGAGTGCAGGGCAATGACGCAAACGAAATTCAGTTCCTTACGCCCGAGTGGATGCGGATGTTGCGCCATACGGAAAGTGAGGCTGCGCGTCTGGGCATGAAGATTGATATGAATACGGGTACGGGATGGCCTTTTGGTGGTCCGGAAGTAGGTATAGAAGATGCTGCCTGTAAATTATTGATTGAAGAATATACATTGAAAGGCGGCGAACGCTTGAATACAACCATAGAAGTGACGGATGAAAAACAACGTCCGTATGCCAAATTGTGTCGGCTGATGGCTTTTAGGGTTCTGACAGACACTTCTACTCCGAAAGAACAAAAAGCTGTGCGCTGCTATGACCTGACATCGAAGATAGAAAACGGAAAGCTGGTATGGAAAGCTCCGAAAGGAGAGTGGCGTTTGATTGCCGCTTTCATAGGAAAAACATTTCAGAAGGTAAAACGTGCTGCACCCGGCGGTGAAGGATATGTGATGAATCACTTCTCGGCAAAAGCTGTGTCCAATTACTTGAATCGTTTTGAACAGGCTTTCTCAGGAAAGACAGCTAATGGAACAGCCGGGACTCCAACTGAGTATCCACATAATTTCTTTAATGATTCTTATGAGGTTTACGGTGCTGACTGGACAGGTGACCTGTTCGAGCAATTTGCTCTTCGTCGTGGATATAAATTGGAGGAGTTCTTGCCCGATTTCCTTTCAGAAGAGCGTACAGAGACTACCCGCCGTGTTATTTCCGATTATCGTGAGACTCTTGCAGAACTGCTTCAGGAGAACTTTACCCGTCAGTGGACGGACTGGGCGCACAAACATGGTTCACGTACCCGTAATCAGGCACACGGCTCACCCGGTAATCTTATAGATCTTTATGCAACGGTCGATGTTCCCGAATGTGAGGGCTTTGGACTGTCGGACTTCGGTATCCGCGGACTACGTAAAGACTCGTTGACTCGTCCTAACGACTCTGATCTCTCCATGCTGAAATATGCTTCTTCGGCGGCACATATCGCAGGAAAGCCTTATACGACTTCGGAGACATTCACTTGGTTGACAGAGCATTTCCGTACTTCACTATCGCAGTGTAAGCCCGATATGGATTTGATGTTCGTTTCCGGTGTGAATCACATGTATTTCCATGGAACGACTTACTCGCCGGCTGAGGCCGCATGGCCGGGATGGAAGTTTTATGCTTCTATTGATATGAGCCCTACAAATAATATCTGGCGGGATGCTCCGGCATTCTTTGATTATGTCACCCGTTGCCAGAGTTTCCTGCAAATGGGACAACCGGATAATGACTTCCTGGTTTATCTGCCTGTTTATGATATGTGGGACGATCAGGACGGTCGTCTGCTGCTTTTCGATATTCATAAGATGGCGAAACGTGCTCCTCGGTTTATAGAGGCAGTGCATCGCATTTATGGTGCAGGATATGATATGGATTATATTTCCGATAACTTTATCCGTAACGCTATGTGTCAGGACGGTAAGATATTGACTTCCGGTGGAGCTTCTTATAAGGCATTGGTAGTTCCCGGTGCGCGCTTGATGCCTGCTGATGTGATGGAGAAATTACTTCGCCTGGCGGATGAGGGAGCTACGATTGTTTTCCTGGAACAGTATCCGGAAGATGTACCGGGATTGAATGATTTGGGTCAACGTCGTGCAGAGTTTAATAAAGCTTTGGCACAAATAAAGGAACGGGAAGGAAAAGGGCATGTCCTTTTCGGAACAGATTATGCCCGCACACTGGCTGCCACCGCCACCGTTCCCGAAGAAATGAAGACTACTTTTGGATTGAGTAGCATCCGCCGCTCACATTCCGAAGGATACCACTATTTTATCTCAGCTTTAAAGACAGAAGACACTGAAAGTTGGATACCATTGGCTGTACAGGCACGTTCTGCAATGCTTTATAATCCGATGAATGGTACATCCGGTAAGGCGCGGTTGCGTCAGAATAATGGCAGGACAGAAGTCTTCCTGCAATTGGCATCCGGTGAGTCTATTATTCTGAAAACATTTACAGATCACGATGTTGCCGTACCGGAATATGGGTATTGGACAGCTATGCCCCAGGACGAAGCGGCAAAGATACTTCCGGGTGCTTGTACTTTTGCCGGTAAATGGGGATTTAGTTTCGTAGAAGCAATGCCTGCGGTAAGTAATGTACCGGATAGTGTTTCTCTTGGTTCGTGGACGGAAATAGCTGCCGAAGGTGTGAAAAATACAATGGGGACAGCTTGTTATACCACCACATTCACTTTGAAAACTCCTGCTGAGGCTGGAGAATGGATGCTTGATCTTGGCGATGTTCGCGAGAGCGCACGTGTACGCATTAATGGACAAGAGGTAGCTACGCTTATAGCTGTTCCTTACCGTTGTTTAGTGGGTAAATATCTTCGTCCGGGTGTGAATACACTTGAAGTGGAAGTAACGAATCTGCCTGCCAACCGTATTGCGGATATGGATCGTCGTAATGTGCCTTGGCGTATCTATAAAGATGCCAATATTGTGAATATCCATTATAAGAAGGATAATTATGGAAAGTGGGAATCGGTGCCAAGTGGTTTGTTGGGGCCTGTGCGCTTGATTCCGATGCAGAGTATAAAATGATAATTTAGCGTTCTGCGCTAAATTATCATTTATGTACCATATTATCTTTTGAGCGTTTGCATATACAGTATCCTTTGTGGTAAGAATATCAGAAATAACATCTTTTCAATCAAAACTAATACAGAGTATAGGGGAGTAATCCCCTATTTTTGTATCGTCAAAAATCTATTTAATATCATGAAACATTGCTTTTTTGCGGTTGATTTGGGTGCTACCAGCGGCCGTACCATACTGGGAACATTCACTCCGCAAGGATTAGAACTACAAGATGTGAACCGCTTCCCTAACCATCTGATTGAAGTTGGAGGACATTACTACTGGGATATCTACGAATTGTACCGTCATATTCTGGAAGGTTTGAAACTGGCTGCCCGGATGGATGATGTGCAGATAACCTCTATTGGAATTGATACCTGGGGAGTCGATTTTGTATGTGTGGGTAAAGATGGTGGTTTGCTTCGTCAGCCCTATTCTTATCGTGATCCGCATACGATGGGAGCTCCTGAGGCTTTTTTTGCCCGCGTTCCCCGCAAGCAGGTATATGGATGGACAGGTATTCAGATCATGAATTTCAATTCGCTTTTCCAGTTGGATACTTTACGCCGGAATAAGGATAGTGCACTGGAAATGGCTGATAAGATCCTTTTCATGCCGGATGCACTTAGTTATTTACTGACCGGAGAGATGGTGACTGAATATACCATTGCCAGTACGGCTCAATTGGTAAATGCTGAAACGCGTCGTCTGGAACCGGCATTGCTGAAAGAGCTTGGATTAACGGAAGATAACTTCGGGCGTTTTGTATATCCGGGTGAGAAAATAGGCGTATTGACCAAAGAAATACAAACGATTACCGGACTGGGAGCAATACCTGTGATTGCAGTTGCCGGACATGACACGGCTTCCGCTGTGGCTGCCGTACCAGCATTGGACCGTAACTTTGCTTATCTGAGCAGTGGCACATGGTCATTGATGGGAGTGGAGACAGATGCACCGGTTATTAATGAAGAAACAGAAGCACTGAACTTCACGAATGAAGGAGGTGTTGCGGGGACGATTCGTTTACTGAAGAATATTTGTGGCATGTGGTTGTTGGAACGCTGCCGTTGCGATTGGGAAGAAATATCTTATCCTGAGCTGATTGCTGAAGCAGAGGCATGCGAACCTTTCCGTAGTCTGATAAATCCGGATGATGTTCTGTTTGCCAACCCGATGAATATGGAACAGGCTATTCGTACTTATTGCGCTGACCATCATCAACCGATACCGGAGACACGTGGACAAATTGTACGTTGTATTTTTGAAAGCCTGTCACTGCGCTATCGCCAAGTTTTGGAGAACCTGTGCAGCCTTTCTCCCCGTCCTGTAGAAGTACTGCACGTTATTGGAGGAGGAAGCCGTAATGATTTGCTGAATCAGTGGACTGCCAATGCGGTAGGTATTCCTGTTGTTGCCGGACCGTCGGAGGCGACCGCTATCGGCAACGTAATGATACAAGCTCTCACAGCAGGTGCAGCAAGTGACATTGTTTCCATGCGCCAACTTATCAATCGTTCTATTCCATTGAAGACTTTTACTCCGGAGAACGTTGAAGTTTGGAATACCGCTTATCTGCATTTCTTGCAGTTAGCCTAATATTACTTGTCAGTGATAACGTATAACTAATAAATTATAACTAATAACTAAAAAACTAGTACCATCATGAAAGAAGAATTGATTCAAAAAGCCTATGAAGTGGCAAAAGAACGTTACGCAGCTATCGGCGTAGATGTAGAGAAAGCAATGGACACCTTGCAAAAGATTTCCCTCTCCCTGCATTGCTGGCAGGCAGATGATGTAGCCGGATTTGAAGCACAGGGTGCATTGACCGGAGGCATTCAGGCTACCGGAAACTATCCTGGCAAGGCTCGTAATATGGAAGAACTGAGACAAGACGTATTGAAAGCAGCCAGCTATATTCCTGGAACTCACCGCTTGAATCTTCATGAAATCTATGGTGACTTCGGTGGCAAATTTGTTGACCGTGACCAAGTAGAACCGGCTCACTTCGAAAGTTGGATACAGTGGGCAGCTGAAAATAATATGAAGTTGGATTTCAATTCCACTTCTTTCTCTCATCCGAAGAGTGGTAATCTTTCCCTTTCTAATCCTGATAAAGGTATTCGTGACTTCTGGGTAGAGCATACAAAGCGTTGCCGTGCTATTGCAGAAGAGATGGGTAAGCGCCAGGGTGATCCTTGTATCATGAATCTGTGGGTACATGATGGCAGCAAGGATATCACTGTGAACCGTATGTTGTATCGTGAATTACTGAAGGATTCTCTGGATCGCATTTTCGAAGTGGAATACAAGAATATGAAAGACTGTGTGGAGTCTAAAGTATTTGGTATCGGTCTGGAAAGTTATACGGTAGGTTCCAATGACTTCTATATTGGTTATGGTGTGAGCCGTAATAAGATTGTTACACTGGATACAGGCCACTTCCACCCGACTGAAAGCGTTGCGGACAAACTGTCTTCTTTATTGTTATTCATTCCGGAAATCATGTTGCATGTGAGCCGTCCGGTACGTTGGGATTCTGACCACGTGACGATTATGAATGATGAAACAATGGATCTCTGCAAAGAAATTGTACGTTGTAATGCTTTGGATCGCGTACATATCGGTCTGGATTATTTTGATGCTTCTATTAACCGTATCGGTGCGTATGTTATAGGTAGCCGTGCTACACAGAAATGTGTGTTGCAAGCTCTGTTGGAACCGCTGGATACTTTGCGCAAATATGAAGCAAATGATCAGTTATTTGAGCGTCTTGCTTTGCTCGAAGAAGGAAAATCTTTACCTTGGAATGCAGTTTGGGATATGTTCTGCTTAAAGAACGGTGTACCTGTAGGTGAAGAATTCATTACTGAGATACAGAAATACGAAGCAGACGTTACGTCGAAACGTAATTAAGTGATTAATGGTTAGTGATTACTAAACGTTATTATCATGAATACACTGATAGGATTGTTGATTATAGCTATCGGGAGCTTCGGGCAGAGTAGTTCGTATGTACCCATTAACAAGGTGAAAAACTGGTCGTGGGAGAGTTTCTGGCTTGTACAGGGAATCTTTGCATGGCTTGTTTTCCCGTTGTTGGGGGCATTGCTTGCCATTCCGGCGGGAAGTTCGCTGATTGAACTTTGGGGGGCAGGCGGTGCTTTGCCTGCTATGGTTTATGGTGTTCTGTGGGGCGTAGGTGGATTGACCTTTGGGTTAAGTATGCGTTATCTGGGTGTAGCACTTGGACAAAGTATAGCCCTCGGTACATGCGCCGGATTCGGAACACTCTTCCCTGCTTTGTTTGCCGGAAAAGATTTGCTGCATGGTGAAGGACTGATGCTACTTATTGGCGTCTGCATAACGCTGGCTGGTATTGCTATCATCGGATATGCCGGTAGTCTTCGCTCTAAGAATATGACGGAAGAAGAAAAACGGGCAGCTGTTAAGGACTTTGCCCTGACGAAAGGTTTGCTCGTGGCATTGCTGGCAGGTGTGATGAGTGCGTGTTTTGCTCTTGGGTTGGATGCCGGAACACCTATCAAAGGAGCTGCTTTGGTAGGTGGAGTAGAAGCTCTTTATGCTGGTTTACCTGTAATTTTCCTAGTTACTCTCGGTGGTTTCTGTACAAATGCTGTTTATTGTATTTGGCAGAATATCAAGAATAAAACCGGTAAGGAATATTTCTCTGTAAAAGGTACGACATTGACGAATAATCTCTTATTTTGTGCTCTTGCCGGTGTACTGTGGTATTCACAGTTCTTTGGTCTTGAAATGGGTAAGAGTTTCCTGACAGACAGTCCTATACTTCTTGCTTTCTCTTGGAGTATCCTGATGTCACTGAATGTTACGTTCAGTAATGTTTGGGGTATTTTGCTGAAAGAGTGGAAAGGTGTCAGCAATACTACGATTGCCGTTCTTATCTTAGGCTTGGTGGTTCTGATATCTTCCATTATAGTAGTGGCAATGGCACAGGTATAATAGTGTATAGCTACGAGTTACGAGCTACAAGTACTTTTCGGTATGATAGCGCAGCAACTCGTAGCTTATAAATCGTAACTTAATTTATTATAATGAAATCAATTCTTGAAAATCGCCAGGCATTGACTTATGCAGTCAATCAAGTGGCAGAAGTTGCCGGATATCTCTGGCAAAAGGGATGGGCTGAACGTAATGGCGGCAACATCACACTGAATATTACTGAATTTGTAGACGATGAGATAAAGGCGTTGCCTGCTATTAGCGATGTAAAGCAGATCGGTGCTACTCTACCTTATCTGAAAGGTTGCTATTTCTATTGCAAAGGAACTAATAAGCGTATGCGCGATTTGGCTCGTTGGCCGATGGAACATGGTTCTGTAATTCGTATTCTGGATGACTGTGCCAGTTATGTGATTATTGCGGATCATCCTGTGATGCCTACTTCTGAATTACCTGCCCATCTCAGTGTACACAATCGTCTGATTGAGAAAGGTTCGCCTTATAAAGCTTCGTTGCATACTCATCCCATTGAATTGATTGCTATGACTCATTGTAAGAAATTCCTTGAAAAAGATGTTGCTACCAATTTGCTTTGGAGTATGATTCCCGAAACTAAGGCTTTCTGTCCGCGTGGTTTGGGTATTATTCCTTATGAATTGCCAAGCTCCGTAAAATTGGCAGAAGCTACCATCGAACAATTGGAAGATTATGATGTGGCTATGTGGGAAAAGCATGGTGTATTTGCAGTGGATGTGGATATCATGTCGGCTTTCGATCAGGTGGATGTACTGAATAAGTCTGCCCTGATTTATATTGCAGCCAAAAATATGGGCTTTGAACCTGACGGTATGAGCCAAGAACAAATGCAGGAAATGACTCGTGCATTTAATCTGCCTAAATGATTCTTAAGTAGATGGCAGGCATTTCTTATTGACTGCTATCTACTTTACTAATTCTTTAAAAGTATAATATGAAGCGAATATTCTTTTCTCTCGCTCTGCTGCTGGCAGTAACAACTCTCGCCGCCCAGACCAATATGACGGCAAGAGAAGCTGCTGTAAAGATTGCAGACCGCATTCTTGCCAGTACCACATACGAGTTTAAGAATACGAAGACTGGTGAAACTTATAAGTCCGTCAAGAAATTACCTCTTGACATGAATGTGAAGGTAGCATGCAAGTACAATAACTGGCATTATACGAATGGTGTAACCAATATGGCTCTCATGGAACTGGGGGATAAACTTGCTGACAAGAAGTATGAGAAATATGTTTTGAAGAACATGAATTTTGTGTTCAATGAAGGTAATCTTGAATTCTTTCGCAAACAGTACGATGAGGCCTTTAAACAAGATGGTTGGAATGCCGTGCGAAAATTGAGTTGGCACATGATCTTCCGTGGCAAGCGTCTGGATGATAATGGTCCGATGGGAGCCAGTCTGATTGAACTGCAGATGAGATATCCTAATCAATCTTTTCTGGATTATGTTAACGAAACAGCCGAACACCTGAATTACGGTGAACCTCGTTTGGTGGATGGAACTATTGCCCGTATATGGCCGCATGTCAATACGATTTGGGCAGATGATGCCTTTATGGCAATTTCTTTTCTGGCACGCATGGGTAAGATGACTGGTGATGAGAAGTATTTTAATGATGCAGCCAATCAGGTGCTAAACTATACCCGTTATCTTTGGTGTCCTGAAAAACAGATTTATTATCATTGTTATCATACGGATAACAAGGAGCATGGAGTAGCTCACTGGAGCCGTGCTAACGGATGGGTATTTATGGCACAGGCTGATCTGCTTAGTATGATGCCGAAAGATCATCCGATGCGTGAAGCTGTTATCGAAAATTTCCGCCAACAAGCAAGTGGTGTAGCCCGTTATCAAGGTAAGAATGGACTTTGGCATCAGTTGTTGGATAAAGAAGATTCTTATGAAGAAATCACAGGAACAGCAATGTTTGTTTTTGGTATTGCCCGTGGTGTGAAAGAAGGATGGCTACATCCTGATTTCATTTACGTAGCTGAGCAGGGATTGAAAGGTATGATGAAAAAGATTTCTGATAATGGAGATGTTACTTCTATTTGTGTAGGAACAGGTATCATGCCTTCATTGGTATATTATTATAACCGTCCTACACAGGAAAATGATCCTATGGGTGAAGGCCCTGTACTCCGTGCATTGGTTGAAATGATAGATGCACCCAAGTACACAGAAATAAAGGCCGAAGAACAATATGATAAAATTGTTGTAAAAAAATAATCTTTCCCCTATTACTCGTTTTTATTAGTCCGCTCCGGTATATTTTAGAATAAAGCAGGAACGGACATTTTTTTATTCATAAATAATTTCTATTTTTGCCACATATCTATTATGTAAAACACGTGTTATGACTAAGAACTATAATGATTTAGGGGTTGAATTCAAATATTTGATAGTGAATGATATGGACCAGAAATTTGGTCTGTGGGTAAATACCGTGGGGTTCCAGTCCATTCAGCCAAATTCTCCTTATCCCTTGAAGGATCATCCTTCAGGATATTTCTTTAATGCCCAGAAGGGGCGTGTTTTACGTGAATATCAGTTGGTTTATATAACTAAAGGACGAGGTTTGTTTGCTTCCGATTCTACTCCGGAGAAACAAGTCTGTAAAGGCAGGCTTATGGTTCTTTTCCCTGGGCAATGGCATACGTATCATCCATATCAGCAAACAGGCTGGAATGAGTATTATATCGGTTTTGAGGGGCCGGTCATCGATGATATGCTGAGAGGAGGCTTCCTCTCTAAAGACAATCAAATACTGGAAGTAGGTCTGAATGAGGAACTGGTTACCCTTTTTTCACGTGCATTGGAGATAGCTGAGGCTGATAAGATTTCATCCCAGCAATATCTTTCAGGTATTGTATTGCACATGATAGGAATGATTCTTTCCATATCCAAGAACAAGATATTCGAGATGGGTGATGTTGATCAAAAGATTGAACAGGCGAAAATTATTATGAATGAGAATATATTCAAGGATATTGACCCGGAAGAGTTGGCCATGAAATTGAATATCAGTTATTCTTGGTTTCGTAAGGTTTTTAAGGATTATACGGGATATGCGCCTGCTAAGTATTTCCAGGAACTTAAGTTGCGTAAGGCAAAGCAGTTACTCGTTGGCACTTCCCAATCGGTAAAGGAAATTTCGTTTATGCTCGATTATAAATCTACTGAACACTTTTTCTCTCTCTTCAAAAAACGTACAGGATTTACTCCATTAGAATACAGGTCTTTCGGGCGTGAGACGAATGTAGAGGAGGAAGATTTATTGTAAAGTTAAAGCGGAAAGCACTTTGACACTTTGCTTTTTATGCATAATGAGAATGTGATATTTCCGTCCGACGGAGGGGGAGAACGAAAAGAAACGAACGGAAATCAGCATATTGTTGATTGAGAGTGGAATACAGAAATACGTACAACTCTGAAAAAAGAAAAACAGATGGTCTGTCCACTGAAAACACATAGTTTGCTTCCCATCTATAGACCGTTTATGTTCGATCCATGGATCGTTTGTTCTTCATCTATAGATCAGACGTGTTTCATTTATAGATTGTTTGCGTTAGATCTATAGTTCCTTTGTGAAAGAACTATAGTTTCTTGCATAAGTATTGCATTCGTTGTCTGTTTTATACGGAAATACAGCATTTATATTCTATAGATTATGCAGCCGGATTCTATTTGAACTGTTTGTGGAAAATGTTCTGTTGGGAAAAGGATTGTTTTGATAGCTTTTTGTTCGCAGTGAGGCGGAATGAGTGACTTCTTGTGATATAAAGAGTTAAGTGGGAAGAAGCGGAGATTCTCTCTCCGTCATTTTGTACAGCCAGAAAATCATTCTGCTTATTTATTATTTGCCAGAGAATGTCTTTCTTTGTAAAATCGAATAATAAAGCCAAATACTATGACTAGAAAGCACTTTTTGGGTACCATCCTTTTCTTACTGACAGCTTGGGTTGTACAAGCTCAGGAAACAGAACGTCAATATCTTTCCGGCACAGGGTTGGGTAACACCGTAACCTGGCAGTTTCGTGTATCCGAAGGACACAACAGCGGGCGTTGGAGTAAAATAGAAGTTCCTTCACAATGGGAACTGCAAGGCTTCGGTGAATATACCTATGGCCGTTGGTATAAGAAAGCCGGAGTGAAGAATCCTTCGATGGAAGAAGGTACTTATAAGCGCTCTTTCCGTGTTCCCCGCAACTGGCAGGGACAGAATGTACGCCTCTGGTTTGGTGGCGTAATGACTGATACCGAAGTCTTCGTCAATGGCCAATCCGCAGGCCCCGTACATCAGGGAGGCTTCTATCGCTTCTCTTATGACGTCACCGATCTGCTGAAATTCGGAAGCAACAATCAAATTGAAGTTCGTGTAAAGAAGCACTCTGACAACAAGTCCATCAACGCTGCCGAGCGCAAGGCGGACTGGTGGCTCTTTGGTGGAATATATCGCCCCGTATGGCTGGAAGCAAAGCCGGCTACGCATATCGAACGTCTGGCTGTAGATGCCCGTGCGGATGGAGAGCTAAAAGTAGAAGTACATTTGCAAGGTACTACCGGAGAAGAAAGTCTTTCCATGGAAGTGGCGCCGATATCTGCCAAGGATGCCGAACACCGTCCCGTGAAAGTTACTAAAGATTCCGTTCAGTTGCTGACTGCTCATTTCGACGGTATATCTCCGTGGACTCCTGAGTCTCCTGTACTCTATCGGCTTACAGTTTCTCTGCTCGGTAAGGAAGGAAACGTCATTCACTCCATGGATACCCGCATCGGCTTCCGCACCATTGATTTCCGTCCTCGCGACGGACTCTACCTGAACGGTACCAAGCTTGTTATGAAAGGCATCAATCGACACACCTTCCACCCCGATGGCGGACGAACTACGAATAAAGAACTCAGCATACAGGATGTCAAGCTTATAAAAGAGATGAACATGAATGCCGTCCGTTCTCACTATCCCCCTGATGAACACTTCCTGGATGCCTGCGACTCCCTTGGTTTACTCTACATCGACGAGTTGGCTGGTTGGCAAGATGCTTATGATACCCCTACAGGTACTCGTCTTGTTCGTGAAATGTTGACGCGTGACGTGAATCATCCCTGTATCGTGCTCTGGAGTAATGGTAACGAAGGTGGATGGAATACTGCAATTGATAGCCTGTTCCGTACTTACGACCCGCAAAAACGTCATGTCATCCATCCCTGGGCGGATTTCGACGAACTCGATACGCACCACTATCCTGCTTATCTCACCGGTGTGGCTCGTTTTACCAATGGCTATAAAGTCTTCATGCCTGCCGAATTCATGCATGGCCAGTACGATCAGGGACATGGTGCCGGGTTGGAGGATTTCTGGGCACGTTACACTGCTCACCCTCTCTTTGCCGGAGGCTTCATGTGGGCATACAGCGACGAAGCTGTACGCCGTTCCGACCGTGGCGGAGCGCTGGATAGTGAAGATTACAATGCCCCGGATGGTATCCTCGGTCCCTATCGCGAAAAGGAGGGCAGTTACTATTCTGTCCGTGAAGTCTGGTCGCCTATATATGTGGAGCCTCTGATGATTACCCCCTCGTTCCGTGGTGAATTCCGGGTATCGAACCGATTCCTGTTTACGAATCTGGACAAGTGTTCCATGCGTTGGCGCGTACTCCATTGTGCATCGCCGTTGCAAGGTGAAGCTGTGGGCAGCCCGGTATCTGTAGCCGATGGAGGTGCCCAAGCCTGGCGTCAGGTAGTAGATAGCGGAATGGTACAACTTCCTTCGTTGGTTCCCGGTGAGACTGGGTTCGCCCGAATCACTGCTCCCAAGCTTTTTGAGGGGGACATTCTGGAACTTGAAGCGTATGGAGTGGATGGCGAAAGTATCTGTACACGTACCTTCCCGATACATTATGCGAAAGATTATCTGCAAGGTGAACTGGAGGCAAATGCTCATTCGTCCGCTTCACAAACTTCAGTCACGGGTAATTGCCGTGTTGAAGAAACCGATACTCTGATTACTTTGCATTCTCCTGCCGTTACCGTCTCTTTCCGGAAGAGTGACGCTACTATCACTTCTGTGATAAGGAATGCCGACAGTCGGGTTATCCCTCTGAAAGATGGTCCTGTTGCCGTGGGTATGAAGATGATCCTGTCTAATCTCTCCGCTCGTACGGAAAATGGTGATGCTGTTCTTTGTGCACGCTATCGGGGTGCTGCCGACTCTATCATTTGGCGTCTTACCCCTGCCGGTCTCCTCTCTATGGATGCCGTGCTGTTGAACCGTGCTTCCGGTGGCGGTGGCTTCGACGATGCCTTTACCGACACCGAAGTCCTGAACCTTGGACTCACCTTCTCATATCCCGAATCCGAGTGCTCCGGCATGCGCTGGATGGGACGTGGCCCGTACCGTGTCTGGAAGAACCGTATCCCCGGTGCCAATTATGGCATCTGGCAGAAAGATTATAACAATACCATTACCGGTGAAAGCACCGACCGCCTTGTGTACCCCGAGTTCAAGGGCTATCATGCCAACTTCTATTGGGCTACCCTGCAAAGCCCTACGGTTCCTTTCACCGTGTATGCCGCCAGTGATGGCATCTTCTTGCGGGTATTCACGCCCGAAGAACCCCACGGCCGCCAGGATGGCATCAATACCATGCCCGACTTCCCCGCGGGAGATATTTCTTTCTTACTCGATATTCCGGGTATCCGTTGTTTCAAGCCCATCAGCCAACATGGTCCACAGAGCCAGCCGGGAATTATCCGCATCAAGAAAGGAGACGAAGGACTACGGCTGAATCTGATGTTCGACTTCCGTTAGCTTCCCCAAAATACTATTAATCTAATTATCTGTTATCAAGAATACCATGAAAAAAGTATTTTATTCCCTTTTCGCCGCTTTCGTGCTGACGGCTTGCGGTTCGGAGAAACAAGCTCCGATAGACCGTGAAGCATTGGTGACTCGTAACAATCCTCAAGTGGCCTCGTTCGATTCGTTGGCTTCGCTCAGCGTGGGTAATGGTGAATTTGCGTTCACGGTAGATGCTACTGGCTTACAAACATTCCCGTCTATGTATAGTAAGGGTGTGCCTTTGGGGACACAGAGCCAGTGGGGCTGGCATTCATTTGCCAATCCGCAGGGATACAAGTCTGAAGAAGTCCTGAAAGCCTTTGACTTCGGTCGTGGACACGAAGAACTCTACGCCTGCCAGTTCAAGGAAGAGGGACGGCAAAAAGAAGCTTCCGACTGGTTCCGCGTCAATCCGCACCGCTTGCACTTGGGGATCGTTGGCTTGGAACTGGGTGACGGAGTGAAAGCATCTGATATCACCGATATCCGCCAAACACTGAATATGTGGAAAGGTGAAATCACCAGCCACTTCACACTGAATGGTAACGCTTTCGATGTACAGACAGTCTGCCATCCCGATCAGGATATGATTTCCGCCAGTGTCACCAGCCGTGCACATGCCGGTGTCAATCTGCGCTTTCCGTATCCCACGGGTGCACATGCTGATGATGCCTGCAATTGGGATGCGAACGATAAACATTCTACAACCATTGTCCGTCAGGATGCCCAAAGTGCCGTGCTGAAGCGTGTGCTCGATGAAACCACTTATTATGTAACCCTGCGTTGGGAAGGTAAAGCCAACCTGGCCGAGAAGTCCAAGAACTATTTCGTCTTGACTCCGGATGAAGATATGCTGGCATTCTCCTGTCTCTTTACACCGAATTTTCAGGGAACCGTATTTGAAAGTGAACCTCCTGTCTATGCTGACGGTCAGGTATTGCCCTCTTTCGCAGAAACTGCTGCTGCCAGTGCCTCTCATTGGACGAACTTCTGGACGAATGGCGCTGCTGTCGATTTCTCACATTGCACCGATCCGCGTGCAAAGGAGCTGGAACGTCGTGTGGTACTCAGTCAGTATCTTCTCGCTATCCAGTCTGCCGGTAGTGTACCTCCGCAGGAGACAGGTCTGACTTATAATTCCTGGTTCGGTAAGTTCCATCTCGAAATGATTTGGTGGCATCAAGCCTGGCAGCCGCTTTGGGGGCATACTGATCTGCTGGACCGTACGTTGGGTTGGTATGAAACCGTAGAACCCGTTGCCCGTGAAATAGCCCGTCGCCAGGGGTTTCCCGGTGTGCGCTGGATGAAGATGACCGATCCTAGCGGTACGGAAGCGCCTTCCAATGTAGGTTCTTTCCTGATCTGGCAACAACCGCATTTCATTTATCTGGCCGAACTTGTTTACCGTTCCAATCCTTCAGACGAAGTGATTCAAAAGTACAACAAACTGGTGCAGGAAACTGCCGAGTTCATGTATGCTTTCGCAACTTATGATGAATTCCACGGTCGTTTCATCCTGAAAGGTGCCATCCCTGCACAGGAAACATTGCGTGCAGCTACCACCATCAACCCACCTTTCGAACTCTCTTACTGGCACTTTGCTATGCAGACAGCCCAGAAGTGGCGCGAGCGTGCCGGTGGAAAGCGCAATCTGGAATGGGACGAAATGATAGACAAACTCTCTCCGCTTGCTTATAACGAGGATCATCTCTACCTGGCATCCGAAGATGCCGTTGATACTTACAAAGATATTCGTTTTACCAGCGACCACATGGCCGTGCTCGGTTCCGTAGGTATCCTTCCGATAAACAAGCTCATTCGTGACGACTATATGAAGAATACCCTGCACTGGGTGTGGGACAACTGGAATTGGGGGAAAACCTGGGGGTGGGACTATCCGATGACTGCAATGAACGCCACTCGTCTGGGCGAACCTGAAAAGGCTGTAGGCGCTTTACTGATGGATAAACGCACTAATACCTACCTGTTGAATGGACATAATTATCAGGATGGCCGTCTGCGCTGTTACCTGCCCGGTAATGGTGGTTTGCTGACTGCCGTAGCATTGATGTGTGCCGGTTGGGATGGGTGTCAGGTGAAGAATCCGGGCTTCCCGCAGGACGGAACATGGGATGTGCGTTGGGAAGGTTTGAGTCCGATGCCGTAAGTGCTATCACTCTTTATCACATCTTATCCATCACCCTATATGAAACGAATATTTCTTTATGCCGCTATCTCTCTGTTGCCTGCTATCGCTTATGCACAGTATACCACTGGCAATAAACCGCAAGGTGCTGGCGATCGCATAGAGTCCACCTCTTTCAACGATCATAAACGTGGTGCCTCCCGTACCTTGCAATATCGTCCGGATGGAGAAGACTTTGTAAGCGTCAACGGTAAGAACCGCTATACCCGCGCTCTCTATGGCAGCCACACAGCTTTCCGTTTAGAGACGAGCGACCGTCCCGTTTTTGCCGTTTATGAGAAACGTAATAGTAAGAATATCAGTTTTCGTCTTCTGCTGAGTGATGGCAGTTCTGTAGCTCTTGACTCTACTGCCTGGTGTGAATCACGCTACACTCCCGGTCGCCGTTCGTATCGCCTGACGCATCCTGCCTGGGGTGAAAATGCAGAACTGCAGATCTTCGCTCTTGCCTTGCCCGATGAAGATGCTGCTATCTGGAAGATTACTCCCATCAATATGCCTCAGGGGGCTACTTTACGCTCTTTGCTGAGCGAAATCCGTCTTGACAAACTGAGCCGTAACGGTGATATGGGAGCTGATCCTCCGGGTTGCTTCGATGCGCCGGAGCACCCTGAACAATTACAGACTATGGATATAGCTCTGGATACTGATCCACAGAATATCTATATTCTTGTCCGCGATTATTCCTTGGTGATTCCTTCCTTTGAAGAGGGTGTTGCTCTCTATGATAAATCAGAGCGAGCCCGTGCCGAACTGGCTTCCCGCATTCGGATTACAACTCCCGATCCATTTTTTAATACCCTGGGTGGTGCCCTTGCCGTAGCTGCCGATGGTATTTGGGATGGTGAAGTCTGGTTGCATGGTGCCATTGGTTGGCGTATGCCCCTTAGCGGCTGGCGTGCAGCTTATACAGGCGATGCTTTGGGGTGGCACGATCGTGCCCGTACGCATTTCGATGCCTATGCTGCCAGCCAGGTGACTGAGGTACCCAATACGATATCACATCCTGCACAGGATTCTGCCCTTGCTCTGGCTCGTTCCGTAAAGCAATGGGGTACACCGCAGTACAGTAACGGATATATTTGTCGTAATCCGCGTCGTAACGATCAGATGCATCATTATGATATGAATCTTTGTTATATAGATGAACTCCTGTGGCATCTTAACTGGACCGGTGATCTGGAATATGCCCGTCGTATATGGCCTGTATTTACTCGTCATCTTGCCTGGGAGAAGCTCAACTATGATCCCGATAATGACGGTCTTTACGATGCCTACGCCTGTATCTGGGCAAGCGATGCCCTCTACTACAACAGCGGTGCCGTCACTCACAGTACTGCTTATAACTATCGTGCCAATCGCCTTGCTGCTCTGATTGCTGAAAAAATAGGGGAAGATTCCACACCTTACCGCGAGGAAGCTGATAAGATATTGAAAGCACTGAATGCCCGCCTTTGGATGCCCGAACGTGGACATTGGGCTGAGTTCCAGGACTTCATGGGACATAAACGCCTGCATACCGCTCCCGGTGTGTGGACCATCTATCATGCGCTCGACAGCGATATTGCCGATCCTTTCCAGGCATACCTTGCCACCAGTTATGTAGACCGTGAAATTCCTCATATTCCTGTTCGTGGCGAAGGTCTGAAAGATGAAGGATATGCTACCATTTCCACTACCAATTGGCTACCTTATTCCTAGAGTATTAATAATGTAGCTTTTGCCGAAGTGATGCATACCGCCCTTGCTTATTTCCAGGCAGGTCGTACCGATGCCGGTTTCAAATTGTTGAAAAGTTCCATTCTGGATGGTATGTATTTAGGTGAAAGCCCTGCCAACTTTGGGCAGATCAGCTTCTATGATGCTGCCCGTGGAGAGTGTTACCGCGATTTCGGTGATCCTATCGGTGTTGCTTCCCGCGTGTTGATACAAGGTCTTTATGGTATTCTGCCGGATGCAATGAACGAACGTTTGTTAGTGAAACCCGGTTTGCCGTCCGCATGGCCGTCTGCCTCTCTGCATACACCGGATATTGATTTCGATTTTCAGCGGGGAGATAAGGAAGGAGTTACCTCTTATGTCGTAACTCATCGTTTGCCTGCTGTCCGTACCTTGGAACTTCAGTTTCCGGCACAACGTTCTAAGGTGGCAAAACTTACAATCAATGGGAAACCTGCCACGTGGACATTGGTTGAGAAATCTATTACTCGTCCAATGCTGTCTGTCGTGGTACCTGCCTCTTCCGGTGAAGAGACAGATGTACGTATTGAATGGGGTGGTGAAGAGTTTTCTTCTCCTGCATCAGTTCCTGCCAACGTTATATATGCTGAGGCTCCTGTCTGCTTTGTTCCTATGCAACAGGATGAAATGAAATGGTGGTATCCTGTTGGCAGACCTCATTCTGAAGCTAATCAAAGTTTGATAGAACCCAGTACTTTCACCCAAGTTCATTTTGCAAAATGTGAGCCGGTAGTGATGGATACCCGTTTCAACTCATCTGTGACGGATATTTTCCGTAACGAATATCTTTCTCCCCGTTCTCCTTATACTACTTTGCAAATACCCAAACAGGGTATCGGGGAGTGGTGTCATCCTTTACATACAGTGGATATTAATGATGCCGGGCTTCGTTCTTCTGTTCAGAATGGTATATTGAATACTGAGTTGGGCATACCTTTCCGTACTCCTGCTGAAGGTCATAATGTGGCTTTTACTTCTCTTTGGGACAATTATCCGGATAGCCTGGAAATTCCTCTCAAAGGAAAAGCTTCCCGTGCTTATTTGCTTATGGCGGGCAGTACGAATCATATGCAGTGTCATATCGATAATGGAGTTATCCGTATCTATTATAAAGACGGTACCCGTGATGTTATGTTCTTGCGCAATCCGGATAACTGGCCTCCTATCGAACACATCTTCTTTGAAGATGGTTTAGCATTCAATCGCCATACGCCGGCACTCTACCGCCTGCGACTTAAAACAGGCGAAATCAGTAATAATTTCGGTGAGGAGTTGGGATTCCCCGGTGCTTCCCGTGAATTGGATGGTGGAGCGGCTGTGTTGCTCGAAATGCCTTTGAACCCCGGTAAGAAGCTTTCTCACCTTGTTCTCGAAACTCTTTCTAATGATGTGGTAATCGGATTGATGAGCATTACGCTGCAACGGTAAGTAATCCCTTGGCAAAGCACCATACGAAATACCCGCATATCACTACTTTGAATACTGTTCCTACCAAGAAACCTATCAGTGCCCCGATGCCCGATTTGAAGGCGTCCCGGGCACTTCTTTCTCCTAAAAGTTCTCCGATAAAAGCCCCTCCGAAAGGTCCTAAAACAATTCCCCACGGGCTGAAAAACACGATTCCGACAATAGAACCTATCAGGCATCCCCAACTTCCCCATTTGGTTCCACCGCTAAATTTACTTCCTATGACAGGAGTGAAGTAATCCAGCACTTGCACCACCACAACCAGCAACAACCACACGAGTAACTGGGTGGTAGAAAATTGCGATCTATCCGTAATGTGAAGCAATAACAAGCCGACGTAAGATATAGGCGGCCCGGGAATGACAGGCAGGATACAGCCCAATAAGCCTACGATAAGGCATATCCCTCCTAATGTGATGAGTAAAATGTCAACCATGCTGATATGGATTTGGAAAAATATTGTCTTTTGTGAACCGATATATAACAAAAAAGGTCTAACTCTTGTTGAGAGTCAGACCTTTTTTGTGTCGGAATGAGGCGACTCGAACGCCCGACCCCTACGTCCCGAACGTAGTGCGCTACCAACTGCGCTACATTCCGATACTTGCTTTCGAAAAGTGGTGCCACCAGGAATCGAACCGGGGACACAAGGATTTTCAGTCCTTTGCTCTACCAACTGAGCTATGGCACCTTCTTCGTTTGCGGGTGCAAAGATAAATAGTTTTTTTAATACAGCCAAAGGATTTCTGAAAAAATAAAAGAAAAATCCCCCTTGCCTTCGGCTTCTGCTGACGCAAGAGGGAATCTCTGGTTAGGCTTGTGTTTATTTCCCAATAAATTATTAGCCTATTGCCTAATTTTTTTTCTCCTACTGGGAAAATATATTTTTCTTATTGGGCACACATACATTTATACCTTTTTATTTTTAGAACGTTACATTAATCAATATTCGGGTTGATGCTTTTCCAATCCTTTATTTCAGGAAGTACACCCATTCCGATTACTTCGTCGCGCAGCTTGCAAAGGTGTGCATAGCTCTCCTTCAGTTTGGCTTCTTCTTCCGGAGTACCTTTCAGTTCTTTGTAATGTACGCCGTCTTTGGTGATTTCTGTTTCCATAGCCATCATGATGTGGTCGAAACCGTGGCTGTGTACATAGGTACCTGCAGGCCAGCGGAACGGTTTGCCACCCATAGCAGCGGCAATCATCTCTATGGATACGTACGCAGGGCTTTGGAAAGAAGAGCGTCCGCGAAGATTGATAATATTGGCACCACCCTTGGTTACCTTGCTTTGAATTTCAGCCCATTGCTCGGCTGTGAGAGCAGGAGTACCGATGATTTCCAACAAAGGTTTACCGTCTACTTTTGCAGTGGAAGCATAAACAGCCATTTGTTCTCCGTGGCCACCATAGGTACGGCAGTTCTCCACCTTATCGGGAGAAATGTGGAAATGCTTGGCAAGTTCGCTGCGTAGGCGAGTACTATCGAGAGCGGCAAGGGTAGTTACCTGTGAAGGTTTCAGGCCGGAGTACAACAGGGTAATCAACCCGGTGATGTCAGCTGGATTGAAAATTACCACTACATGTTTCACATCCGGACAGTAAGCCTTTACATTCTTACCGAATTCCTCGGCGATGGCGGCGTTGCCTTTCAATAAGTCTTCACGTGTCATGCCGGCTTTGCGGGCAGCACCACCCGAAGATACGATGTATTTGGCATCTGTCAGTGCTTCTTTGATATCGGAAGTGTAAGTGAGGTTCAGTCCTTCGAAACCGCAGTGGAACATTTCTTCCGCTACACCTTCCAAGCCCGGGCCGTAAGGATCATACAGACAAATGTTTGGTGTCAAGTGCATCATAATGGCAGTCTGTGCCATGTTAGAGCCGATCATGCCGGCAGCTCCTACAATCGTAAGTTTTTCGTTTGTTAGAAATTCCATAACTTTTATGTATTTAAAGGTGAATATTATTTCTCTCATTTCTGATTTCGCGGTACAAAAATAACTGTTTTCCAGGAGAATTGTTCATAGAAAAAAGTTATGGTTTAGATTAAAAAGTTATTCCTTATATCTAATCTTTGTTCAAAAGCGAAGATTAGCTGTATCTTAGCGTTAAAAATAAGCAAGCTTATTTTGTACTGCTTTCGGTTTACATTACCTTTGCCCCAAAGGAAAAGAAATTATGAGCATCGAATTAGGAAAATACAATGTCTTGGAGGTAGTCAAAGAAGTAGAGTTTGGCATGTATCTGGATGGTGGTGAAGACGGAGAAATCCTGCTTCCCTTGCGCTATGTGCCCGAAGGTTGCCAGCCGGGAGACTTACTGAATGTATTTATATACTTGGATAACGAGGAACGCCTTGTTGCCACCACGCTGACCCCGCTGGTGCAGGTGGGCGAATTTGCCTGTCTGGAAGTGGCATGGGTAAATGAGTACGGGGCATTCTTGAATTGGGGATTGATGAAAGACCTTTTCGTTCCTTTCCGTGAACAAAAGATGAAGATGCAGGTTGGGAAGAAGTATGTCATTCATGCTCATCTGGATGATGAAAGTTACCGCATCGTAGCTTCTGCCAAAGTGGATCGCTATCTTTCCAAGGAGGCTGCCCCTTATCAGGCGGGGGATGAAGTAGATATACTGATCTGGCAAAAGACGGATTTAGGTTTCAAGGCAATCATTGAAAATATGTACAGCGGTTTGCTCTATGATAGTGAAATATTCCAGTCCCTGCACACGGGCGACCGGGTGAAAGCTTTTATCAAGCAGATACGCGAAGATGGCAAGATAGACCTGATACTCCAGAAACCCGGTTTCGAGAAGGTAGACGATTTTTCGAAAACCCTGTTGCAATACATCAAGGATAATGGCGGACGGATTGCATTGAATGATAAAAGTCCGGCAGATGAAATCTACTCTACCTTTGGGGTGAGTAAGAAGACCTTTAAGAAAGGAGTGGGCGATCTTTATAAAAAGCATCTCATCCTCTTGCCGGGAGATGGTATTGTGTTGGTAACTTCCCCGAAGTCCTAAACTGATTAGGGAAATCCCTATATAAGAATAGAGAGAAACAAGCGGATAGGGGATAATCTTCCCCTATTTTTGTTTTCAATAAAAGAATAGATATTCATGAACTAAGTAAAAAACGCTACCATGAAACGAATATTATTTATCCTGTTTGCCACTTTGAGTACTGCTGTTTGCAGTGCAGGCACCAACGCTATGAGTAATAGCAAAGTACGTAAGGAAACCCGTTTCCTCACCGATAAAATGGCTTATGAGTTGAATCTGAACACCGAGCAATACAATGATGTGTATGAAATCAATTATGATTTCATTTCCGGCATACGCTATCTGATGGATGATGTATTGTATGGCAATGAGTGGGCGCTCAATCGTTATTATGATTATCTGGATGTACGAAATGACGATCTCCGCTGGGTGCTTAGCAGCAGGCAGTATGCCCGCTTTATGCAGGCAGAGTATTTCTACCGCCCCATCTATACCAGTGGAAACCGTTGGTACTTCCGTGTTTACATCACGTATACCAATCACAATCATTTCTATTTCCCTCGACCATATCATTATCGTACCTACGCAGGTGGGCACTATCGTACACATTATAATAATACAAGCTATTATCGTGGACGTTACAAACATCCGTTCTATAACGGTTCGTACCGCATCCGTGATACTAAATCCTATACTACGCACCGCCGTTCGGATTTCGGTTCTGTAACTGTACGTCCGGGTTCCAATCGTGCACCGGCAAGAGACGATGTATACACTACCCGTCGTAGCAGTTCCAATAATAACCGCTCTGCCACTACCGGTACTACCCGTCGTGAAAGTACGAACAGTAATGCTACTACCAATACTAATAATAGCTCACGCAGCAATAGTAGCACTACGCGCAGAACAGATAACAGCACGCGCAACAATAGCGGTTCCCGCAGTAACAGTAATAATTCCCGTAGCAATCGCAGCAGTGAAACGAAAAGCAAAACGAACACTACTCGCCGTAGCACCACTACCAAGCCGGGTACGGAACGTAAAGAGAACAGTTCTTCCAGTAACACTTCCCGCCGTTCTTCGGGTGATCGCCGCTAAGTAAAAAATGAGCGAATTATTTGTGTATCTGCCGAATAATTCGTTCCTTTGCACCGCTTTCGCGCAATCGCTGTCAGGACCCAGAGAGAAGCCTGGTATGTTGCGTTGTAACGATCAAACAATTTAAGAACAATAACAATGGATTTAATTAAAATTGCAGAAGAAGCATTTGCTACCGGTAAACAACACCCGAGCTTCAAAGCAGGTGACACTGTTACAGTAGCATATCGTATTGTCGAAGGTAACAAAGAACGTGTACAGTTGTACCGTGGTGTTGTTATCAAGATTGCCGGTCACGGAGACAAGAAGCGTTTCACTGTACGCAAGATGTCCGGTACCATAGGCGTAGAACGTATTTTCCCAATCGAATCACCGGCTATCGATAGCATCGAGGTGAACAAGGTAGGTAAGGTTCGTCGCGCTAAATTGTACTATCTGCGTGCTCTTACCGGTAAGAAAGCAAGAATTAAAGAAAAAAGAGTTAATAGCTAATCTGTTATACTCTAATTTCGAGATAAAAAAGGGAAGCCAATTCGTTGGTTTCCCTTTTTTATTGCAATATATGGTAGCTGACATTCTGTGCCTTACAAGAAGTTAACTTCCTGTCAGCAAGGAGTTGACTTCTTGCCGACAGGGAGTTAACTCCTTGTATGCAGGGAGTTGAGAGGTTGAAATTAGAATGGTGTGAGATGGTCTATCCGTACTATACTTGGGATGCACTTGTTCCGTACCAAGGCCGTAGTTTCTCCACTCAGGGGTACTTGTGAGGGGAGATACTACGGAGCAAGTGTATCTCGGGTATAGTTTAGGTATGGTGATATGCAGTCGTAAAAGGTTTGTATTGAATTCGTTTGGTTTAAGTGCGCAGGATTTGAAACTATGTTATCTGATTCGCGCCCGGCTGTGCAATAAAGCGATTGCAGTTATTACTCCTAAGTCGGTATTAAAGACGAAGCAGCGTATTAAGAATAAAATAGGTTTGTCGGGTAAGGATAGTTTGGACCGGTATGTACAGCAATACTGATATAATTACTGTCTGAAGTTTTGCAAGTACTATTTTTTCGGTTGTAATCGAAAAAATTATATCTTTGTAGAAAAAAGTGGTTATGCTTGAACGGGAAATCCGGAAATCAATTCTTGCTGATTTCAAACGCAAGAAAGTAATTGTATTATTGGGAGCAAGACAGGTTGGTAAAAAAAACTTTTGTTGTCACTGGCTCTTCTTCGTTTGATATGGCAAATGAAATCAATGAATCGGCTACTGGGCGTTTGATAGAATATAATCTTTATCCTTTTTCTTTGGCTGAGCTGGCTGCTGATACTTCTGAACGGGAGGAAAAACGATTGTTAGAGAATAGATTGATTTATAGCTTATATCCGGAAGTGATAACGGAGCCGGGGGATGCCAAAAGAACATTGACATCTCTTACTAACAATTATCTGTATAAAGATTTGTTTTCTTATAAGGGCTTGAAAAAGCCTGATGTTATTCAAAAACTTGTTAGAGCTTTAGCTTTACAGTTAGGAAGTGAAGTGTCTTATAATGAACTAAGTAATCTGTTGGGAATAGATAAAGAAACCGTTGAAAACTATATATGTCTTCTGGAAAAATGCTTTGTTGTATTCAGACTGGATTTCTTTAGTCGAAATCTGAGGAATGAAATAAAAAAAGGAAAGAAAATTTATTTTTATGATAATGGAATCAGAAATGCAGTGATTTCCAATTTTGCTCCGTTAGAACTGAGAACGGATGCGGGTGCATTGGAGTTTAAATGGAACGCTAAGGCTAAAAGTAAGCAGCCTAAGGTTTTTATGGAAAGTTATCCAAACTCTGTTTATGAGATAATTACGCCTGAAAACTTTTGGAGTTTTGTGAGATAAAAAAATCCCCCTTTCCCGTTTTACCGGCAAAAGGAGGATTCTACTTAAAATTATGATGGACTATTTTTACTTCAAGTCTCTTAGTTCCCAGCCCAATGCACTGGCACCTAATACAGCAGCATCGGAATCTTTCAATTCAGACATCAACAACTTGGCTTTACCTTTATAGATATTCAGCACATTGTCATCGATAGCTTTCTGGATAGGTTTGAAGATATAATCTCCGGATTTAGCCAATCCACCAAACAGGATGATAGCTTCGGGGCTGGAGAATGCGATAGCATCTGCTATAGCTTCACCCAGGATAGTACCTGTAAAGTTGAAGATATCTTGTGCAAGTTTGTCACCTTGAACGGCTGCATCGTACACATCTTTAGACGTGATATTTTCAGCAGGAATAGAACGAAGCAAACTTGGCTCGGTACGTGCAGTTAGGAATTCACGGGCTGTACGAGCTACACCGGTAGCCGAACAGTAAGTTTCCAAGCAGCCATGACGTCCGCATCCGCAGAGACGACCGTTCTCGCGACGTATGATGACGTGACCTAATTCTCCGGCAAAACCATCGTGACCATAAACCATCTGACCGTTGATAACGATACCGCTACCTACACCTGTACCCAGAGTGATCATGATGAAATCTTTCATACCACGTGCAGCACCATAAGTCATTTCACCGATAGCTGCGGCGTTGGCGTCGTTCGTCAATGCAGTCGGGATACCCAGACGTTCCTCAAACATGGCTGCCAAAGGAATTACACCTTTCCAGGGCAAGTTAGGGGCAAATTCAATAGTACCGCTGTAGTAGTTACCGTTGGGAGCACCAATACCGATACCTTTAATTTTGTCTACGCCACCGTTGGCGATAATCAAAGGTAACAGATTTTTGCAGACTTCGTCTACATAATTATCTACCTGTTCGTGAGCGCCGGTTTTGATAGAGCCGCTTGCAATAATAGTTCCACGTGCATCTACAATACCAAAGACGGTGTTTGTTCCGCCTATGTCAATACCTACTACGTAGGGTTTTTCCATGCTTGAATTCATGATATTAATGTTTTGTTTAAAGGGTTAGTTAATTAGTTTTATGGTTACAAATTACACAAAGAAAAATGATACTTCAAAATCTTTTTGAAAAAAACTTCACCTCATTTGCAACTTTTCGTAACATAGCTGCGTCTAATAGTGAAAATTAATAAGAAACAGACTAAAAACAGAGAGATTCGTGATACAGCTGAAAGACATTAACAAGACCTACAACAACGGGGCACCCCTACATGTGCTCAAAGGCATCAACCTCGAAATTAAACGGGGGGAGTTCGTTTCCATTATGGGAGCTTCGGGTTCCGGTAAATCCACTCTACTGAATATATTAGGTATTCTGGATAATTATGATACCGGTGAGTATTATCTGAATGGTACGCTGATCAAAAATCTCAGTGAGACCAAGGCGGCTGAATACCGGAATCGTATGATTGGATTCATCTTCCAGTCTTTTAACTTGATTTCCTTTAAAAATGCAGTGGAGAATGTGGCACTACCCCTTTTCTATCAGGGAGTGAGCCGTCGCAAACGCAATGCCCTGGCACTGGAGTATCTGGATCGCTTGGGGTTGAAAGATTGGGCGCATCACATGCCGAACGAAATGTCCGGCGGACAGAAACAGCGTGTCGCCATTGCCCGTGCTCTTATCACTCAGCCGCAGATTATCCTGGCTGACGAACCTACCGGTGCCCTTGATAGTAAGACTTCCGTGGAAGTTATGCAGATTCTTAAAGATTTGCACAAGACAGGTATGACTATTGTGGTGGTTACGCATGAAAGCGGTGTAGCCAATCAGACGGATAAGATTATTCATATTAAGGATGGTATTATCGGCAGTATTGAAGAAAATCAGAATCATGATGCTTCTCCATTCGGAAAAGACGGATTCATGAAATAAAAGAATGTACAATGTGCAATTTACAACGTACAATTGAAGCTTTGCCAACATTCCGGAAGGCAAATTGTAAATTGTAAATTGTCAAATAGTAAATGAATATATGTTTGATATTTGGCAAGAAATATACGGAACCATCAAACGGAACAAATTGCGTACGTTCCTTACAGGGTTTGCCGTGGCATGGGGCATTTTTATGCTTATCGTATTGCTGGGTGCCGGAAACGGTATTATCCATGCTTTCGACCAATCTTCCTCGGAACGCGCATTGAACTCTATCCGCATTTTTCCGGGATGGACTTCCAAGCCTTATGCGGGATTGAAAGAGGGACGCCGTGTCCGTTTGGAGAATAATGATCTGGAAGCTACCGAAAAGTTTTTTCCGGATCATGTCATCAGTGCCGGTGCTACTGTACGGCAGAGTAATGTAAACGTCAGTTTTGGGCAGGAGTATGTTAATATCTCTTTGATGGGGGTACATCCTAACTATACGGAGGTGGAGACTGTGAAGACTGCAGACGGGCGTTTTATCAACCAGAATGACTTGAAGGAGCGCCGGAAAGTGATGGTTATACATAAGAAAACTGCTGAAATTCTATTCGGTAAGACTCATACTGAACCTATCGGACAGTTTGTTAATGCAAGTGGAGTGGCTTATCAGATCGTTGGTATCTATAACGACCAGGGAGACCGTGAAGCCAGTGAGGCTTATATCCCTTTCTCTACTTTGCAGACCATTTATAATAAAGGTGAACAGCTGAACAATATCATCTTTACGACTAAGAATCTGGAAACGATAGAGAGCAATGAAATTTTTGAGGCAAACTATCGTAGGGTAATTGGTGCCAGTCGCCGTTTCGATCCTCAGGATAACAGTGCTATCTGGATATGGAACCGCTTCACGGATTATATGCGGACGCAAAATGCAATGGGAATGCTGCGTACAGCTATCTGGGTAATTGGTATCTTTACTTTACTGAGCGGTATTGTAGGAGTTTCGAACATCATGTTGATTACAGTGAAGGAGCGTACTCGTGAATTCGGTATCCGTAAGGCACTTGGAGCGAAGCCGTTATCCATCCTTTGGTTGATAATTGTGGAGAGTGTCACTATCACTACTCTGTTCGGATATATAGGTATGGTGGCCGGCATTGCCGTCACGGAATGGATGAACTCAGCCTTTGGTAATCAGACTATGGATGCGGGAATGTTCCAGCAAACCATGTTCTCGAACCCGACAGTAGATTTGGGGATTGCCATTCAGGCTACGCTCACCTTGATTATCGCAGGCACACTGGCAGGATTCTTCCCTGCGAAGAAGGCTGTGAGTATCAGTCCGATAGAAGCATTGAGAGCGGATTAAGTCGAACGTAAATCGTAAATAGAAATTATGAGAATAGATATAGACTCTTGTGAGGAAATCCTCATCACGATTACAAGAAACAAAACGCGGAGCTTACTGACGGCTTTTGGTGTATTCTGGGGCATTTTTATGCTGGTGGCACTCATTGGTGGTGGCCAGGGGATGCAGCAGGCTATGAGTTCCCAGTTCGAGGGCTTTGCCACGAATTCTGCTTTTCTGGTTTCGCAGAAGACGGGGGAAGCGTATAAAGGTTTCCGCAAAGGACGCTGGTGGGATTTGGAACTATCGGACATTGAGCGTCTGCGTCATGGGGTGAATGAAATAGATGTCATTACACCGTCCATCGCTTATTGGGGAAGAACAGCCATACACGGAGATAAAAAATATGATTGT
The DNA here is from genome assembly GCF_003471885.1 of Bacteroides sp. AM16-24. Classification (NCBI taxonomy): domain Bacteria; kingdom Pseudomonadati; phylum Bacteroidota; class Bacteroidia; order Bacteroidales; family Bacteroidaceae; genus Bacteroides; species Bacteroides sp. AM16-24. The sequence goes on from NZ_QRKI01000012.1 coordinate 60,318, forward strand.
AGTGTAAAGGGACTGTATCCCGAGTATGAACATATAGAGCATCAAGAGATGGCATACGGACGCTTTATTAATGATGTGGATATTAAGGAGGCGCGTAAAGTGTGTGTGATTGGTAAACGTGTGTATGAAAGCTTATTCCGCCCGGGAGAAGATCCATGTGGAAAGTATATTCGGGTAGACGGTATTTATTACCAGGTTATCGGTATGTGCTCGTCCGAGGGGAATATGAATATCCAGGGACAAGCATCGGAGGCTGTGACTTTGCCTTATACTACCATGAAACAGGCATATAATCTGGGTAACCGGATACATGTGATATGTTTTACAGTGAAACCGAATATTAAGGTAACGGATATTCAGGATAAGGTAGAGCGCATTGTAAAGGCGGCTCATTACATATCTCCGGATGATAAGCAGGCAGTGATGATGCTGAATGCAGAGGCTATGTTCTCTATGGTGGATAATCTGATGACTGGTGTCCGGATTTTGATCTGGATGGTAGGTTTGGGTACTTTATTTGCCGGAGCAATTGGTGTATCGAACATTATGATGGTAACGGTGCGCGAACGTACTACGGAAATCGGTATTCGACGCGCTATTGGAGCACGTCCACGGGATATTCTGCAACAGATTCTTTCGGAAAGTATGGTGCTGACCACGATTGCGGGTATGGCAGGTATTTCTTTTGCCGTATTGGTGTTGCAGGTATTGGAGGTTGCTGCCAATGATCCGGGGCATATAACTACGCATTACCAGGTTTCATTCGGGCTGGCTATCGGTACATGTGCGTTGCTGATAGGTTTGGGGGTACTAGCAGGGCTGGCTCCCGCTTATCGTGCCATGGCGATCAAGCCTATCGAGGCTATCAGGGATGAATAATTGAGGTATCTGAATATTTAGAGAAGCCCTACAGACAGTAAGGTAAAAATTAAAATAGAAAAACAATAATATAATAATAGTATGAAAAAGTATCTGAAAATCGCATTGTTGGTAGTTGTAGCTGCCATTTTCATCTTCACGTTCGTGTTCCTTTATCAGAAGTCTAAACCGAAGATTACGGTTTATGAGACAATTACTCCGGCAGTAGCTGATCTGGAGAAAACAACGGTGGCAACCGGAAAGGTGGAACCGAGAGACGAGATCCTTATCAAGCCTCAGATATCGGGTATCATTGACGAGCTGTATAAAGAAGCCGGACAAACGATACGTAAGGGTGAAGTGATTGCTAAAGTGAAAGTAATTCCCGAACTGGGTACGCTGAACTCTGCCGAGAGCCGTGTGCGTCTGGCTGAACTCAATGCGAAGCAGGGTGAAACTGACTTCGCTCGTGTAGAGAAATTGTTTGAGGACAAGCTGGTTAGCCGTGAGGACTATGAAAAAGCTGAGGTTAGTGTGAAACAGGCACGTGAGGAGTTGCAAACAGCTAAGGATAATCTGGAAATTGTGAAGGAGGGTATTACAAAGAACAGTGCTTCTTTTTCAAGTACGCTGATCCGTTCTACAATCGACGGCTTGATTCTGGATGTACCAGTAAAGGCCGGTAACTCGGTAATTATGAGTAATACATTCAATGATGGTACTACAATCGCTACGGTTGCTAACATGAACGATCTCATCTTTAGAGGTAAGATTGACGAAACGGAAGTAGGACGTGTGCATGAAGGAATGCCGGTGAAGCTGACAATCGGCGCTTTGCAGAATCTTTCATTCGATGCTATACTGGAATATATTTCTCCGAAGGGAGTGGAGGAGAATGGTGCCAATCAGTTTGAAATAAAAGCGGCTATCCAGGTACCGGATACGGTGATGATCCGTTCGGGTTATTCTGCTAATGCGGAAATTGTACTGGAACGTGCACAGCAGGCACTTACCTTGCCTGAGAGTACAATCGAATTCAGTGGGGACAGCACATTCGTATATGTGATGACGGATAGTGTGCCTACCCAGAAGTTTGAACGTAAAGAAGTGAAAGTTGGCATGAGCGATGGTATCAAGATTGTTATCAAAGACGGTGTAGACGGTAAGTCTAAAGTACGTGGTGCAGAAAAGAAGGATAAATAAAAACCGTTGGAGTAACCTTGTATAATTCAATAATAACAGATTATGAAGAAGAACTTAATAATGGGATGCATGGCCGTCTTTGCTGTTTCAGTACAGGCTCAGGAGGGCTGGACGCTGCGCCAGTGCATCGACTACGCTATAGAACATAATATTAGCATCCGCCGGACTGCCAATGCTGCGGAACAAAGTGCCGTGAGTGTGAACACGGCTAAATGGGCACGCCTACCGAATCTGAATGGTAGTGCCGGGCAAAGCTGGAACTGGGGACGTACGCAAACGGCTGTAAAGAATGAAGCCACTGGTGATTATTCTACGGTTTATGTCAATACAAGTAGTAACAGCACCAATATGTCTGTGTCTGCCAGTGTTCCCTTATTTTCCGGTCTGGAAATTCCCAATCAGTATGCTTTGTCTAAATTGAATCTGAAAGCCGCTATTGCGGATTTGGAAAAGGCTAAGGAGGATATTTCCATTAATATTGCTTCTGCGTATTTGCAGGTGCTATTCGATCAGGAGCTATATCAGGTAGCCATCAGTCAGGTGGCATTGAGTAAAGAACAGTTGGCACGTATTGCACGTCTTGCCGAACTGGGTAAAGCATCTCCTGCCGAGGTTGCTGAGGCTAAGGCCCGCGTGGCACAAGATGAGATGAAAGCTGTGCAGGCAGATAATAACTACCAGCTTGCTTTACTTGATCTTAGCCAGCTTATAGAGCTGGAAACTCCGGAAGGGTTTTCTTTATCAGCTCCTGCGGTAAAATTGGACCTGCTTCCTCTTACTCCGCCGGATGAGGTTTATCAGACGGCATTGACAAGTAAAGCTGCTGTTCAGGCTGCAAAATATCGTCTGGAAGGCAGTGAACACAGTATTCGTATTGCTCAGAGTGCTTTTTATCCTAAATTGAATCTGAATGGTAGTCTTGGTACGAATTATTATTCTACTCTCGATCGTAATTTCAGTCAGCAAATGCGGGATAACTTTAGCAAGTACGTAGGACTCAGTCTTAGTGTGCCTATTTTTAACCGTTTTGCCACTCGCAATCGTGTACGTACTGCCCGCTTGCAGCAGGAGAATTATTCTTTGCAGTTGGACGATGTAAAGAAGACGCTCTATAAGGAAATACAGCAGGCATGGTACAATGCATTGGCTTCCGAGAGCAAATATACCAGTAGTAGTACAGCTACCAATGCCAGTGCAGAGTCTTTCAAACTGATGAGTGAAAAGTATGACAATGGTAAAGCAACCGCTGTAGAGTATAACGAAGCGAAACAGAATCTGATGAAAGCCCAATCTGATGAATTGCAGGCTAAATATGAATATCTGTTCCGTACAAAGATATTGGACTTCTATAAAGGAATACCGATTGAATAACTTTTTTAGTGTCTTTCTCTTGAAAATCCTTCTCCGGCTGTAGGGCTGGGGGAGGATTTTCTGTATATTTGCTGCATGAGTCCTTTTATCAGCATAATTATTCCCTTTTACGGTACGGCAGACCCGGTGCTGCTGCAACGTTGTCTTGATTCTATCCGCCGGCAAGGGATGGAAGAGGGAAGCTATGAGATAATTGTAGCGGATGACGAGAGTCAGACTACGGGAGGAGCGCGTAATAATGGAATGCAACAAGCACATGGTGAGTATCTTTTTTTTGTAGATGCAGATGATGTCTTATTGCCGAATACACTGCCTTCTTGTTTGTCTCTATTGAGACTGTATTCGCCTGATATCCTGAAGTTTGGTTTTCAGGAGCTAACTTGCTATTTTTCGTTAGAGAGACAGAACCTGATAAATCAATCGCTGTCTTATGTGGAATACCCATCCGGTGCTGACTTTATGGTACTCAACAACTTTACAGGAGTTGTTTGGACGCATTTCTTCCGCCGGAGTTTGCTGGAAACGTCTTCTCTTTATTTCAGTGAGACGAGCTTTTTTGAGGATGAAGAGTTTGTTGCCAAAGCTTACCTCTTTGCCCGAAAAATGTTGGTGACTTCTTATAAAGTATATGGTTATTACCGTTCCTCGTCTTCTTTGACGGGAATGACTGCTGATGAAAAGTGTCGTGAGAGAATATTAGCCTTCAGGGAAATGCTTTTTCGATTGAAAGCGTTTAGCCAGTCTGCCACTTCTATTGAACGTTTGGAAGCATTGGATAGACGAATCCATTTTCTTGTTATTGATTATATTCGTCAGATGTGGAGAAATAAATGTAGTATGAAAGAGATAAAACAACAATTGACTGTCCTGAAACAAAATGGATTACTGCCTTTGCCTTCTAAAAAGTATTCCTGGAAGTATTGTTTGGTTTGTCCTGTTATTAATGTTTATATCCGTTTTGCTATATGAAGATATTGTTACTTGGAGAGTTTAGCGGGCTGCATTGGAATCTTGCGGAAGGGCTTCGGGCATTAGGGCACGATGTTTGTGTTGCTTCCGATGGTTGTGGTTGGAGAAATTACCCGCGCAACATAGCTCTTGACCGGCCGACGGATAGTTTGCGTGATGGCATTTTCTGTATTCTCCGCATACTGCGCCATCTACCGAGTTTTCGGGAATATGATGTTGTACAGATTATCAGTCCTTATTTTTTGCGCTTACGCAGCGAACGCACTTTGCCAGTTTACCGTTATTTGCAGCGGCATAATGGCAAGGTCTTCTTGGGAGCTTTTGGGACCGATTATTATTATATTCGCGCTTGTATGGAAACAGATGTTTTCCACTATTCGGATTTTAAGATCGGAAGCCGGTATCGTGATACAGCTTTTAATCAGAGCACTCTTCAGGATTGGTATTATGGTGGGGCAGCTCGTGCCACTCAGGCTATAGCTGAAACATGTAATGGCATTATTGCTTGCTTATGGGAGTATTACGTTTCTTATCAACCTAGCTTCCCTGAGAAAACGGGCTTTATTCCTTTGCCTATTGATTTGCAGAAGATAACATCGCGCGTTCGCTGTGTGCCGGAGAAGCTGAATTTCTTTATTGGTATTCAATCTGCCCGTAGTAATTTAAAAGGTACTGATGTCATGCTGCCTGTGTTGCAAGAAGTGCAACGCAAGTATCCCGACCTTTGCCGGATTACCGAAGTGCATGATGTGCCTTATGCCCGTTATCAACAGTTGATGGATGATGCGGATGTCCAGTTAGACCAGTTGTATTCATATACTCCTTCTATGAATTCACTGCTTGCCATGGCAAAAGGAGTAACTGTTGTGGGAGGCGGTGAACCGGAAAACTACGAGATATTAAATGAAACGGAGCTTCGCCCTATTATCAATGTCTTGCCTGATGAACAGGACATTTACCGGAAACTGGAAGAGATTGTTCTTCATAAAGAACGTATTCCGGAATTATCGGCGCAAAGTGTAGAATACGTAGCCAAACATCACGATCGTATCAAAGTTGCCCGGCAATACCTCGATTTTTGGGAGCAGCATTAATGCCCTTTATAACTCATCATTTGTTTCACGGCATGGAACTGCTTGCTCCAAGCGATGAAACTGTTTATTTCAAGCCTTGAAACTTTTCATTTCAGATGGTGCAACAATTACCTCCTACCTTTTTCTTCTTTTTAAGCCTGTATTTGCCCTTGAATACCTTCTGTATCTTTCGGATGTAACATGAGTGAAAGAAAATGAAATGTTATTGCAGAAAGATGTAATATCAGCGAAAGTTTGTGTAAAATGATTGTAGGTGCCTTTTGATGTCTATGTTGTATATTTGCTGCAGGGAGATTTCCCTGCGAAAGAAACAAGCAAAGAAATATCAAAAAAGAAATAGTATGCAAAGACGTTTTTATCTTTTCTTGCTGGTAACCATCCTGTATAGTTGCACAGCTCTGAGCCAGGGAAGCTCAGCCGGAAATCCGGTGATTTATGCCGATGTACCCGATATGTCGATGATTCGGGTAGGAGATACCTATTATATGAGTAGTACGACCATGCACATGGCTCCGGGAGTCCCCATTATGAAATCGAAAGATCTTGTAAACTGGGAATTGGTGAATTATTGCTATGATATTCTGGCAGATGTGGATGCGCTGAACCTGAATAATGGAAAAAATGCGTATGGAAGCGGAACATGGGCAAGCTGTATTCGCTATCATAATAATATGTATTATGTATCGACATTCTCCAGCACTACCGGGAAGACCTATATATATGCTACGGAAGATATAGAAAAAGGTCCTTGGAAAACAGTCACATTTACTCCCTCTTATCATGATCATACGGTTTTCTTTGATGATGATGGTCGTATTTATATCATCTGGGGAGGTGGTAAACTGCATATAGCGGAGTTGAAGCCCGATTTATCCGGCATCAAAGAAGGCACTGAACGTATTTTTATAGAGAATGCCAGTGCTCTGTCAGGGGATAATGTCGGTTTGCCCGCCGAGGGTTCACAGTTATTTAAGGTGAATGGGAAGTATTATTTATTTAATATAACCTGGCCGAGGGGAGGAATGCGTACAGTGGTTATTCACCGTGCTGATAATATGAATGGCCCTTGGGAGGGTAGGGTAGCTTTGCAGGATAAAGGTGTGGCTCAAGGAGGCTTGATAGATACGCCTGATGGCAGATGGTTTGCTTATCTTTTCCGTGATAATGGTGCGGTAGGCCGTATTCCTTACCTTGTTCCGGTAAAATGGGAAGATGGCTGGCCCGTTCTTGGAATAAATGGAAAAGTTCCGGAAACATTGGATCTACCGGCAAGTAAAGGCTTAATACCGGGTATTGTAGCTTCGGATGAGTTTATACGCAAGAAAAAAGATGCAGCTTTGCCGCTGGTTTGGCAGTGGAATCACAACCCGGATAATTCTCTTTGGTCGGTTGGTGAACGAAAGGGGTATCTGCGCCTTAAAACCGGACGGGTGGATGCTGATTTCTTGTCTGCACGAAATACATTGACACAGCGAACGGTTGGTCCGGTATGTTCGGGAACCACTTCTATGGATGTATCTAATATGAAAGAGGGAGATTTTGCAGGTCTTGCACTTCTTCAGAAAAAATATGGATTCGTAGGTGTAATGTATGAAAACGGGGTAAAGAAGATTGTAATGGTAAGTGCGCAGACTGATAAGCCGGAAGAGGTGGAAAGTCTGCCACTGAACCAGGATACAGTATTCTTGAAAGCCGAATGTAACTTCACGGATAGGAAAGATATGGCAGACTTCTACTATAGCCTGGATGGCAAGAAGTGGATTAAAATAGGTAGTCAGCTTAAAATGGCCTATACCCTCCCACATTTTATGGGGTACCGTTTCGGACTATTCAATTATGCTACCAAGACTTCCGGGGGGTATGTGGACTTTGACTATTTCCGTATCAACGATAAGAAATAAAGCGATTCGTAATTATAAATCGATAATTTATATAGAAATGAGAAAGATGAAATCGACGCTTTCTGTGGGGAAGCGCATCATTTTGTTGTCAGTTTGTATGGCAATATTTTCAGTAACAGGATTTAGCCAGGGAGCTAAAGGTAAAAAGGTGAAGGGTGTTCCGGTATTCTCGCAGGTGGTCTATCAGGGCAATGATCATGTGTACAGTGAGAATACTCTGTTGCCCGGTGAATTCTATAACCCTATTCTGCAGGGTTGCTATCCCGATCCTTCCATAACACGCAAAGGGGATGACTATTTTCTGGTGTGTTCATCATTTGCCATGTTTCCCGGTGTGCCTATCTTCCACTCGAAAGATTTGGTGAACTGGACGCAGATCGGCCATGTGCTGGACCGTACTTCACAGTTGAAGGTACATGATACGGGTATCAGTGCCGGTGTGTATGCTCCGGCCATCAAGTATAACCCCAATAATGATACTTTCTATATGATTACCACTCAGTTTGCAGGGGGATTCGGGAATATCATTGTAAAATCGAAAGATCCTTTCAAAGGATGGAGTGATCCTATCAAGTTGAATTTTGACGGTATCGACCCCTCTATCTTTTTTGATGATAACGGCAAGGCGTATGTGGTTCATAACGATGGACCGAAGCGTGGTGAAGAACTCTATAACGGACACCGTGTGATTAAAATCTGGGAGTATGATGTGGAAAACGATCAGGTGATTCCCGGTACGGATCAGGTAATTGTGAATGGTGGTGTAGATTTGTCCAAGAAGCCTATCTGGATTGAAGCTCCGCATATCTATAAAAAGAACGGACGCTACTATCTGATGTGTGCTGAAGGTGGTACTGGAGACTGGCATAGTGAAGTTATCTTTGTGAGCGATAGTCCGAAAGGTCCCTTTATTCCGGCTTCCAATAATCCTATCCTGAGTCAGAGATATTTGGATCATAACCGGAAGAACATGGTAGATTGGGCGGGACATGCCGATTTGGTAGAAGGTCCTGATGGTAAATATTATGGTGTATTCCTGGCTATCCGTCCGAATGAGAAGGGCAGAGTGAACATTGGCCGTGAAACGTTTATCCTGCCGGTTGACTGGTCGGGGGAATTCCCTGTCTTTGAAAACGGATTGATACCGATGGAGCCGAAGTTGAAAACACCTAAAGGAGTAGAGAACAAAACCGGACAAGATGGTTACTTCCCCAATGGCAATTTTACCTTTACTGAAAATTTCACATCTCCACAACTGGATTACCGTTGGATTGGTTTGAGAGGTCCTCGTGAAGAGTTCATTTCAGTACTGAAAGACGGAGGATTGCAGATTACTCCTTTCCCGGTGAACATAAAAGAGGTGAAGCCTACTTCAACTCTCTTCTACAGACAGCAACATAATAACTTCTCGTTTACTACTACATTGCAGTATGTCCCGAAGACAGAGAAAGATCTGGCAGGTATCACTTGCGTACAGAGTGAAAAATTCAATTATGTCTTTGGCTTGACAAAAAAGGATAAAGATTTCTATATGGTGCTGGAAAGAACAGTAAGAGGTAAATCCGGACTTGTTGCAAGTGCGAAAGTAGATGTGAAGAATCCTATTCAACTGCAAGTAAAGGGTGAGGGAGATGGCTATGATTTTTATTATTCAACGGATGGAATCAACTTCGTACAGTTGGGAAATACCGTGCCCGGTGATATTCTTTCAACGAATGTGGCAGGCGGTTTCACCGGTTGTCTGATAGGTTTGTATGCTACTTCTGCGAATGACACTCAGGTGAAAATCTAAAGGATGCGTATGCTGATCATTTCACTATAGGATGTTCTATGATGAAAAGGTGATTGGGTATTAAAGGAAGTGTTGTCTGAGAGAGTGAGGATTCATATTCATACGCCTTTAAATAAAGGCGTTGATGCAGTTTATTATATACTCTGTCTCTTCATTCGTGAGTAATGGAGAGATGGGGAGACTTAACTCCTCATTATGGATACGTTCTGTAATGGGGAGTTGTTGCATTCCATATTCTTTTCTCAACGCTTCCTGGCGATGAGGTGGAATGGGATAATGAATCTGGGTAGAAATGCCGCATTGGGCCAGATAACGTTGCAATTCATCCCGGCGGGGAGAAAAGACGGGAAAGATGTGGAAGACATTGGCTTCATCGATGTAATCCGTATGGACAGTACTTTGTAATCCCAAGCGTTGCCAGTCAATGTTTTCTTTATAGGATTGTGCTATCTCCCTTCTCCGGGCATTATCTTTATCTAAGCGGGATAACTTTATGGAAAGAACTGCTGCCTGCAATTCGTCCAATCGGCTGTTTATGCCCTGGTACAAATGAACATATTTTTCTGTGGAACCGTAATTGGCAATGGAACGTGCGGTGGTGGCAAGTTCGGCATCATGGGTGGTTATAGCACCGCCGTCTCCCATGGCACCCAGGTTCTTGGCCGGATAGAAGCTGAAGGCTGCGGCATCACTTAAATTACCGGCTCGCAAGACCGGGCTTCCTTTTCCCGGTAAGCCTTTGTGCCAGATGGCACCATGTGCCTGTGCGGCATCTTCTATGATTTTTAGTCCGTAGCGGTTAGCCAGATCGTATATTCCTTGCACATCGGCTAAACGTCCATATAGATGGACTGGTAATATGGCACGCGTACGAGGGGTAATCAGTGATTCTGCATAGGTGAGGTCTATGTTGCATGTTTCAAAGGCAGGTTCACAGAGCACTGGTCTCAGTCCGGCACGGATGATAGAGAGTATGGTTGCGATGTATGTATTGGCAGGGACGATTATTTCATCTCCGGCATCCATGACTCCCAATTCACGGTAAGCAAGAAATATTAATGTAAGAGCATCCAGGCCATTTCCTGTACTTATACAATAAGCTGTACCGCAGTAGGCTGCGAATTCTTGCTCAAAACGAGCCGTCGCCTCTCCATACAGGTACCATCCCGAATGGGAAACACGTAGTAAGGCATCCGACAGTTCAGGCTCAAAGGAAGCATTGATCTTTTGCAGGTCTAAATACTTTATCATAATTTCAATTCGTAAACGTCATACATGATTGCTCTTGCACCGAAACCTTCCTTCTGGAAAAGTAATCCTTCATTCAATATTTGTCCGCCTTGTTCGGTGGAAATGCCGAAGTCGAAGTAACGCTTTTGTTCATAGCGGCTGTATATCAGTTTGTGGAAAAGCAGGTCGAGTGCTCCGCATTTCTTTCCTTGTGTGGAAGCGGCAATGTATTGCACGTGGGCCACTTTTTCGGTTTCGTATATTACGCAACCGCCCAGTGTTTCAGTTCCGTCGCATACTCGGAAAAGGGAAATCTGACGGGGAAAGTTTTTGTGCAGTCGGGTGATTTCTTCCAGTGAATGTACCGGGGCAACGCAATATCGTTCATGTAGGTTTTCTTCCAATATCGACCAAAAAGAGGCGAAGTCCTCGTCTTCTGTGATTGTCAATGCACAGGCTTGTGCCTTTTTCAGTTGGCGACGGCGCAGGGTGCGGAAAGGTAGACGGTCGTCCAGTGGAATTACGGATGAGATGCTACGTGCTGTAAGTTGTGCGCCCAGACGAACGAGGATATATAAATCTTCTTCCGCCGGATAGCGGTGATAAATGTGCGGAATAGCCCGATACACCACTGATTGTACGCCGCACTCCGTATGTAAATAATTCAGGGCGGTGCGGAACGCACTTTCGGCTTGTACTAAGGTAATAGAGGCGGAGAGGAGTATTCCTCCATAAGTCAGTCCCTGATGGGAATAAAAGCAATCACCGGAAAGGTTGCCGGGAAGCAAGGCTGTTAATTTCTGATTGCAATAAATCAGTAGGGAACAATCCTGAAAACGCTCGGCATGATAGTCCATATAGTCGCGTTGTAACAGGAATGTACCGTTCTTGGAATGGCGCACGAAGCGGTCCCAGTGTTCTTTTTCTTCTGCCGAGTAGCGGACTATGTGCCAGTTTTGATCGGTTACCATGCTTATTCCCATGTATCTGCTTGTTTAATACTTGATAAGTAACGTAAATTTCGTTGGTTTATTATATGTTTGGGGATATTCAGTGTGAAGATGGTTCATAAACCGTACCTTAACCGTATCTCAATCGTATCTCAACCCTACTTGCTCCATACTTTCTCCAGTCAGAAGTATCTCTGACCGAAGAAATCCCGGATTTGGTACGGAGCAAGTATATCTCGTGTACAGCCTGAAGAAGTGTAATCTGTTTGACGTGAAAATATCTCGAAACTTAAAAATGTGCCTGAAAATGAAAAAGCTCATTCTTTTTCTTCCCGTCAGGATGGGATAAGAAAGACAATTCGTTATATTTGTAGCAATTTAAAAAAACAAACGAAATGAAAAGAATGACTTTGAAATTTATTCCCGGTGTACTTTGGATAGCTGTATTCTTGCTAAGCTCTTGTCATCCTGCGTATAAGGTGACGAAGGCGGAGGGTACGATGGTGGCGATTGATTCTACCTGGGATGTAAATCCTGATTCTGAAGCAATGGCATTGCTTGCTCCCTATAAGGCAAAGGTTGACAGCATCATGCTCCGTGTGGTAGGTATTGCAGAAGTGAGCATGGACAAAGGAGCACCCGAAAGTCTGCTCTCTAATCTGGTAGCGGATGTTCTACGTAATGCAGCCGGACAAGTATTGGGTAAGCCTGCCGATATGGGATTAATAAATATGGGTGGCTTGCGTAATGTGTTGACTGAAGGTCCTATTACTTGCGAAAATATTTATGAGATATTGCCTTTCGAGAATTCTCTTTGTGTATTGACCATGAAAGGAGTTTATCTGAAAGAATTGTTCAATAATATTGCAGCATGTCACGGCCAAGGTGTCAGTGGGATGCAGCTTCTGATAACGAAAGACGGAAAATTATTGGAAGGCACGGTTGCAGGCCGTCCGATAGAAGATGAACAGCTTTATACAATTGCTACCATTGATTACCTGGCAGACGGAAATGATGGTATGACTGCCCTGCCGCAGGCTGAGAAACGTGAATGTCCGGATGGGGCTACTTTGCGTGGCTTGTTTATGGACTATGTGGAACAACAGACTGCTGCCGGAAAGAAGATTACTTCCCGTATGGAAGGCAGGATAACTGTGAAAGATGAGTAATCCAGCTTTGCAAGAGCATAATCAGAAATTATAAATCAGAAATTATGAAACGATATATTCTTTTATTAATGGCAGTTTACTGCCTATTTCCGGTATCCGCACAGCAATCGATCAAAGAGATAGTTGAAGAGCCTCTCTGTTTGGTAGCTCCTGATTCTGTCCAGAAAACCAAACAACTGGTGATTCTGCAAACAAGTGATACGCACAGCCGCATTGAACCCATTGCTGTGAATGCTGCCGACCGCTATGCCGGTATGGGTGGAACGGTGCGCCGGGCTACTTTTATTAAGGAAGCGCGTAAAATAAACCCCAACCTGTTACTGTTTGATTGCGGAGATATTTCCCAAGGAACTCCTTACTACAATTTGTTTCAGGGAGAAGTTGAAGTAAAGATGATGAATCTTATGGGCTATGATGCCATGACAATAGGTAATCATGAATTTGATTTCGGCCTGGAAAATATGGCACGTCTGTTCCGCATGGCAAATTTCCCGGTGGTATGTTCCAATTATGATGTGACAGGTACAGTGCTGGAAGGCTTGGTGAAACCCTATACTACCTTTTACCGCAATGGGTTGAAGATAGGTGTATTTGGTCTTGCTCCGAAGATGGAAGGCTTGGTGCAGGCTGATAAATGTGAAGGTGTGGTTTATAATGATCCGATAGAAGCAGCACAGAAAATGGCGGACTTGCTGAAGAATGAGGAAGGTTGTGATGTAGTCATTTGTTTGTCGCACCTCGGTTATCAACTTAAAAATGCTCCTTGTGACGAAGAACTGGCACAGAAAACGAACCATATTGATGCCATTCTGGGCGGACATACTCATACCTTTATGAAGGAACCGGCTGTTTACTTGAATAAAGACGGCCAGAATGTATCAGTGATGCATGCCGGGAAAAATGGAATTTATGTTGGTATGTTGAAACTAACACTTGCGGAAGAATAAATATCCCAATCATCTAAATAGTAAAAAAAATGAAGAGACCTATTCTCTTATTGTTTGTTGCCCTTTTGTGGGGGGGCGCAGGATTGCTTCATGCCCAGGCAGAGGTATCTTTTCTCCCTTCAGCGGCAGATGCCCGTTGCAAACAGTGGGTAGATTCTGTATATTCCGGTTTGAATCTGCAGGAAAAAGTAGGACAGTTGATTGTTACCACCTTTCCTGCCAAAGTGGATAAACAGAAGAAGAAACAGATACGCGATCTGGTTAAGAAATATAAGATAGGAGGTCTGCTGTTTGCTGAAGGTACACCGGAAGAGCAGGCTATACTGACGAATATTGCCCAGAAGAATTCTAAAGTTCCCGTTATGATTACTTTCGATGGTGAGTGGGGACTCTCTATGCGCCTGGAAGGTACGCCTTATTTCCCGAAGAATGCTGCACTTGGCTGTATTGAAGACAACCATCTGATTTATGAATACGGGCGTGAAGTGGCACGGGAATTTCGTGAGCTGGGTGTTCATGTGAATTTTGCACCGGATGCGGATGTCAATACCAATCCTCTGAACCCGGTAATTCATGTACGCTCTTTCGGGGAAGACCCGAAGAAGGTGGCTGAAAAGGTGGTCGCTTATAGTCGTGGACTGGAAAGTGGCGGTGTGTTGTCCGTGAGCAAACACTTCCCTGGGCACGGAGATACGGATGTGGACTCGCATAAAGGATTACCGTCACTATGTTATAACCGCGAACGCCTGGATAGTGTGGAACTGTATCCTTTTAAGGAAATGATACGTGCCGGCTTGGGTGGGGTAATGGTTGGTCATCTGCAGGTACCTGTGCTGGAACCGGATGCTATCACGGCTTCTTCACTTTCCGGAAATGTGGTGACCGGATTATTGAAAAATGAAATGGGCTTTCAGGGATTGGTGTTTACGGATGCATTGGATATGAAGGGAGTTTCATCTGTGCCCCAAGTTACTACAAAAGCCTTGCTTGCAGGAAATGATATGGTGCTGGTGCAGTATAATACTGAAAATGCTGTGCAGGAGGTGCTGAATGCGGTGAAAGACGGTGTTCTTTCGGAGAAGGTTGTAGAAGAGAAATGTCGTAAGATACTTACTTATAAATATCTGTTGGGTTTACGTCAGCCGCGTCCGCAGTTGCAGGTTAGCGGAATGAGTTATCGTATCCATACAGATGAAGCCAAGGCACTGGTAACGCGACTTCGCCAGGCTGCTGTTACGGTGCTGGGTAATCATTTTGGAGCATTACCGTTGACACCTGTCGGCGACACTCCGATTGCACTGTTGAGTGTGGTCGAAGGTAAAGACAGCATCTTCATTGCTGAGATGAAGAAATTATCACCTGTTCCTGTAGAGTGTTTTCATTTGACGGGGGAGATGGGTGAAGATGAACTCCATGAATTGGCACGCAAACTGGCGAATTATCGTCGGGTTGTAATCAGTATATCAGGTAAAGATACAGATGCACTTGCTTATGCCGATTTTCTGGCAGGATTGAATTTACCCGCCCCCATAATATATGCTTTCTTTACGTCCTATCGTGCTATGCAACCTTTAGTTCCTGCTTTGAATCAGGCCAGTGCTGTGGTGTTGGGACATTCGTCGGAAGCGGATATTCAGCAATATGTAGCGGGTGTGATATTTGCTAAAGTCCCTGCTCAGGGAAAGCTTTCCATGAGCATCGGTAATCTCTATCAGGCCGGTGAGGGAAGTGTGATTACTCCGGGGATGAAGCCGGGACGTATTATTCCTGAAGATTTGGGAATGAAGTCTAATGAGTTGCACCGTATCGATGCGATTGTCAAGGGCGGATTGGCTGCCGGAGCCTATCCCGGTTGTCAGGTGCTGGTGTTGAAAGATGGTCAGACGGTATATGATAAGTGTTTCGGTACTCATTCAGATAAAGACACCACTGCTGTACGCCCTACAGATATGTTCGACCTTGCTTCTTTGACGAAGACTACTGCAACACTGCTTGCCGTGATGAAACTGTATGATACGGGTAAGTTGAAGCTGACGGATAAAGCATCCCAGTATTTGCCGATCTTGCGGAATACTAATAAGAAGAATATTACAATAAAGGATTTGCTTCTTCATGAGTCCGGTCTGCCTCCTTATATTCGTTTCTATCTGGAGGCCATCGACCCGAATTCGGTGCATGGCCCGTATGCTCAAAGTTGGGTGGATGAGTGGCATCGCACGCAGGTCAGTGAACATAGCTATTATTGTTCAAGCTTTAAGTTTAAGAAAGGCTTGGTAGCTGAAAAAGAATCATCTGCTTACAACTTGCATGTAGCTGACAAAATGTGGCTGAACAAGAGTTTTAAGAATACCATCTTGCAAAAGATTGCCCGGTGTGATATGGACAGCAAGCGGTATGTGTACAGTGATCTTGGCTTTATCCTGTTGCAGCAGGTGGTAGAGGCTATAGCTAAGTTGCCAATGGACCTTTATCTGGCTAAAGAGTTTTATGCACCTATGGGGTTACAACGTACCATGTATCTGCCCTTATTAAGGTACTCCAAACAAGAGATTATGCCTACGGCCGCAAATGATTTCCTGCGCCGTCAGGATTTATGCGGCTATGTGCACGATGAGACTGCCGCTTGTATGGGTGGCATTTCCGGTAATGCAGGTTTGTTCTCTACAGCTACGGAAGTTGCGAAGATATACCAGATGATGCTGAATGGGGGAGAATGGAATGGCAAACGTTATTTGAGTGAGGCGACTTGTCGTTTATTCACTACGGAGACCTCTGCTATCAGCCGTAGAGGATTAGGCTTTGACAAACCTAACTTGAAGGATTTGAAGAACAGTCCTTGTGCTCCTTCGGCTATCGGTGCTGTTTACGGACATACCGGCTTTACGGGTACTTGTGCTTGGGTAGATCCTGAACATGGGACGGTGTATGTTTTCCTCAGTAACCGCTTGTGCCCCAATGTGTGGAATACAAAACTGACTGAGATGAATATCCGTACAAATATACAAGAAGCGATTTATAAAAGCCTGAAATAGTCTGGGCATAGAAATAATGATGATGAAAAAACTATTCCTATTCTTTTTGATGATATACAGTTGTTGTGTCCGCTTTGATGCTCAGGCGCATCATCTGCCGGTGCCACAATCTCCTGTACCTTCTGTTGAACCTATTATGATACGATCTGTTTCCAATGATGAACGATGTCGGCAGTGGGTGGATTCGGTACTCAACAGGATGAATCTGAGAGAACGTATCGGACAATTATTCATTTATACTATTGCTCCTCAGCAAGATAAGGCAAACCGGGATTTGCTACGTAAAGTTGTGGATGGCTACAAAGTGGGCGGCCTGCTTTTTTCCGGTGGATTGATGGAAAACCAGGCGATACTGACCAATGAAGCACAGAAGATGGCAGATGTTCCGTTGATGATAACCTTTGACGGCGAATGGGGACTTTCCATGCGCTTGCGAGGTACACCAGTATTTCCCCGAAATATGATTCTGGGCTGCATACAAAACGACAGTCTGCTTTATGAATATGGTCGCGAGATGGCCCGGCAATGTCGGGAACTTGGTGTGCAGGTTAACTTTGCTCCGGTGGCGGATGTGAATATCAACCCGAAGAATCCGGTTATCAATACCCGTTCGTTTGGGGAAAATCCTGCTAATGTGGCCGATAAAGTAATAGCTTATGCCCGTGGTCTGGAAGACGGTGGCGTACTTTCCGTGAGCAAGCATTTTCCAGGTCATGGTGATACGGATGTGGACTCGCATCATTCGTTGCCGAAGTTGACTTTTTCTCGTGCACGTTTGGATAGCGTGGAGTTATATCCGTTTAAGAAAGCCATTCAGGCCGGGCTATCCGGTATGATGGTGGGACATTTAGAGGTACCGGTACTTGAATCGAAACGAGGAGTGCCTTCTTCACTTTCCCGTAGCGTGGTGCATGATTTGCTGACACAAGAGATGAAGTTCCAAGGGTTGGTATTTACGGATGCGTTGGCTATGAAAGGTGTTTCTGTCAATAACGCGAGTATTTGTTTGCAGGCATTGAAAGCGGGGCATGATTTGTTGCTTGTGCCCAGACGAATTAAAGAAGAAGTGGATGCTATACTGGATGCTGTGAAAAACGGTGAATTGACGGAGGCGGAGATTGAGGCAAAATGCCGGAAGGTACTTACTTATAAATATGCTCTTGGATTATCAAAGAAACCTTTTGTGCGTCTTTCGGGGTTAAGTAACCGTATCAATACAGCACACACTCGTGACCTGATAAGGCGTCTGAATCAGGAGGCGATTACCGTACTGAAGAATAAAAACGATGTGCTTCCGTTGGATACAGATATCCGGGAGATAGCTGTGCTCAATGTAGGTGATGCAAAAGAAATACAACCGTTCCTGAAAGAACTCTCCGAATATATCCATCCTGCCGGTTTAAAAGGAGTACCCGCCGTCTTTCAATTGAAGAAAGAGTTGCCGGCGGCTGCACGTAAGCAGTTGCGTGATTCACTGTCACAGTATAAACGTATCCTTGTTTGTGTGACGGAACACCGCTTGTCACCTTATCAGACCTTCTTTGGAGAATTTGTTCCTGATGTTCCAACAGCTTATCTGTTCTTTATACCCGGTAAGCAAATGTTGCAGATACGTCGGGCGGTATCAGCTGCTAATGCTGTAGTACTTGCACATTCATCGAATGACGACGTACAGTGTCAGGTAGCCAGAATACTGTATGCCGATGCAACGGCAAACGGACGTCTGTCGGCAAGTATCAGTGACTTGTTTGCGGCGGGGGACGGACGGACCATTACTCCGAAAACACCGCGTCACTTTGTGCCCGATGAACATGGAATGGATTCCCGTCTGTTGACTCGCATTGATGAAATAGCGAGAGAAGGCATTAAAGAAGGAGCTTATCCCGGTTGTCAAATTGTGATATTGAAAGACGGAAAGGAAATGTATAATAAGGCTTTTGGAACACATACCTGGCCAGGGGTTATGGGTACTTCTGCCAAAAAACTTTCTACGACCAATATCCCCGGCGCTGCTTTACCGGTATCTCCGACAGATGTTTATGATCTGGCTTCGCTGACAAAGACTACGGCAACATTGCTTGCTGTCATGAAGCTGTATGACAAAGGACGTTTGAATCTTACCGATCGTGTGTCGGATTATCTGCCCTGGCTGCAAGATACGGATAAAAAAGATATCACGGTCCGCCAATTGCTGTTGCATGAATCCGGATTACCTTCTACATTGTTGTTCTATCAGGAAGCCATTGATAAAGAAAGCTATGCAGGAACTCTTTTCAAAGCAAGACCGGATGCCGCACATTCTGTGCAGATAGGTGTTCGTACCTGGGCTAATCCGAAGTTTAGGTTCCAGAAAGGGTTGACTTCTAAAGTGCGGACGGCAGAGCATACCTTACAAGTTGCCGATAGCTTATGGCTGAATCGTTCCTTTAAAGAAGTCTATCAACAAACGATTGTGAAGGCACCGTTGCGCGATCGCCGTTATAGGTATAGCTGTGTAGGTTTCATCCTGTTGCAGCAGTTGGTTGAGACACGTACGGGCATGTCGATGGATGCTTTCCTGGAACAGGAATTTTATGCTCCGATGGGGTTGAAACGTACGGGATATTTGCCATTAAAGGGCGCTGCTACAGCAGGAACAACGTATGCAGGCATTGTATCCGGTAAGCATACTCCTATACCGAAAGCGGAAATCATACCTTCTTCGGTGGATCCATTCTTGCGGAAGACGGTTCTTCAGGGCTTCGTGCATGATGAGTCGGCAGCTTTCCAAGGCGGTGTATCAGGAAATGCCGGTCTATTCTCCAATGCAACGGAAGTGGCTCAGATTTATCAAATGTTGTTGAATGGGGGAGAGTTGGATGGTAAGCGTTATTTGAGTCCGGAAACTTGCCGTGTATTTACTACTACTGTATCCCGCATCAGTCGTCGTGGTCTGGGCTTCGATAAACCTGACCGGCAGAATCCGGCAAAGAGTCCTTGTGCCACGGCTGCGCCTGCTACAGTTTATGGGCATACTGGATTTACAGGTACTTGTGCCTGGGTTGATCCGACGAATGGGCTGGTTTACGTCTTCCTTTGCAATCGCATCTATCCGGATGTATGGAATACGAAACTGATGAAGATGGATATCCGTACACGAATACAGGAGGTGATGTATCAAGCGGTGGAATAGTTATGAGCTACAACAAAGGGAATAGCCCCCCGCTCACGCGGCCGGTTATTCCCTTTTTCACGTCTTGAAACAATCAATTAATACCAGTCAAACTTATCTGTGTTGCAATGCAAATTATGTTAGAATGCAATACCCAGACGCAGACCGAAATTGCTTAAACCGTCTACACTATAAGTGAACAGGTCGCCCTTGTTCGTGCCATAGCTATAGTAAGCGGCAATGTGCAACCCCGGACCATAAGCCCATGGGTAAATGTTGAGACCAATTTCCGGTGATACATAGAAACCCCAAGTACTCTTGTTGGCTTCGTAAACATTGAAAGTTGATTTCATTTCAGCGTATTGAGGACCTACCTTCACACCAACGTAAGGCTGGAAAGCGCTACCGCGGTCGAAAGTATAACGACCTGCCAGACCGAAAGGTAACTGGAACAGTGTATGCTGTTGGTCGGTATTGATGCTACCACCTTCACCTACCGGAAGTGTCTGGCGTCCGAAGTATTCGTGGTTGCTATGGTAAGCAAGGAAAGCACCGAGAGCAAAGTTTGGAGTGACGTAGTAACCACCTTCGAAGCTCATACCCCATCCGCTGGCTTTATCAGCGAAATGGTTGCTCAGGGGGAAGTTGAATTGCCAATCGATATTGGCATAACCGTTATCGGTCAATTGTGCCTTTGCCGGCATGGCGAAGACGAGAGCCAGAGCGGCAACCGCCAGTACTCTCATAGAAATATATTTTATTGTTTTCATACTTGTTATTGTTTTAAACGACTTAACTACTTACTACTAATTATTTATTAGTCAGATATGAAGATTGAGCATAAGCTTGGTTTACGCCTTCAACAGCCAGTTTGGTATTTACAGATGTGGAACCGCTAAGTAATCCGCTCATATAGCTTGTCCAGAGTACGGGCAGCTTTTCTTTTTCGCCTTGTGTGGCTTCCAGATTTAGGAGCTCGGTAATGAATGACCCCGTGCTATAAGTATAAGTCACAGCATACGGATAGTACCATCCGCCCCAGTTGCCCCAGTAAGGTGCATCCCAATAACCTGGGTAGTTCCACCACCATTCGGGACGTCCGTAGTCATTAAAATAGTAAGTGCTCTTGATGTAGCTGACCTGTAAACCGAGGTTGGCTTCTTCACGGTCGTCTACGCGGACAAAGCCACGGTTATTCATATTGGTAGCATAGGCTTGCAGAATTTCCTGAGCGCTTTCATCTTTCCAATATTCGGCTTCTTTCTTATCGCCGATGACAAGAATGCTGTCCGGCATGTAGTACGTTTGGAAAGCTTTGAAATCGGCTTTCGAGTCATAATTAGTATAAACCAGATATTTGTTGTCCAGCTTATCCGTGTCAGGGTCTTTTTCGCAGGCTGCGAAAGTTAAGACCACCAATAATAGGGGAATTAATTTCTTCATACTTTTATAATGTTTAGGTTATATATAAAAAATCCTGCCCTGGTACCTCAGGCTTTTGGTACATGAACAAGATAAAAAATAAAAGGTTCAGAAAGGGGTGTGTTAAAATTGTATTCTTGGTGAAGAAAGTCTTAAGAAAGTGAGTTTTTGGGATAGAATACTGGTTCGTATCTTATTGGAAATTAATGTTCTGGAGTTTCCTGCCCGTGGGAACGCTTGTTTCTTTACGTAGGAACGTCTGTTTCTTCACGTAAAAACGCCTGTTTCTTCATGTAGAAACTGGAGTTTTCCTTAATGGAAACGAACGTTCCCTTTCGTGGAAACGCTCGTTACTCTTAAAAGGAACTGATTTACCTGCCTGTAGACGATAAAACAAGTCCTTATTATCAGTTTATTTCAGATTATCTATCTGATTGATCTTTTCTAATTCTTCTGCTGTGAATTTCGTATTTTTGATACTTTGCAGATTGTCATCCAACTGTGCTACAGAGCTTGCTCCGATAATGACTGAGGTAACCATATCATCTTTCAGCAGCCATGCCAGAGCCATTTCTGCAAGAGTTTGTCCGCGTTGCGTGGCAACTTTGTTCAGGGCTTTTATCTTCTTCAGCGTTTCGTCAGTCAATGCCTCTTTTTTCAGGAACCCACCTTTGGCAATGCGTGAGTCGTCGGGAATACCGTTCAGGTAACGGTTTGTCAATAGACCTTGTGCCAGAGGAGAGAAAGCAATGAAGCCTGTACCGTTTTCCTTAGCTTGTTGCAGGATACCTTCTTCTTCCGGTTCGCGGTTGAAAATGTTATATCTTCCCTGATAAAGCAGGCAATGCACATCTCTTTCTGCCAGGTAACGGTAGGCAAATTCGGCTGCTGCTTTCGGATATTTTGAGATACCGACGTACAGGGCCTTGCCTTGCCGCACAATATCTACGAGGGTTTGCAGAGTCTCTTCCAACGGAGTGTCGGGATCGTAGCGGTGTGAATAGAAGATATCCACATAATCCAGATTCATGCGTCGCAGGCTTTGATTAAGGCTGGTCATCAAGTATTTTCTGGACCCCCATTCGCCGTAAGGGCCGGGCCACATATCATGTCCTGCTTTCGTGGAAATGAACAGTTCGTCACGATAAGGCATGAACGATTTCTTCATGATCATTCCGAAAGTTTCTTCTGCTGAACCGTAGGAAGGACCGTAGTTGTTGGCAAGGTCGAAATGGGTAATCCCTTTGTCGAAAGCGTGGTGTGCCATTGCCTGTGAATTAGCGAAAGTATTGACGTCGCCGAAGTTGTGCCACAAACCTAATGATATTTCGGGCAGCAATATGCCGCTTCGTCCGCAACGGCGATACTTCATGCCGTTGTCGTACCGACTGCTGTCGGGAGAGTAAATGGGGTTTATCATTGCTATTAAGTTTAAGTGAGAATACAAAAGTAAGTGATTTTATCGGAAAAGAACAGATTGTACTGTCGAAAAGTATAGCAAAGCACAGCGGATTTCTTAGTGAAAGATGTCGGAATAGGAGCGTTGTGAAGATTGCAAATAAAATCAGGCTTATTAATTATTGTATTAATAAAGAATGATTATATTTGCAACATGATACTTTTTTAACCAGTCAATATGGAAAGCTCAAATTACATCATGAGGGAAATTACTCCCTTGTCCGATCGCGATTGTTTTTATATTGCCGATCGTCGTAAGACAGAATTTACTTATCCTATTCATTGTCATGCTGAGTTTGAACTCAACTTTACAGAGCATGCGGCCGGTGTCCGCCGTGTGGTAGGAGATTCAGCCGAAGTTATCGGAGATTATGATCTGGTGTTGATAACCGGCAAAGAGTTGGAACATGTGTGGGAACAGCATGAATGTGACTCTAAAGAAATCCGTGAGATTACAATTCAGTTCTCGCCCGACTTGTTTTTCAAGAACTTTATGAATAAGAACCAGTTCGATAGTATTCGTTGTATGCTGGAGAAAGCTCAGTGCGGTATTAGTTTTCCTATGCAGGCCATTATGAAAGTATATAATTGGTTGGATCGACTGGCTTCGGAGGAACAAGGTTTTTATGCAGTGATGCATTTCTTGAGAATACTTTATGAGCTATCGCAATATGATGATGCGAAAGTATTGTCCAGTTCTTCTTTTGCTAAAATAGAAACTTTCTCAGATAGTCGTCGCGTGCAAAGAGTGCAGAAGTATATTGCCGATCATTATCAGGAGGATATTCGCTTGAATACTTTGGCGGATATGGTAGGCATGACGCCTGTTTCATTCAGCCGTTTTTTCCGGTTGCGTACGGGGAAGACGCTTTCTGATTATATCATAGATATCCGTCTTGGTTTTGCTACCCGTTTACTGGTGGACTCTGCACATACGATTGCTGAGATATGTTATGACTGTGGTTTTAATAACTTGTCCAATTTCAACCGGATATTTAAACGGAAGAAGGATTGTTCGCCGAAAGAGTTCCGGGAGAATTATAGAAAGAAGAAGATAGTGATCTGATTTTGAACTTTTAGTATTTGGCATATCGTTTGTCTTACTCTTAAAAGAGGTATTTCCCTACTCAACGAAGAATTGTACAATGAAAGGATAAAATAATATCAGTTGGAGTATTAGGATATCGCTACATTTGCAAATAGAAAAACATATTCTAATCTATTGGAAAATATGCAAGCGAGAAAGTCTTTATTAGTTGGAGCATTTATATTAGCAAATATTTCATTGAAGGCCCAGGACAATGGTGGATGTGATGACTGTCCGGCTTTCAATGCAAGTGGAAAAGTGGAAGTGCGTGGAGTGAAGGAGCGAATTATTGGCGATTTATCTCAACCTATATCTGCACGTGTAGAGAATCTCATCAGCAAGATGACACTTGAAGAAAAGGTGGCTCAGCTTTCTAATGAAACAGATAGCATACCGCGCCTGAATCTCCCCTCATATAATTATTGGAATGAATGCCTGCATGGAGTGGCTCGTGCGGGTGAAGTGACTGTGTTTCCACAAGCTATTAATCTGGCTTCTACCTGGGATACATTATTAATTAAGAAAGTAGCTTCTGCCATCTCTACAGAGGCTCGCCTGAAATATTTGGAAATAGGAAAGGGGCTTACTTATTGGTCTCCTACTATTAATATGGCTCGTGATCCCCGCTGGGGACGGAATGAGGAAACTTATGGTGAGGACCCTTATTTGACTTCCCGTTTGGGGGTAGCTTTTGTGAAGGGATTACAGGGAGATCATCCCGATTATCTGAAGACGGTTGCTACAATAAAACATTTTGTTGCCAATAACCAAGAAAATGACCGTTTCTCCAGTTCTTCACAGATACCCACCAAGCAGTTGTATGAATATTACTTTCCGGCTTATGAGGCATGCGTAAAGGAAGCGGATGCGCAATCTGTAATGACTGCTTATAATGCCTTTAACGGAGTGGCTCCGAGTGGCTCAACCTGGCTTTTAGGAGATGTTCTGAGAAAAGAGTGGGGATTTGACGGATTTGTTGTTTCTGATTGTGGAGCTATTGGAGTCATGAACTGGCAGCACCGGGTTGTAAACTCATTGGAGGAAGCTGCTGCTTTAGGTATCAATAGTGGTTGTGATTTGGAATGTGGGGGAACCTATCGCGAGAAACTGGTAGCAGCTGTAAAGATGGGATTGGTTTCAGAACAAGCTATTGATAAGGCTTTGACTCGTGTATTAACAGCACGTTTTAAATTAGGTGAATTCGACCCTATTGAACTTGTTCCCTATAATCATTATGATAAAAAGTTACTTGCAGGAGAAAAATTTGGGAAGCTAGCTTATGAAGCTGCGGTTAAATCCATCGTACTTTTAAAGAATGACAATGATTTCTTGCCTGTAGATAAGAAGAAGATACGTTCTGTTGCTATCGTCGGTCCATTTGCTGATAATAATTATCTGGGCGGATATAGTGGGAAACCTGTTCATAACGTTTCTTTGCTTCAGGGTGTTAAAGATTTAGTAGGTAAAAAAGTGAAGGTTTCATACATGGAAGGCACTTCCGTGATTTCTCCGGTTGGTTCGGAGTATTTGGTAGCTTCTGATGGGGTGAGCCAGGGACTTACTGCTGACTATATAAGTGGGCACAATCTGGGTAATATCCCTTTGTTTTCAAGAATTGATAAGACTGTGGGTTTTGACTGGGGAGATGGTACGCCGGATGAACGTTTAACTAAAAATAATTATTCTGTCAGATGGAGTGGATATCTGAAAGCTCCGGTAAGTGGCAAACATACTATTGGTATGTATGCGGATGGTGGAGTGCGTATTTGGTTGAATGATCGTTTAGTTTTGGATAAATGGAATGCTCGTGGCTTACAGTTTTATTCTGTAGAGGTTCCGTTTGAGGCAGGCAGAAAAATGCCAGTTAAAATAGAATATATAAATAAGACGGGTGCGGCTGCTTGTATGTTGGTTTCTGATTTTGGAAATTCAGATCAAATAGATAAGGTGAAAGAATTTGTATCCGGGGCGGATTTAGTATTGGTTGCTTTGGGGAATGATGAAAAGTTGGCTCGTGAAAATCGTGACCTGCCTTCCATTTATTTACCTATGACACAGGAATTGCTGCTAAAAGAAATCTATAAAGTGAATCCTCGTACTGCCTTGATACTCCACACAGGAAATCCGTTAACTTCAAAATGGGCTGCAGAAAATGTCCCTGCTATTCTTCAAGCTTGGTATCCGGGACAAGAGGGAGGTAAGGCTTTGGCTGGCATTTTGTTTGGTTCAGAAAATCCATCGGGTAAGTTACCGATGACTATTTATGAATCGGAAGAGCAGTTGCCGGATATTTTGGATTATGATATTTGGAAAGGGCGTACCTATCAATATTTGTCAAGCAAGCCTCTTTACGGATTCGGACACGGTTTAAGTTATTCGAACTTTGAGTATACACATTTGCAAAGTGATGGTGTGGTTCGTCCGGATGGTACTTTGCAATGTTCTATTGAAATTAAAAATATAAGTGATGTAGCAGGAGAAGAAGTTGTTCAGGTATATATTTCCCGTGAAAATACTCCGGTTTATACTTTCCCGTTAAAGAAATTGGTGGCTTTTGCGAGAGTGGATCTGAAACCGGGTGAAAGTAAAACGGTTACTTTTACAATTGCTCCCCGCCAGCTTTCTATATGGCAGGAAGGAATATGGAAGATGCTTCCGGGGAAATATTCCTTGTTTGTGGGAAGTGGTCAGGAAGGACTATCGAAAGGAATAAATAGGAATTTTGAAATAAGGGTAGAATAAGGTTAGTTGAGTCAGGATATAGGTGTTTTTTTTAGGGCAAAGGATTGTTTTAATGGATAATTTATAGTCTGCGGCATGATACTTTTTTATTCCTATATTGGGATAATATAATATAGGAATACTTTTCTTGAAATGTATTAATTTAACTTTTAACTATATTAGGTAAAAACTCTTCAACTCGTTTTATATAACGTGTTTGAATGGGGTATGCCTTCTAATCAGATACTTATTGCATAGTGTCGGAATAGTATTAGTTAATGATAAAATTGTACTTGTTTATCATGGAGACGGCAGCTATATTTGCAACGTTGAAGAATTTATTATTTTAAATCAGTGTTATATATGAAAAACATTATGTTGTTTCTGATGACGCTCTTAATGAGTAGTCATGTGATGGCTCAGGAATCCATCGTTACCGGTACTATTACTGATGCTAACGATGGTTCTCCATTGATTGGAGCCAATGTGTTGGTTAAGGATGCCGGGATAGGTTCCATTGCTGATACGGAAGGTCGGTATAGCGTGAATGTCCCTAAAGGGAAAAATGTGCTGGTCTTCTCATGTATAGGTTATAAGGAACAAACGATAACCTTGAAACCTGGACAGAGAACTCTGAATGTAAGAATGGCAGAGGATACGGAATTGCTTGATGAAGTCGTGGTAGTTGGTTACGGTACGATGAAGAAGAGTGATTTAACGGGATCGGTCACCAGTATTAAGAGTGATGAGTTGATGAAAACCAATCCGATCAGTATCAATCAAAGCTTGCAGGGGCGTATTGCTGGTGTACAGGTTAATCAGAATGATGGTGCTCCGGGAGCAGGTGTAAGTATTCAGATCCGTGGTGCAAACTCATTCTCTACATCTACGGAACCGCTTTATATTGTGGATGGTATTCCTTTCACAACCAGTGGTACTCCGGGGACCGGTAAGGATGGTATGCTTCAAACGACCAATCCGCTTTCTGCCATCAATCCGGCAGATATTGAATCTATTGAAATCCTGAAAGATGCTTCTGCTACGGCTATCTATGGCTCACGTGGTGCCAACGGTGTTGTACTGATTACGACAAAACGTGGTGCTAAAGGCAAAGATAATATTAGCTTCAGTGCTAATTTCGGAATCTCAAAAGTGGTGAAGAAGATGGATATGCTGGATGGCTATACGTATGCTAAATATCGTAATGAGGCTGCTGAGATGTTTAATAAGTATGATGGGGCAAATGAAAAAATACCTTATCCGGGAACATCCACTGTTGATCCGGCTACAGGAGAAGCGATATACTCTCCGGGACCGGACGATTACAGAACTGGTAAGTATCCAAGTGTAAATTGGCAGGATGAAGTGTTTGAAACAGCTCTCTCTCAGGAATATAACTTGAGTGTCAGTGGCTCCAGTGATAAAGGGTATTACGCAATTTCCGGTAACATATTGGACCAGGAGGGTATTATAAATAACTCTGGTTATAAGCGTTATACATTCCGTGCAAATGTAGCTCGTAAAGTACATGAGTGGATTGAAATCGGAACTAATATGAGTTTCACTAATTCATTGAATAAGTTGGCAAAGACAAACTCTGTAAGTGATGGTATTATTCGTGGAACTTTGTTTTATCCAGCTACTGCTCCTTTAGATGATGAAACGAATAATGCTCAGTTGAACTGGTTCTCTTCCAATCCGTATGTTTATACGCGTGCAGCAAAAGATGAATTGACTACTAATACGTTCTTCTCTTCTTCTTATCTGGAAATTACTCCGATTAAAGATTTAAAACTTCGTCAGAATGTAGGTTTCTCTTATAATGGAAACGAACGTAATGTGTATTATAACCGTGAGACTGTGGAGGGTAAGGACCCGGTGAACGGCTATGCTTCTAAAGCTGATAACTGGGCAAAGAATCTGGTACTCGAAACAATGGCTACTTATAATAAAGAGTTTAATAAGAATCACTCTTTGAATGCAGTGATTGCTTTTTCTTATGAAAAAGGTGATTATGGTAATAAAGCCATGACTGCCACCGGTTTTCCGCAAGATATAACAGAAGATTATGATATGAGTGCAGCCGTTAATCCGGGTAAGCCGACCAGTGGGCGCGGCATGACTTCTTTGGTTTCTTTCCTGGGACGTGCCAATTATAGTTTAATGAACAAATATCTGTTCACTGCTTCTTTCCGTCGCGATGGTTCCAGTAAGTTTGCTCCTGGTAATAAATGGTCGAACTTTGCATCAGGTGCTATTGCATGGCGTGCCTCGGAAGAAGAATTTATTAAGAGACTGAATATCTTCAGTAACCTGAAAGTACGTGCAAGTTATGGTCAGACAGGTAATCAGGCTATTGGTGCTTATGCTACACGCGACTATTTGACTGTGGCCAATTATCCTATTAATGGTGCGCTTGCCAGTGGTTTTGCCAACCTAACCTGGAGAGGTCCGGCAAATCCGGATTTAAAATGGGAAACAACCAGTCAATATAATGTGGGTGTGGATATGGGATTCTTTAAGAACAGAGTAAACTTAACAGTTGATCTTTATTATAAGAAGACATCAGACTTGTTGCAGAATATACAGATTCCTCAAAGTACAGGCTTTTCTAACATGACTACGAACTTTGGTAATGTAACCAATAAGGGGCTTGAAATCTCCGGTAAGTTCTATGCAGTGGCAACAAAGGATTTTAATTGGGATTTCGATGCAAATATCTCTTTCAACCGTAATAAGATTAGTGGACTTCCCGGTGACCAGTTTGCACAAGGATGGAGTAAAGCTGATAATGTTTTCTTGCAACGTAATGGATTGCCGATCGGTACAATTTATGGTTTTGTAGAAGACGGATTCTATGATAACATTGCAGAGGTGAGATCAGATCCTTTCTATGCCAATGAATCGGATGCTGTATGTAAAGCTATGATTGGTGAAGTGAAATATAAGGACCTTGATGGTGTAGCCGGTATTACAAACGCTGACCGCCAGATTATTGGAGATACCAATCCTGATTTTACATTTGGTATGACGCATAATTTCTCTTATAAGAACTTCTCTTTGAGTTTCTTTCTGCAAGGATGTGTGGGAGGTGATATTTTCAATGCTAACTTGATGGAAGTAACAATGAGCGGTATCGGTAATATTCCACAGGAAATGTATAATACCCGGTGGACTCCAGAGAACAGAGCGATTGCGAAATGGCCGAAAGCTTATGCTGGTTATGGTAGAACTATGAAATTGTCTGATCGTTATGTAGAAGACGGATCTTACCTCAGAATGAAAAATATTAATTTGGGTTATAAATGGATACCTTCATTTAAAGGGATAGAATCAGTGAATCTATATGTTTCTGTAAGCAATGTATTTACAATCTCCGGTTATAGTTGGTTTGACCCGGATGTAAACTCTTTCGGTAGCGATTCTTCACGTCGTGGAGTGGATATGTTCTCTTATCCAAGTAGCCGTACTTTTTCATTCGGTTTGCAATGTACATTCTAACGTTTAATTCAATTCAAAGAAAGTTATGAAAAAGATTATATTAAAATCAGTCATATTGTTGTGGGCGGCTGTGGCTGCATGCTCTTGCGACAACCTGTTGGAAGAGAAAGCATACGATTTTGTTTCTCCTGAGCAGTTGGGAGACAGTGAAAGCGCTGCTTCACAACTTGTAACAGGAGCTTACAATACCATTATTACCAATTTTATTGCTCCGGGTTCTTATCTATATCTCACGAATATGGATTGTGACTATGCTTCTGGTGCTTCATGGGCATTTGGTAATGTGGGAGCTGGTAATCCGCAGGGATTTTGGGGAATAGACCACATGTGGCAAGGGTGTTATACTTTGATTCATCGTGCTAATTTGGCTACTTCTAAGATTACTGCAATGAACAATCTAACCCCTGAAAGTAAGGAAGATGCTTTAGGACAATTATGTTTCCTGAAAGCATGGGCTTATTTTAATCTGGTCAGAAATTATGGTCCGGTACCTATTTTCAGAAAATCTATATCAGAAGGTGAAGATATGCATCAGGCTCGTTCTTCCGTAGCTGATGTTTATGCACATATTATTGAACTACTGGATCAGGCAGAGAATATGTATTCTAAAAATGATGCGGGTTTTATCGAAGGACATGCTTCAAGTGGTGCAGCAAAAGCACTATTAGCAAAAGTTTATGCAACAATGGCATCAGGGGCAATGTCCGGAGTACCCATTGTTGTTAAAGGTGGAAAACCTTCTAATCCGGAACCACAAGCAATTACGCATACCGCACAAACTGTGGCCGGATATGAAAGTTTTGATTCGAAAAAGTATTATGAGCTGGCACGTGATAAGGCATGGGAAGTAATACAGGAGTATACCTTGTTTGATAAATATATGGATGTGTGGTCCATTGCTAACCGTAATAAGGGGGAACATATCTGGATGGCTCAGGCTAAAAGTGCTGATGCTGATTTTGGTAATACGATTTGCCA
The DNA here is from genome assembly GCF_003471885.1 of Bacteroides sp. AM16-24. Lineage (NCBI taxonomy): Bacteria > Pseudomonadati > Bacteroidota > Bacteroidia > Bacteroidales > Bacteroidaceae > Bacteroides > Bacteroides sp. AM16-24. Next base: position 91,152 of record NZ_QRKI01000012.1, read on the forward strand.
GGACTATGTAGGTATCTTTAAGGAAGACGGTACGATGGAAGGTAACTGGTATGGAATGCGTGACCACTGGTATTTACTTTTTGAAGAGAAAGATAAGCGTGCTGTAGACGGAGTTATACACCGGTATGCTTCTGGTGGTATTTCTAATGGAAAGGTGATTTATAATTATTATCCACGTTGGTATGCTGATAAAGTAGCCAATAAAGAGGTTTATGATAGTGAAGGCAATGCATTTGATGGTACGGAAGTATATCAGGAAGGCGAAGGTTGGACATTAGCAAAGTTGACTAAATTTACATTTGTGACAGATCGTAAACAAAAGAACAGTGATTTCCATTTTCCACTGCTTCGTTTGCCGGATATTATGCTGATTTATGCGGAAGCTGTGAATGAATTGAATGGTGGACCGGATGCTGAGGCTTATAATCAGGTTAATAGAATCCGTACACGTGCAAATGCGACTCCGTTCTCTGGCATGAATCAGAATGAGTTCCGTTCTGCTGTACTTGAAGAACGTGCCCGCGAGTTGGCGTATGAAGCAGATCGTCGGTACGATTTATTCCGCTGGGGTATTTATTTGGGAGTAATGAATGCTATTGATATGGATGAGCATAATGTTACTAAACGTCGTTTGGAACGTAATTTGCTTTATCCGCTGCCTATTAGTGAAGTCAATGCCAATGATAAGATTGACTCTAATAATCCGGGTTGGTAATGAGTATTCTGTATAAACTTAAATGAAGAAACAATGAAAACATTAAAATATACTTTATTAGTTTTGGCGATATTAGGGTGTGGTGCATTCTCATCCTGCTCTGATGATGATGAAGCGATTGCTCCCTTAAGTGTAGCAAAGGTGTCTACGGTGACTGACCGTAAGGAAGCTATTGATAAAGCTAATCTTGCACAATATATTATTGTGCAAGGTACTGGGTTGAATGCTGTTACATCTATTTTAGTGAATGATGTTCCGGTAGACATGTTAGAGGCATACATAACATCCAATGAAATTACATTTCCTATTCCGAGGGTGATTCCTGAAAATGTAAATAATCTGATAACCTTGTCAACTGGTAGCGCAACGGTAACCACACCTCTTTCTGTCTTTGTCCCGGATTTGCGGATTGATGGTATGTATAATGAATTCACTCCTGCAGGCGAAATGATGAAAATTGTGGGAGACTATTTTGATCTGTATGAGATAACTACTGAATCGGGTAAGTTATACTTTGGTGACCGTGAGATGGAAATTGTAAGAGCGGTACAGGATACTTTATATTTCAAACTTCCTGCTGATGCTGTAGCTGGTGCTAAAGTTAAAATTGTCAGTCCGGTTGCAGGAGAGGTAATGGTTCCTGGAAAATATAAAGAAAAGGGCAATATGCTATGTGATTATGACCCATTTACAGGATGGGGAGGTGGACAATATCTGAGTAGTGGTCCTACCCCGGTAGCTATTAGCGGACAATATTGCCGCTTCAATATAGCCAAAGGCGATGCAAATGATTGGGACTGGAATTCAGTGACTGGTATCTCACAACTTGCTGTTGAGTATTTCCCGGAAGTACTGGCCAATCAAAATAATTACTTGCTGAAGTTTGAAGTGAATACATTGAAGCCTTTGACTAAGCGTCAGATTCGCTTCTATTTCTCTCAGATAAATTATGACTGGGAACCTTTTGCTTCAGGACTTGCTTTAAATACAAATGGTGAGTGGCAGACAGTAACTCTTGAATTGGGTACAATGTGGAAGGGAAGTGTTCCTGCCGATGGTGTTCTACAGATCATGGGTAACAGTTATGCAGAAGATACCGATATCAGTTTTGACAATTTCCGTATTGTGCCTAAAGACTAAGTACTGGCTATATCCTTTTATAAGGTTAAAAGAACAGTTTTTCAGATGAGAGTATAATTTCAAAAGAGAGGCAGTTATGAAAAACGGGCTACCTCTCTTTTATCCTTTAAAAAAGCTTGAATGATGATACGAAAAATCCAATATATATTTATTCTATTATGTTTACCTGTCAGTTTGTTGGCACAAGAGAAATTTAATATTAGAGGAGTACTTCCTTGGCATAACTTTCTTTCAGGTCCTACGGGCTGGAATTTGGAAGACTATCGGGATTATCTGGACGAATGTCAGCAATATGGTATTAATTTTATTGGATTTCATAATTATACCGGTGGGGGTGAACGTTATGCCACTTATGTGGAACCGATGATCAAGATAGAATATAAGGATATTCTTCCTCAAGCTTGTTTTGATAATTCTCTTACTGCACGTTGGGGGTATTTACCCATGAAAGTGAAAGATTATGCTTTCGGTACTGACCGTGTATTTTCTTTGCCGGAAGGTGCGGAGGCTTTTGGTAGTGATGCTTCTGTAACTTCTTCTACTCCACGAGAGCATTATGAGAAATCGCAGACGTTGATGCGTGATGTTTTGAGCATGGCTCATGAACGTGGTATACGTATGGCAATGGGATTTGAATTTGGAGTAATTCCTCCTGAATATTTTTCTTTGAATGTAGCGGGCGACTGTTTTTACTGGCCTGGGGAGTCTAACATGATTCCGAATCCAAAAAGTCAGATAGCGATAGAGATACATTATGCAGCGCTTGATAATGTTTTGGAAACCTATCCTGATATTGATTATGTCTGGTTATGGTTGAATGAACACTCATTTATGGGAGTGAATATAGAGAAAGCTTTGGAGAATGCTTCTTTTGCTGAAGCATATAACGCCGGACAAGGTTATTTTAAAGAGGCAGCTGATAGTGCAGCCCGTTTTGTCGGAGTTTGGGCACTTGAATATATGAAATTGACATCGGACTATTTGAAATCTAAAGGTTCGAATGCAAAAGTAATTCTTGGAGGATGGGGAGGCGGTCATCAATTACCTTCCTTATTGAAAGGACTGGACAGAGCTCTGCCAAAGGATATCATATTCAGTTGTTTAAATCCTGATTTAGGAAAAAGTCCACAGCCTGAATTCTTGTCTGATATAGCTAAGAACAGAACTGTGTGGGCAGTACCTTGGTTAGAGGGAGATCATCAGCTTTGGCATTTTCAACCACGTGTAGAAATGATGCGTGATCATGTGAAACTTGCTGCAAAGCAGAATCTGGATGGGGTGATTGCTATTCACTGGCGTACGGAAGAGCCTCGTTTTAATTTTAGAACATTTGCTCATTTTGCTTCAAATAAGACAGACAACAAGACTGTAGAACAGTTATATGAAGAATATCTGACTGAGGATATGGGTAATAAGGTTGCAAAACTATTGGCTCCTCTGTTGGCACAAATGGATATTAAACAAATACAATGGAATGTCCCCTCACCAGAATTTTATGCCTTCACTCCTGAATGGGGATTATTGGATGATCAAAATGTGAAACTGCGGGAAAGTTTGATTCGGACTGCTGAACAGGTACTGAAAAAAACAGAGGGCAGCCAGCGAGATAATTTGCAACGTTTCATTGCAATGTTCCGTTTTGAATTGCTATTGGGAGAGGTTGATAAAGCTATGATGCCTGCATTTATTCTTAAGAAGAATGACAGACAGGGCGTTGCGGCCAGTTCGTTCGAAGAATATGAAGAGGCTTATCGTAGCCTTATAGCGGCTCCGGTGAAAGATATGTTTGAGACTTATATGCAAAGAATTCATTCTCGTGGAGAATTAGGTGTGTTAAGCTCTTTAAACCAGCGTTTATGGAGAGAATACAATGATTTGAAGTCTTATCTTGAAACAAAATTGAAGAGATGATGAAAGATTGGAAGAAATATTTATTAGGATATTGCCTGATAGCTGTTTTAGTTCTACCTGTTCAAGCACAGATTTTACAAATAGGTAGTGGAACCTCATTAGAAAACTATGCAGCATCGGAACTGCAGAGATACTATTATCAGCTATCCGGTAAACTTTTGAATATCGAGAGGACAGCCTCGACAAATCTAAAATCAGATTTTATATTAACTACATTAGATAATCCATTAGTGGATGATTGGCAAAAGAAAGGTATACTTAAGCTAAAAGAGAAGCCAGGAGAACAAGGGTATATACTTCAAACAGTAAAGAATGCAGGTCGTCGTACTTTATTGATTGCCGGAACAGATCCTTGCGGGTTACTTTATGGAGTATATGGCTTACTCGAGGATCATTTGGGAGTGCGTTTTTATATGAGTGGTGATATCTTGCCTGAAAAAAGAATGAGAGGTCACCTTCCTGTGATAAGCGATGTACGTACTCCTCAAATGCGTATTAGAGGATTTCTTCCATGGACCAATTTCCCGCAATCAGCTACTATTTATTCCTGGAATGATTGGAGGTATGTTATTGATCAAGCGGCAAAAATGCGTATGAATTTTATTATGATTCATAATTATAATGGTTTTTGCGGGCATAATGAAACTTTTTATAATTTTGAATATAATGGCTATTTATCCAGAGGGTGGATGCCGACTATAAAAACAGGACATGGCTGGTTGTGTCCGGGATGGGATATTAATGAATACCGTTTTGGGGCTTCTGAAATTTATGATGATTATGATTTTGGAGCAGATTATGGACTTCATAATGAGACATTGACTAATAGTCAGATAAAAGAAAAAGGTGAAACCGTTTTTCGTAAGGTGATAGATTATGCACATCAGCGCGGAGTAAAGATTGGATTAGGACTTGACATTGATGTGATTCTTCCTGAATATCAAGTATCTGCTGATGAACGCGGTGTAATTGCTGCGCAAACAGCACAGTTAGCCAAGCAATATCCATATTTGGACTATTTGTTCTGTTTTCAATCAGAGGGGAGCAAAGATTCTATTTTCTATGCTAAATGGCAGAGGGTTTTTGATGGTTTTTATGAAGATATGAAGCGGCTTTCACCGTCAACTCACATTGTTGTATCAGGTTGGGGAATGACGGCGGAATCTGTTGCTCGCCTACCGAAAGATGTTATTTGTGCTCCGATATCTTATTATTCCGCAGCGTTTGAACCGGGGAATATATATGGAGAGCGTGAATATTGGGGATGTCCATGGTTAGAGAGAGATTGGAGTAGTTCACAATATTATTATCCTTATAATGTGGATTTATCAGAAACAATTCATGCTTATGAGAAAGCTTCGGAGAATATGAAAGGATTTTATGCTTTAACTTGGCGTTTAACGGATGCAGTTTCTCCTAAAATGTGGTATATAAGTAAAGCACCTTGGTATGAAGCTGAAGAATTGAACTCTTCGGAAAAAGTTTATGGAGACTATGCTAAAACAAATTATGGAGAGTCTGTTGCTAAACCGATTACTGCCATTATAAATCAAAATGAACCATTTGCTACAGATTTTGCAGAGTGTCAGGCGACACCGGGTTTTAATGAGGTTGTAAATACTTATCCTTTAATGAATATTCAGTCGTTATCCTTTGCCGGAAAACATGGTGAACTTATGAAGATAGATGCAGTAAACTTTCAGGAAAAGAAAGGAACAAAAAATGCGCCAAGTGATGAGGGAGGAGAATGTGTAGGTTATATAATGGCTGGTGATTGGTTGAAATATGATCAGGTTCATTTTAAGGATGATGTTTCTTTCATATCCCTCAGAGTTGCTTCTGCTTCAAATGGAGGTATTATTACTATTTCGGTAGGGAAGCTTGATGGACCTATTATTGCTTCGATTGATGTAAAAAACACAGAAGGGTGGCAGACATGGAAAAGCTTGACTGTTCCAGTTAAAATAGATAAAGGAATTTATTCTCTTTATGTTAGTTTTCATCCTTTCAACGATATAATACAGGCTAATAAATTGGCTGAAAAGCAATTGAATACGATTGATAGTTGCATGGCTGTGGTTACTAATTTAGGGCAGAAGAAACGATTATCTCATTTACGTGCACGTATTGCAGGTGCTAAACACCATATTGCACTAAATTCTGAGTTTGAAAAATACCAATGGACTGATTTGCCGGGTCAAATGGATAGTTGGGCTCGTAGTTTCTTGTACCGTATTGATGACATTTCATCTTTTGGAAATATTATGAGTACACAGAACCGTTTTGTACAGCAGAATTACGTAGAGAAGATAAATAAATTACGTAAATACCAAAGAGTGAAAGCTCCTTCCCATGTTACTGCTAAAGGAACGCAAAATGGAGCGTTGGTGACATGGCGTAATGAAGAACCGGGAGCAGACATTTTTGTTGTGTGCCGGGATGGTAAGGAAATTGCATCACTACCTATCAGTGCTAATCAATATGTCGATACATTTAATGGAAAAGCCTCCTATACAGTATATGTGATTGATACGGATGGAAATAGAAGTCTTCCTAGTATTCCGTATTATTGCTTAGCTGGTGATGCCGATAATGAGGCTCCTGTTATTGTAAATCCTTCTCCAGTGACCTCGGTTGCTCAGGGACATGATGTTAACATAAAGCTGTCTATGGTTGATAATCGTTCCGTTGAAGATCTTTCTGCTGTGCTTCATTATCGTACTATAGGTTGTAAAGAGTGGAAGCAGATACCGTTTAAACATAGAATAAGAGCTGCTTTTGCGGTAACTGTTCCTGCTGAAGAGTTTTCTATTCAAGGAATGGAATATTATATTACTGCCTCTGATTCCCGTAATGTGGCTATGTATCCGGCAGACGCACCTGCACGACTCCATACAATTATTGTGACGGGCAGTGGAAGTAATAAATTACCTTCTCCGGTTGTAAGACTCACTGCCAGTAATCGGTTAAAGTGGGAAAAAAATCCTGATGTGGATATGTATCGGATTTATCGTAGTAAATCTTCTGATTTTGCAACGGATGCTTCTTCCTTTATAACATTTGTAGGAGGACAGACAACTTCTTTTTATGATAATGGGATAGATTTGGACGGCACTTCTTTGAAAGGAACTTACTTTTATCGTGTGACGGCCGTTAGCAGTGATGATATGGAAAGTAATGCTTCTGAAATCATTAAAATAGATTATAAATGAAAAGAGTATATATTTATATAGTGATTGCTCTATGTGGAGTTTCTGCATGTACCTCTTCTCGTCAGCGGATTTTGGAAGATACCAGATTGGGCTTAGTGGATAAACACGCTACCGACTTAACTGCTATTCTGTTTCATAATCTGAAGCAAATGACCGGAAAGTATGTAGTATATGGGCAACACAATTATGAAATGGATGGATTTAATTCGGATACCAGCCGTTGGCGTGATGAACAGAATCGTTGTGATGCTTATGATGTGACAGGGGCTTATCCGGCCATGGCCAGTTTTGATTTTCTGCATTTCACGAATCCGGTCAGTTGGGAGACGAAAAATCTGGATTATATTAAGAGTAAATTTTATGCTGCTTATGAGCGTGGAAATGTGCTCACTTTTTGCTGGCATTACTATAATCCGGTTACGGGGAATAATTTCTATGATACTACGCAGGTGGTGAAACATATTCTTCCTGGCGGATCACGTCATGAAACATTTAAAAGCGATTTGAAGATTATTGCAGACTTTGCCCATAATGCTAAGAATCATGCCGGTGAACTGATTCCTATTATTTTTCGACCTTGGCATGAGTTTGATGGAAATTGGTTTTGGTGGGGAAGGAACCATTGTACAGTAGAAGAGTTCAAAGAACTCTACCGTTTTACTGTCACCTATTTAAGGGATTCTCTGCAAGTACATAACTTTTTATATGCATTTTCTCCTGATTGTGGATTTACGACTGAAAAGGAGTTTTTGGAGCGCTATCCGGGAGATGAGTATGTGGATGTAGTAGGTATGGATAATTATTGGGATTTTAGGCCGGATGGTGGAGATACAAGTTTAGTCGTATTGAAATCTCGCATTCTGACTAAATATGCCAAGGAACATAATAAGCTGTCTGCTATTACTGAGACTGGAACGCAGACTAGAGACTCTTTATGGTATTCACAACTACTGAATATTTTATATTTTGAAGGAGTAGAGTTGAATTATTTGTGTACCTGGTCAGGTTTTGCTCCTTATAAAGGACATCCTGCTGCATCGGATTTTTATCAGTTTAAAGAAGACTCTTTGATTTTATTTGCTGATGAAGCACCGGATTTTTATGTTCTGACCAAATGAAATAATATTATAGAAAAAACAAATAGCCATGAAACAGATAAGTATTCTCTTTTTCACTCTTCTGCTGTTGGGAGCATGTGTGAAAGCACCTACGCAGACAGATAATTTTGTGAAGATTGTTGATGGACGTTTCTCTGTCAATGATAAACCGTATTATTATATTGGCACTAATTTTTGGTATGCCGCTATATTAGGATCACAGGGGCAAGGCGGTAATCGGGAACGTCTGCTTAAAGAACTTGATTTCATGAAAGCCAATGGTATTACTAATTTGCGTGTATTAGTTGGCGCAGATGGAATAGATGGAATTATGACAAAAGCAGAACCAGCGCTTCAAACGGCTCCCGGTGTGTATAATGATACTATTTTTGATGGCTTAGATTTCTTCCTGTCGGAGTTGGGCAAAAGAGGTATGCACGCCGTACTGTTCTTAAATAACAGTTGGGAGTGGTCCGGAGGATATTCACAATACCTCTATTGGAGTGGTCATGGTGAAATACCTATGCCTAAAGTGGCAGGATGGAATGCCTTTTCAAACTATGTTGCCCAGTATGCAAAATCAGAGAAAGCCCATAAATTATTTGAGAATCATGTACGTCAGGTGGTGAGTCGTGTCAACCGCTATACTAAGCTGAAATACAGTGATGATCCGGCTATCATGGCATGGCAGATAGGTAATGAGCCCCGTCCGTTTGGTGAGGAAAATAAGGAGAGTTTTGCTAAATGGATAGCTGAATGTGCTGCACTGATTAAGTCTATTGACCCTAATCACTTGATCTCCGTTGGTTCGGAAGGTATGGCAGGTTGTGAAGGAGATTTGGGTTTGTGGGTGAAACTCCATCAGGATATCAATATAGATTATTCAACGATTCACATCTGGCCGAATAATTGGGGGTGGATAGATAAGACTGATATTCCGGGAACCTTGGATAAAGCCATTGCAAATACTCGTGAATATATTGATGTACATGTTGCGGAAGCACAAAAAATGAATAAACCGTTAGTTCTTGAAGAATTTGGACTGCCGAGAGATAGCGTGATGTTTGATAGGAAGAGTTCTACAGTTCTGAGAGACCGGTACTATGAAGAAATTTTTGAAATAGTAAAAGAACATGCTATACAAAAAAGTGTATTTCAAGGATGCAACTTCTGGGCTTGGGGAGGATTTGCACAACCACAACATCTTTTCTGGCAAAAAGGAGACGACTATATGGGGGATCCGGGACAAGAAGAACAGGGGCTGAATTCTGTATATGATATCGACACTACAGTGAAGCTTGTTGCGGATATTGTGAATGAAATAAACCAAATCATTCAGATGAAATGAAAAAGAAAGTCATATGCTCAGTTTTGTTAGGCTTGATGGTATCTGGACAATTAATAGGAGCAGATTATATTAAGCCGAAGAAAGATAAAAAAACAGGAATATCCTACTATGATCTGAATAAGAACGGCCATCTTGATATCTATGAGAATCCTGCTTTTGCAGTAGAAGAACGTGTCCGTGCTTTACTCTCTCAGATGACTCTAGAAGAGAAAGTCGGCCAGATGCTTACTTCTTTAGGATGGCCGATGTATGAGCGCCAAGGGAATACAATCCGCCTGACTGAGCAATTGGTTCGGGAGATTGAAGAGTATCACACTGGTTCGCTTTGGGGATTTATGCGTGCTGACCCATGGACACAACGTACGTTGACTACCGGGTTAACTCCTGCATTGGCAGCCAAGGCTTCAAATATGCTTCAAAAATATGCAATAGAACATGGGCGTTTAGGAATTCCCCTGTTTTTGGCAGAAGAGTGTCCGCATGGACACATGGCTATCGGAACAACTGTATTTCCGACGTCTATTGGGCAGGCCAGTACCTGGAATCCTGAGTTAATCAGAAAAATGGGGCGTGCTATTGCTACTGAGGCAAGTGCACAGGGAGCGCATATCGGTTATGGTCCGGTACTTGATTTGGCCCGTGATCCCCGCTGGTCCAGGGTAGAAGAAACGTATGGTGAGGATGCTTATCTCAATGGCGTGATGGGGGCTGCTTTAGTAAAAGGTTTCCAAGGTGAGTTTCCAAGAACTAAAGGTAAAGTAATCGCTACTTTAAAACATTTTGCTGCTTATGGCTGGACAGAAGGCGGACATAATGGAGGAAGTGCTCATGTTGGTAATCGGGAAATGGAAGAAGTTATTTATCCCCCTTTCCGGGAAGCTGTTGCTGCCGGAGCATTGTCTGTGATGAGCTCCTATAATGAAATCGATGGTATTCCTTGTACTGCTAATTCTAATTTATTAACCGGATTATTGAAAGAACGTTGGCAATTTAAAGGTTTTGTCGTTTCTGATCTTTATGCAATCGGAGGGCTTCGGGAACATGGAGTTGCAGATACGGATTATGAGGCAGCAGTGAAAGCTGTAAATGCGGGTGTGGATAGTGATTTAGGAACAAATGTTTATGCCGGGCAATTGGTAAATGCCGTAAAAAGGGGAGATGTGCAGGAGGTTGTGATTAATAAAGCTGTCAGCCGGATACTTGCTCTAAAGTTCCATATGGGTTTATTTGATCATCCTTTTGTTGATGAGCGGGAACCGGAACAAGTCGTGGCATCAACAGAACATCTGGAATTGGCTCGTGAAGTAGCTCGTCAATCCATCATTTTATTAAAGAATAAGAATGAGTTGCTCCCTTTGAATAAAAAGATGAAGACTATTGCGGTTATTGGTCCGAATGCTGATAATATATACAATATGCTGGGAGATTATACGGCACCTCAAAGTGAATCTTCGGTAGTTACGGTATTGGATGGTATCCGTCAGAAAGTTTCCAATGATACACATATTATATATGCTAAAGGGTGTGCTGTGCGTGATTCTTCTAAATCGGGTTTTCAGGAAGCAATAGAAGCAGCCCGGCAGTCGGATGTGGTTGTAATGGTGATGGGTGGTTCCAGTGCCCGTGATTTTTCTTCAAAGTATGAAGAAACGGGTGCAGCAAAAGTCTCTGATAGTCATATCAGTGATATGGAGAGTGGAGAGGGCTATGATCGTTCTACTCTTGAGTTGCTGGGAAGACAGCGGGAACTGATACGAGAAGTGGGAAAATTAAATAAACCTATTGTATTGGTATTGATTAAAGGGCGCCCCTTATTACTGGAAGGTATTGAAGCAGAAGTCGATGCTATCGTTGACGCCTGGTATCCGGGTATGCAAGGAGGAAATGCAGTTGCCGATGTATTGTTCGGTGATTATAATCCAGCCGGGCGCTTGACTATTTCAGTACCACGCTCTGTGGGACAGCTTCCGGTATATTATAATACAAAACGGAAAGGAAACCGCAGTAAATACATAGAAGAAGAGGGTACACCTCGCTATCCTTTTGGTTATGGACTCAGCTATACATCTTTCAATTATTCGGACTTGAAGGCGGAGGTTGTAGAAGCAGAAGATAGCTGCCTGGTAAATATTTCAGTGAAGGTACGGAATGAAGGCTCACGGGATGGAGATGAGGTCGTTCAACTTTATCTTCGTGATGAAGTGGCCAGCTTTACTACTCCTTTTAAGCAGTTATGTGGATTTCAACGGATACATTTGAAAGTTGGTGAGACAAAGGAAATAACATTCCGGTTAGATAAGAAATCACTGGCACTCTATATGCAAAATGAAGAGTGGGCTGTAGAACCCGGTCGTTTTACATTGATGCTTGGTGGTTCTTCTGAACAAATTTATCAGCAAAAAGAAATTGAGATAACCAAAAGATATACTTTTAAAATGTAAATATCATGAGTAAATCAAGAGATAGAGTGCTCCAGGCACTGAATCATCAGAATACTGATTATGTTCCGGTAGATTTTGGTTCTACTGCAGTGACAGGTATTCATTGCCGTATTGTAGAAGCTTTACGAAATCATTATGGATTGGAGTCTAAGCCTGTGAAAATAGTGGATGCTTTTCAAATGTTGGGTGAAGTTGATGAGGAACTTGCAGAACTGTTGGGAGTAGATTGTATAGGTATTGGTGGAGCGAAGGATATATTTGATCTGGATACCACACAACTTCATGAACAGGTCACTCCGTGGGGGCAGCGTGTATTAGTTCCTTTGAGTATGGATCTTACGCCGGATAGTCAGGGAGATGTTTATGTTTATGCCGGTGGTGATAAAACATATCCTCCCAGTGCTGTGATGCCCAAAGGATGTTATTTTATCAATGCCATTGAAAGACAGCAACCTATTGATGAAGAAAAATTGAATCCCGAAGATAATGTTGAAGAGTTTACATTGTTGACGGATGCTGACCTTGCTTACTATAAAGAACTAGTGGATAAGGTGTCTGGTTCAGGAAAAGCCGTAGTTGCCAGTTTCGGAGGGACGGCTTTAGGGGATGTAGCATTTGTTCCGGGTATGGGATTGAAAGAACCGAAAGGTATCCGTAGTGTCGTAGAATGGTATATGTCGACAGCTATGCGTCAGGATTATCTCCATCAGGTATTTGAGAAAGAGATTGATATCGCGATAGCCAACTATGAAAAACTTTGGAATATATTGGGAGATAAAATCGATGTTGTACTGACTTGTGGAACTGATTTCGGTTCTCAGGAATCTCAGTTCTGCTCTCTTGATACGTTCAAAGAACTTTGGTTGCCTCATTATCGTCGTATGAATGACTGGATACATCAGCATACTACATGGAAAGTTTTCAAACATTCATGTGGGGCTATTATTCCTATCCTTCCGGGTTTGATAGAGGCGGGGTTCGATATTATCAATCCGGTACAGATTAATGCCAAAGATATGGATTCACATAGGCTGAAGGAAGAGTTTGGTTCTCAACTCACTTTTTGGGGTGGGGGAATCGATACGCAACAAATATTGCCCTTTGGTACTCCCGATGAAATCCGTCGTCATGTGATAGGACAGTGTGAGATCCTGGGGCGTGATGGAGGTTTTATTTTTAATGCAGTGCATAATATACAGGCTAATGTTCCGATTGAAAATGTAGTTGCTTTATTTGATACTTTGAAAAGTCTTAGAAATTAATAACCTAAATATAGAAAAGTAATGATGAATAATCTGAATGAATTATATGATGCAATTTTGGTAGGTAAACTGGAAGATGCAGTAAAAGTAACCAAAATAGCAGTTGAAGAAGGAATGACTCCTCATGAAATTATAAACCAATACATGATTAAAGCGATGGAGGAAATCGGAAGTCGTTTTGAGGCTGGTAAAGTTTTTGTTCCGAATCTTCTGATGAGTGCCCGTGCCATGCGTGGTGCTTTGGATGTCCTGAAACCTTTGATGCAGGGACAAGTCGATTCTTATATTGGTAAGATTGTGATAGGTACTGTAAAAGGAGATCTGCATGATATCGGTAAGAATCTTGTAGCTTCCATGTTTGAAGGGTGTGGCTTTGAAGTTATTAATCTGGGAGTTGATGTGTCGAGTGATAAATTTATCAGTGCTGCTCTGGAGAATAAGGCGGATATTATTTGTATGTCGGCTCTACTTACCACGACCATGAACTATATGAAGGAAGTAGTTGCAGCCGTTGAAGCTTCCGAATTGAAAGGAAAGGTGAAGATTATGGTTGGAGGAGCTCCTGTGAATGATGCTTTTGCAAAAGCAATAGGTGCCGATGCATATACCAGTAATGCCAACGCTGCTGTTGTAATGGCCAAGAAACTCATTGCTGCAAATTAATTTTTGAAAAGAATCTTATGATGAATAGGGAGATTTATCAATACGAGCTACCTTGGAATGCACTTCAACTTAATTCGGAAGATATTTATCTTTCAATGGGAGTTGGTTATGTCCCGGATGAAGAGATGCTAAAGCAACTTGATCTTTTGAAAAAAGAGATTGCTGTTCGATGTCGTCCACGTTGCCTTTATGCTTTTTTTGAAGCCAGCCCGGCAACTAAAAATCATATAGGCATAGATGGTATGGAGCTACATACCGGTGCAGTTATTACTCCCTATTTGTTGGATGCTGACCGATATGTACTGTTTATAGCTACTGCTGGACAGGAGTTCGAACAGTTCCAGCATGAAGTAAAATCTTCCGGTGATATTTTGCAGGAGTTTTTGCTTGATTCCTTGGGCTCTGCAATTGCGGAGGCAGTTGTACGCGAAGTGTGTAGTAAAGTTGAAAACTATGTTTTGCCACTGGGATATGGTGTAAGTCATCCGTATAGTCCGGGATATTGCGGTTGGCATGTGACACAGCAAAAGTTTTTATTTTCTTTACTGCCGGAACAACCTTGTGGAGTTCGTTTGAGTGAGTCCTCTCTAATGTCTCCCATTAAATCGGTAAGTGGAGTAATTGCTGTAGGTGAGAGAATCGTGAAACGTAAATATGGCTGTGAGCTTTGTGGCAAAGCAGACTGCTATAAGAATAGAAACAAATTAAAAAAGTGATTACCATGAATATATCAAAATGGATTGAAGATATAATTACTTCTGATAAAAGTTTGTCTATGCCTATCATGACTCATCCGGGTATTGAATTATTAGGTAAGAAAGTACTGGATGCCGTGACTGATGGCGAAGTTCATTTCCAAGCTATTCATGCTTTGAATGAGCGCTTTCCCCAGGCTATGGCATGTACTGCCATTATGGACCTGACTGTAGAAGCTGAAGCTTTTGGGAGTCAACTCTGTATGAGTGAACATGAGGTTCCTACGGTTACAGGCCGTTTGTTGACCTCATTTGAAGAGGTGAACGCATTACAGATTCCTTCTTTGGATAGTGCCAGAGTTCCCCAGTATCTGAAGGCGAATGCTATGGCTGCTGCCGGAATAAATAAACCTGTCTTTGCCGGTTGTATAGGTCCTTATTCACTTGCCGGACGGTTGTTTGATATGACTGAAATAATGATGGCGATATATACTGAACCTCAGACTGCTACTTTATTACTTGAAAAATGCACGGAATTCCTTCTTAGTTATTGTCTGGCAATAAAGGCAACAGGAGTGGCCGGAGTCGTAATGGCAGAGCCAGCGGCGGGATTACTTTCTGATGAAGATTGTTTTCAGTATTCTTCATTATATGTAAAGCAGATCATTGAAGAGGTACAAGATGATTTGTTTGCAGTGATTCTTCATAACTGTGGTAATACAGGACATTGTACTCCTGCCATGTTGAAAACCGGTGCTAAAGGATATCATTTTGGAAATAAGGCTGATATGGTAGAAGCGCTGAAAGTTTGTCCTGCAGATGTATTGGTTATGGGTAATCTGGATCCGGTTGGTATTTTCAAGATGGCCTCGCCGGAAGTAGTTGCCCGTCAGACAGAGGAGCTTCTGAATCGCACATCTTCATATCCGAATTTTGTAATTTCAAGTGGTTGTGATACCCCTCCGGAAGTTCCATTTGCCAATATTGAAGCTTTTTATCAGGCAGTGGAGAGATATAATAATGAGTGTGGCAGATAAAGACAAAAAAGAGATAAAATTGTATCAGTTTATCCGTTTACAGTCAGCTATCTTTGTCGTGTAAAATAAATGGGAACCTAAATAGAATAAAAATGAATAAGCTTAAAGGGATTGCGTTAACATTGGCCACTACTGCTCTTGTAGCATGTGGACCGGGTCAGAAACAGTCAAATTTTAGTTCGTCTTCTATGCGTACAACAGAAACGGAGAATTTACTTGCTAACCTTAAAAAAGTATCATCTAAAGGGATTATGTTCGGACATCATGATGATACTAACTATGGTATAGGCTGGGATGGTGAAGAGGGACGCTCCGACGTAAAAAGCGTGTGCGGAGATTATCCCGCTGTTATCAGTTTCGATCTGGGACATATAGAACTGGGTGATACAGTGAGTCTGGATAATGTTCCGTTCAGTAAGATTCGTCAAGAAATACTGAACCAATATAAAAGAGGAGGAATGTCTTCTTTGAGCTGGCACTTACGTAATCCTCTGACAGGTGGAGACTCATGGGATGTATCAGATACAACAGTGGTGAAGTCTGTTCTTTCTGGAGGAAGTAATCATGAGAAATTCACCGGCTGGGTAAGTAAAGTTTCTGCCTTTATTAATTCTCTGCAGACAGAGGATGGAGTAAAAGTCCCCGTACTTTTCCGACCGTGGCACGAGCATACAGGTAGCTGGTTCTGGTGGGGTGAGAAGCTCTGTACTCCCGAAGAATATAAAGCACTTTGGCAAATGACGGTGGATATTCTTCGTGAAGATGGTGTGAATAATGCTCTTTATGCTTACTCCCCCGGTTCCGAGCCACAAGATACTGTACAATACCTGAATCGTTATCCGGGAGATGAACTGGTTGATGTAATCGGCTTCGATACTTATCAATTTGATCGTGATAGTTATATTGCTAATCTTGAAAAATCGCTTGCCATTATAGATAGTATCGGTAAAGCACACAATAAAGTAATTGCTATCACTGAAACCGGATATGAGGGTATTCCCGATTCGAAATGGTGGACCGGAACTTTGCTACCTGCCATTGAGAAATATCCGATAGCTTATGTGTTGGTATGGCGCAATGCCCGCGAGCGTGTTACTCATTTCTATGCCCCTTATCCGGGACAGATTTCAACTGATGATTTTGTAGAATTCTATAAGCATCCTAAAACCTTGTTTGCGGCAGATGTAAACTCTTTATATAAATAAGAAAAAATATCAATATGGAAACTTTTAGTGATAAGGTAAAGAGACTCTTTCAGGAACACGAAGAGCTGATAACAAGAAAGAATGAGCCGGTAGAGGGTGGAAACGGTATTTTCACACGTTACAAATATCCGGTAGTGACGGCGGCACATGCACCTGTCTTTTGGCGATATGATTTGAATGAAGATTCCAACCCTTATCTGATGGAGCGTATTGGCATTAATGCAACCCTTAATTCAGGTGCTATAAAGTGGAATGGTAAATACTTGATGATGATACGTGTGGAAGGTGCCGACCGGAAATCATTTTTTGCGATTGCGGAAAGTCCGAATGGAATCGATAATTTCCGCTTTTGGGATTATCCCGTAACTATGCCTGAGGACTTGATTCCGGCTACCAATATTTATGACATGCGTCTCACAGCCCATGAAGATGGCTGGATTTATGGTATCTTCTGCGCCGAACGCCATGATGATAATGCACCTTTGGGTGATTTATCTTCAGCTACTGCTACGGCCGGCATTGCCCGTACAAAAGATTTGAAGAATTGGGAGCGCTTGCCAGATCTGAAATCCAAAAGCCAGCAACGTAATGTTGTGCTTCATCCGGAATTTGTAGATGGTAAATATGCTCTCTATACTCGTCCGCAAGATGGATTTATCAATGCCGGAAGCGGTGGCGGTATTGGTTGGGCTTTGGTGGACGACATGACCCATGCAGAAGTGAAAGAGGAAAAGATTATAGATTACCGCTATTACCATACCATTAAGGAAGTGAAGAATGGCGAAGGACCTCATCCGGTAAAAACGTCGAAAGGTTGGTTGCATCTTGCTCATGGGGTACGTGCTTGTGCTGCCGGATTACGTTATGTACTTTATATGTATATGACTGCCTTGGATGATCCGACAAAACTTATTGCCGCTCCCGGTGGTTACTTCATGGCACCTGTGGGAGAAGAGCGGATCGGTGATGTAAGTAACGTACTTTTTGCTAACGGTTGGATTGCCGATGAAGATGGTAAGGTGCTTATCTATTATGCTTCTTCGGATACACGGATGCATGTGGCTACTTCCACAGTGGATAAGTTGGTCGATTACTGTATGAACACGCCGGCTGACGGTTTGTCTTCTTTCGCCTCCGTAGAGACTCTGAAGAAACTCATTGATAAGAATCTGAAGATATGGCGACACTAAAAGAGAAAATAGGTTACGGTTTTGGTGATATGTCTTCCTCTATGTTTTGGAAGATATTCTCCTACTATCTGCCCATATTTTATTCAAATATATATGGTTTGAGTTTAGCAGATACTGGGGTTTTGTTGTTGGCGACACGCATCTGGGATGCTGTATCTGATCCGATGATGGGAGTGATAGCAGACAGGACACAAACCCGTTGGGGAAAATACCGTCCTTATTTACTGTGGATTTCTCTTCCGTTTGCTGTTTGCGGTGTGTTGCTGTTCACAACTCCTGACTTTGGCGCAACGGGTAAACTTGTCTGGGCATATATCACTTATATGCTGATGATGACGGTTTATACAGCTATCAATGTTCCATACGGAGCTATGTTGGGGGTAATGACGGATGATTCGGACACGAAGACTGTTTTTTCTTCTTACCGGATGTTCTTTGCCTATGGTGGTAGTTTTATTGCTTTGTTTGCCTGGGAACCGTTATGTGCTTGGTTTAAGGAAATGACGGGTTCGCTGACCGTAAGTTGGCAGTATTCCATGATTGTGATTGCTGTATTCTGTTTCGTTATATTCTTGCTTTGTTTCAGTATGACGCGGGAATACATAAAGAGTGTCTCTACGGTCTCTATCGGCAAAGATATTAAATCATTACTCGCTAATATTCCTTGGTGGCTGCTTATCGGTGCGGCATTGTGCTCTAATTTATTCAGCACGGTGCGTGGTGCTACAGCTGCCTACTTTTTCAAAGATTATATAGGTGATGGCATATTCTTAAGTTTGGGTGACTTTTCACTCTTGTTTTATGCCGGATTGTTTCTGAGTGTCGGAGAAGTTTCAAATATGATTGGAGTTGTATTAGCAGTTCCCCTTTCCCGTTCATTAGGTAAGAAATCCACTTATATTTCGACTATGGGTGCTTTGGCAGTATTAAGTATTTTGTTCTTTTACCTGCCTTGTACGCCATTAGGTTTTTGGTTGATGCTGGTTATGCAAGTCGTCATATCTGTTTGCACAGGTATTGTATCCCCGTTGGTATGGAGTATGTATGCGGATGTTTCGGATTATGCTGAACTGAAAGACGGAACGGCTTCAACAGGACTCATTTTCTCTTCTTCGTCTATGGCACAGAAGTTTGGCGGTGCGTTTGGTGGTGCTGCCGTCATGTGGATTCTGGCTGCATTCGGTTACAATACAGCGGAGGGAGCAGCACAGACAGAAGAAGCATTGACCGGACTGAATTTGTTGATGAGTTGGATACCGGCTGCCGTGGCTGTTTTGGCTATGATAGTCGTATACTTTTATCCATTGACGACGAAACGCGTTGCGGAGGTCGATGAAAAACTGAAGAAGATACGGGCTGCCAGTTATGAGTGACGGGAAATAATCGGTATTTGTAAATGATTAAATTGCAAATTGAATGATGGACATCAAGAGTATAAGAAAAGAAATGGAAGCAGAGTTGGTAGACAACATCCTTCCGTTTTGGATGAACAGAATGAAAGATGAAGTGAACGGAGGCTTTTATGGCCGTATTACGGGAACAGGCGTCCTGATGCCGGAAGCAGAGAAAGGGGCCATTTTGAATGCACGTATTCTCTGGACATTTTCGGCTGCTTACCGCCTGTTAAGAAATGAAGAATATCTGACTATAGCAACCCGCGCCAAGCGAATCATCATTGATCGTTTTTATGATAAAGAATTTGGTGGTATCTATTGGTCACTTGATTATAAAGGGAATCCGTTGGATACTAAAAAACAAATATATGCCATCGGATTTGTAATTTATGGCTTAAGTGAATATCACCGTGCTACAGGTGATAAGGAAGCCTTGGATTATGCTATCCGCCTGTTTGAAGATATTGAAAGGTATAGTTTCGATTCCGTAAAGAATGGGTATTGTGAAGCTTTTACCCGGGGATGGAGTGAACTTGCCGATATGCGTCTGAGCGATAAAGATGAGAATGAATGTAAAACCATGAATACTCATCTGCATATTCTGGAGCCTTATACTAATCTTTATCGTGTATGGAAAAATGATTCGCTGAAAAGTCAGCTCCGTAACCTGATAGAGATTTTTATCGATAAGATATTGAATGCTGAGACCGGACACCTGGAGCTTTTCTTTGATGAAAACTGGAACAGTAAATATCGCATTGTTTCCTATGGACATGACATTGAAGCTTCCTGGCTGATTCATGAAGCAGCGCTGGTGCTGGGAGATGAGGCTCTGTTGGAAAAGGTGGAACCATTGGTTGAGTTTATAGCTGCCGCTGCCGATGAAGGCCTGACACCTGACGGGGCTATGGTTTATGAAACTTTTCTTACGAAGCAAAGGACGGATACAGACCGTCACTGGTGGGTACAGGCTGAAAATGTAGTAGGACACATCAACCTTTACCAATACTTTGATGATGAGGTAGCTTTACAGAAAGCTTTCCGTTGCTGGGAATTTATCAAGAAGAATCTGATAGACCCCCAGAATGGTGAATGGTACTGGAGTATACGTGCAGATGGTACGGTAAATACCGGCGATGATAAAGCGGGTTTTTGGAAATGCCCGTACCATAATGGACGTATGTGTATGGAAATAATGGAACGCTTTTCATAGAGATCTTCCTCTAACAAGCTTTTCCGAAGTACTCCGGTTTCAGTAACTTTTCATCGAGCAACCGGAGTACTTCTGCTTTATCTGTTCCCCTGACCACAATTGATACATCATTCTCGTCGCTTCCGTACGAAATCATTCTCAACGGGATATTCTTCAGTGCATCAATAATCCGGCTTTCCATGGCGATGCACGAAGACTTCATATTACCCACAACCGAAACAATGGACATACGGTCCTCTACCCATATCCGGGCATATCTGTTCAGTTCACGCAGAATACGGGACAGGAACTCCTTGTTATCCGTCACAATCGATATATTATCATTGGATGAAGTCAGCAGGCAGGGATTTGTCCGGTATTTGGCAAAGATTTCCATAATCTTACTGATAAACAGATAAGGTCGTAGTGTATGGTTTGACTCAAGGCGAATATAAACCACTGAGTCCTTTGCTGCAACAGCTTTTACAGCTTCCCCATTTTGCAAATTATCGGAGATGTAAGTTCCTTCCGCCGTCGGATTCATCGGATTGAGCAGATGAATAGGAACGTTTCCTTTCCATGCTGTAGCAAGACAGAACGGATGCAGAATTTGCGGATTGAAATAGATCAGACGTTCTGCCTCGCTGAAGCTGAGGTTCCGGATTGTACCAGCGTCCTTTATGACCAATGTGTCGTTGTTGCGTATGGCAAAGTTTGTCCATAGCTTTATCTCTTTTGCATGCAAGGCCACGCCAATGAGGGCCGCCGTATAATCGCTGCCGCCTTGTTTCAGGTAATCGGTTTCGCCAAAAGCATTTTTACAGATACTTCCCTGGGTGATAAACAGGTGAGTGCCAGGGTAGAGTTTCAGCTGCTTATCTAGTTTTTGCTCTATGTATTCGATATCCACTTCCCGGTTTGTACCTACGCGTATGAAGTCGAATGCACAAAGCATGGCATTATCGACTTTCTGTTCCTGAAGATAAAGACTCATTAATGTACTGGTGAGTAGTTCTCCTTGTGCCAGAATATCTTTTTCGTCGGTTGAGGTAAAGGGTTCCAGGCAATACTTCCAGATAGCCTGGAAACTATCGAGTATGCACCGGATGGCCTGATGCTTGATTTCATCATCCGTGAGGAGCTCATTGGCGAAGTCAATGAAGTAGAATTCCAGCCGGGTGATCTTCTCGTGCGCCTCCTCAGTATTACGGTTGAAGAAGCAGGCGGCTATTTCGTCCAGGTGTTTAGTGACATCCTCTGCTGCCGATAGTATTGCTATCGTAGGCTGGTTGTTCATAATCAGTTTGGCAACATGTTGCATTCCTTCTACGGATGCTGTTGAATTTCCATTGAATTTGTAGATTTCCATATTTTTCATTTTTTTAGTTATTTATTGAATGATGCTTACCGGAAGTTTATTTTTCCTTTCCATTTCAGGGTGATTTTATCAAAATGGAAGAGATTTGTCCGTAAGGTGTGGAGGTTGTCTGAATCCTTATCTCCTTGTATATATGGAGTTAAGCTATAAAGGAGATTCAGTTGCTTTCCGTTCCTCTATTATAAAAGTTCAAAAGATGTGCCGCTCGTATTCCGGAAAAGTTTTATATTTGCACACCCTGTTTTTACCATTATCAGTTTAAACACTTATCCGAATAAGATATGAGTAAGATTTTAATCGTTGATGACGAGGTACAAATCCGTACCCTTTTGGCGCGTATGATGGAATTAGAAGGATATGAAGTTTGTCAGGCTGGTGATTGCAGGGCTGCCCTACGACAACTGGAACTCCAAACCCCCGACGTAGCTTTGTGTGATGTTTTCCTGCCCGATGGAAATGGGGTGGATCTGGTGCTGTCCATCAAAAAGGCGGCTCCCAATGTGGAAGTCATTCTCCTGACGGCTCATGGCAATATTCCCGATGGCGTACAAGCCATCAAGAACGGAGCTTTCGACTATATCACAAAGGGAGATGACAATAATAAGATAATTCCCCTCATCAGCCGTGCCATGGAGAAAGCGCGGATGAATGTCCGTTTGGAAAAGCTTGAAAAGAAAGTGGGACAGACGTATTCGTTCGAGTCCATTCTGGGAGAATCCAAATCACTGAAAGAAGCGGTATTGCTTGCACGGAAGGTTGCGGTGACCGATGTTCCCGTGTTACTGACGGGAGAAACGGGAACGGGTAAGGAGGTATTTGCCCAAGCCATTCATTATAATAGTAAGCGGGCAAAGCAGAACTTTGTGGCTGTGAACTGTTCCTCGTTCAGTAAGGAGCTGCTGGAAAGTGAGATGTTCGGGCATAAGGCAGGTTCGTTTACGGGAGCGTTGAAAGATAAGAAGGGTTTGTTTGAGGAGGCGAACCATGGCACTATCTTTCTGGATGAGATCGGTGAGATGGCTTTTGAACTGCAAGCCAAGTTGTTGCGTATCCTCGAAACAGGAGAATATATCAAGATAGGCGATACGAAACCGACACGCGTCAATGTGCGTATTATTGCGGCAACCAACCGTAATCTGCCGGAAGAGATAGCCAAAGGGCGTTTCCGTGAAGACCTCTTCTATCGGCTTGGCGTATTTCAAGTACACCTGCCGCCGCTGCGCGAGCGTACGGGAGATATCCGCCTGCTGGCAAAGGCGTTTATACGGAACTTCTCAGCACAACTGTCGCGTGCCATTAATGAGATTACTCCCGAATTTCTCAGTACACTGGAACAACAACCCTGGAAAGGGAATATCCGCGAGTTGCGTAATGTGATAGAGCGCAGCCTCATCGTTTGCGAAGGTGATCGTCTGGATATTGCAGATTTACCGTTGGAGATTCAGAATGCCCATTACGAGCAATCGGACGACGGCATGCCCGGCTGCTTCGAGCTTTCGGCTATGGAACACCGTCACATTGCCCGTGTACTAGAATATACGAAAGGGAATAAGACAGAAGCGGCACGACTGTTGAAAATCGGCTTGACAACGCTGTACAGGAAGATGGAGGAATATAAGATTTAGGCTTGCATTTCGGGGCATGCCGAGACGGGCTTTTCGGAAAAACATTGCTATCTTTGTATTGTTTAACAAGAAAGAGATAAGATACTATATTATAAACGAATAGGAGGAAAAGCTATATATCACTCAATATGCCTTAATCTCAGTCTGATTTGGGTATTAGTTTATTATCTATTCCATAAAGAACATTATCAGGAACAGCATCAAAAACTTCATATTCTTCATTATGGTATTCATCTTCATAGTCCATCTCAAAGCCTAATGCTTCCATGTAATCTGCTATTTCTTCTTCCGTAGCTTCTCGCTTTGCCCTAACATAAGGCTGAACTAATACAGCACAAAACTCATGCATACTATTATAGGCAAAACCTACTAAAGTGTAAGCTACATTGTAGAAGAAATGGTTATGTGCTTCTATTCGGATGAAGAAGTTGGTAAGGTCATCACCTGCATATTCAAAGTTATTCAATTTGAATACAATATCTTCATTACCGGTGAAAACTTCATTCTCCCCGCCTTTATTGAGGTAAGATAAAGAAAGAGTATTAAAGTCGATCCATAAGTTGTTAAGAGTGGCAAACTCTTTCAGCTTTTCAATTTACCCTCTCTTATATCCCTCTGGCGGTTCAGCATTTCCTGTTGCTTCTTTTTCTCTTCTAACGAGATGGGCTGCTTCTGCCAAGAGGTTATCGACTTCAAGGTGCTTTCTATCCATTGCTTATGAAATTCATTAATATAGGTTCTTTCCATGCTTTAACACGTTTTATGTGGCTGATGCAAATGTAGTAAATCTATCGGAGAAACCATAGAAAAAGCATTGGCTAAAAATAAATACAGTTGATTTATCTGTCTCTGTAGACCTGTTATCCTTTATCAACTTAACCATTAAAATTCCCTTCCAGCAGCACTAATCTACTGTCCGAAAGGGATTTCTGTCTTCCTGCCTTTGTGCGTGCTGTCTATCCTAGCGGGTTCTCTTCTAAATTGCCATCGCCGTCCGGGTTGGTTTTTGGGGTTCTGCCGTTTTCTGTTTTGATAGGGCACTCTTTCATTTTGGAAGGGTGGGGCGGAGGCGGATTGGCTGTAATGGAATTGTCAGCTTATTGTAAATCAGATTGTTAAGGCTCTTCTCGCGCTTTTGGCACGTCTTTGGCATTGTTGTGGCAAACAAAGTAATAGTATTAATCTGATAAAAGGTAAAAGACATGGGAATAACGATTTCATTTATTTTCTGCCTCGCGAGCGGGTTGCTCGCTTTCGGGCTGTTCTGGAAATGTGTGGATTGGTTTGAAAAGATTTAAGAAGGAGAGAAAGATTATGTATATAACATTATTTGTATTGGGTATTGCGGTTTTCGGGTATTTGATGTATGTACTTGTGAGACCGGAAAAGTTTTAGGCAATTGACAATTGATCATTGACAATTAAGGTATCATTTTATTAATGAATTAGAGAAATGAACACAGAGATTTTAGGTGTAATCTTGCAGATAGTCCTGATGGTGGCGTTGGCTTATCCGTTGGGAAAGTATATTGCAAAAGTCTATAAAGGACAAAAGACATGGTCGGACTTCATGAAGCCGATTGAGAGACTTATTTTTAAAGTGTGTGGCATCAACCCCACCGAAGAGATGAACTGGAAACAGTTTCTGAAAGCGCTTCTGATATTAAACGCTTTCTGGTTTGTGTGGGGCATGGTGCTGTTGGTTACTCAACACTGGTTGCCTCTGAATCCCGACGGTAACGGGCCGCAGACACCGGACCAAGCATTCAACACCTGCATCAGCTTCATGGTGAACTGTAACTTGCAGCATTATTCCGGTGAAAGCGGGCTGACTTACTTCACGCAGTTATTTGTCATCATGCTTTTCCAGTTTATTACGGCGGCAACGGGTATGGCGGCTATGGCAGGTATCATGAAGTCTATTTCCGTGAAGACAACGAAGACAATAGGTAACTTCTGGAACTTCCTTGTATTGAGTAGTACACGTATCCTGTTGCCACTTTCGCTGATTGTGGGTTTCATCCTTATTATAGAAGGTACTCCGATGAGCTTTGACGGAAAGATGGAGGTGACCACGCTCGAAGGACAGGAACAGATGGTTTCACAAGGCCCTGCGGCTGCCATCGTGCCCATCAAGCAACTGGGTACCAATGGCGGCGGTTATTTCGGTGTAAACTCTTCGCATCCGTTGGAGAATCCTACGTATCTGTCCAATATGGTGGAATGTTGGTCTATCCTTATCATCCCGATGGCAATGGTTTTCGCACTCGGTTTCTATTCCAATCGTAAGAAACTGGCTTATAGTATATTCGGTGTAATGCTCTTTGCCTATCTGGCGGGTGTCGGCATCAATGTCTACCAGGAGATGAACGGTAACCCGCGTATTGACGAACTGGGTATTGCGCAGGATGGCGGAGCGATGGAAGGAAAAGAAGTACGGCTTGGTGCGGCTGCAACAGCCTTGT
This sequence comes from Bacteroides sp. AM16-24, assembly GCF_003471885.1. Lineage (NCBI taxonomy): Bacteria > Pseudomonadati > Bacteroidota > Bacteroidia > Bacteroidales > Bacteroidaceae > Bacteroides > Bacteroides sp. AM16-24. Next base: position 117,121 of record NZ_QRKI01000012.1, read on the forward strand.
GGAGCATTACGACCACCGTCACTTCCAATGGTTCAGTGAATGGTATGCACGACTCTACGATGCCGCTCAGCGGACTGATGGAGATGCTGAATATGCAGATTAATACCTGGTTTGGTGGTGTCGGGGTAGGTTGGATGAACTACTATACATTTATAATTATAGCCGTGTTTATCAGCGGACTAATGGTAGGGCGTACACCGGAGTTCCTCGGTAAGAAGGTGGAAGCACGCGAAATGAAGATTGCGACCGTTGTGGCGTTGCTTCATCCGTTTGTGATTCTGGTAGGAACGGCTCTGTCCACGTATCTGTTTGCCCATCATCCCGATTTCGTGGCGAGCGAGGGCGGTTGGCTGAATAATCCGGGTTTCCACGGGCTGAGCGAGCAATTGTATGAGTTTACTTCGTGTGCAGCTAATAACGGGTCCGGTTTCGAGGGACTGGGAGATAATACTTATTTCTGGAACTATGCTTGTGGTTGGGTGCTTATCCTGAGTCGATTTATTCCGATTATCGGTCAGGTGGCCATTGCGGGACTGCTGGCGCAGAAGAAGTTCATCCCGGAAAGTGCCGGTACGCTGAAGACGGATACGGTGACATTTGCAGTGATGACTTTTGCGGTTATCTTCATTGTAGCTGCCCTGTCATTCTTCCCGGTGCATGCGTTGAGTACGATTGCTGAACATTTTAGTTTGTAAGTAGTAGAAAAAGAAAGATATGAAAGATAAGAAATCAGCTTCTTTGTTTCAAAAGGAGCAAGTTATGGAAAGCTTGAAGCAATCATTCGTGAAGTTGGATCCACGGGTGATGATTAAGAATCCGATTATGTTTACGGTGGAGCTTGTGACGCTGGTGATGCTGGTAGTCTGCATCCTATCGCTGGGGACTACGGAATATGGAACATTCGGGTACAACTTCCTGGTGTTCGTCGTTCTCTTTGTTACTCTGCTGTTCGCCAACTTCGCTGAGGCCATTGCCGAGGCTCGTGGTAAGGCCCAGGCCGACAGCCTGCGCAAGACGCGTGAGGAGACTCCCGCTAAAATCCTGATTGATGGCAAAGTCTGCAATATCAGTAGCGCACGCCTGAAGAAAGGTGATTACTTTATTTGCGAAGCCGGTGATATGATTCCGGCTGACGGTGAGATTGTAGAAGGACTGGCTTCCATTGATGAAAGTGCCATCACAGGCGAATCTGCCCCGGTAATCCGTGAGGCGGGTGGAGATAAGAGTTCTGTAACCGGTGGTACGAAGGTGCTTTCTGATAAGATAAAGGTATTGGTAACCCAACAACAGGGTGAGAGCTTCCTCGACAAGATGATTGCTCTGGTGGAAGGCGCTACCCGGAAAAAAACACCGAATGAAATAGCGTTGACTATCCTGCTGGCCGGTTTCACACTGGTATTCGTGATTGTTTGCGTCACGCTGATTCCGATGGCGGACTATACAAATATAGATCATCCGGGAACGTACATCTCGATTGCAGCTATTCTCTCCCTGTTTGTCTGCCTGATACCGACGACAATCGGTGGTCTGCTTTCCGCTATCGGCATTGCAGGTATGGACCGTGCGCTTCGTGCCAATGTGATAACGAAATCGGGTAAGGCGGTGGAAACGGCCGGTGATATTGATACGTTGCTGCTGGATAAGACGGGAACTATTACAATCGGTAACCGTAAAGCTACGAAGTTCTATGCAGCTCCCGGTGTGGACGAACGTGATTTTATTGAGGCTTGCCTGCTGTCCTCCATCTCCGATGAAACACCGGAAGGTAAATCAATTATAGAACTGGGACGGGAAACAGGTCGCCGTATGCGTGACCTGAATACTACGGGTGCCCGGATGATTAAGTTCACTGCCGAAACAAAGTGTTCAGGCGTGGATTTGCAAAATGGTACTCAGATACGTAAAGGTGCTTTCGATGCTATCCGCCGGATTGTGGAGAGTGCCGGAAACAGTTTCCCGAAAGAGGTGGAAGATGTGATTGCTGCAATTTCAAGTAACGGCGGTACACCGTTGGTAGTGTGTGTCAACCGGCAGGTGGCTGGCGTTATTGAGTTGCAGGATATCATCAAACCGGGTATTCAGGAACGTTTCGAACGCCTTCGCAAGATGGGAGTGAAGACGGTAATGGTGACCGGAGATAATCCGCTGACAGCAAAGTACATCGCAGAAAAGGCCGGTGTGGATGATTTTATAGCTGAAGCCCGGCCGGAAGACAAGATGGAATATATCAAGAAAGAGCAGCAGTCCGGTAAGCTGGTGGCAATGATGGGAGACGGTACAAATGATGCTCCGGCATTGGCACAGGCAAATGTGGGCGTTGCTATGAATAGCGGTACGCAGGCTGCAAAGGAAGCCGGTAATATGGTGGACTTGGACAATGATCCTACGAAGCTGATTGAAATTGTGGAAATCGGTAAACAGTTGTTGATGACGCGCGGTACATTGACCACGTTCTCTATAGCAAATGACGTGGCTAAATACTTTGCGATTATTCCCGCTTTGTTTATGGTAGCCATCCCTCAGTTAGCACCGCTGAACGTCATGGGGCTGCATAGTCCTGAGTCAGCCATCCTTTCAGCTATAATCTTTAACGCTATCATTATTCCTATATTGATTCCGTTGGCACTGAAAGGAGTACAGTATAAACCGATTGGTGCCAGTGCATTGCTTCGCCGCAACTTGCTGATTTATGGCTTAGGCGGTGTCATTGCACCCTTTATCGGAATTAAATTAATAGATATGGTGGTCAGTTTATTCTTTTAGGGGCGAGGCGCCCCGGCCGGGTTTCCTTTCGGAAGAAGGCCTGATAATAACAAACTAATAAATAACAAGATAATGAAAACATTATTCAAATCCCTCAAAATAACACTTGCTTTTTGCGTGTTCTTCTCTGTATTCTATATCCTTATCCTGTGGATATTTGCTCAGGTGGCAGGTCCAAATAAGGGTAATGCGGAAGTAGCGACTCTGGATGGTAAGGTGGTCGGTGCCGCTAATGTAGGGCAGATGTTCACAAAAGACATCTACTTCTGGGGACGTCCTTCCCATGCCGGTGACGGTTACGATGCTGCCAGTTCTTCCGGTAGCAACAAAGGCCCTACCAACGAAGAATATCTTTCGGAAGTAGAAGCCCGTATTGATACTTTCCTGGTGCACCATCCCTATCTGCAACGCAAGGACGTTCCGGCTGAAATGGTGACAGCCAGTGCTTCGGGGCTTGATCCGGATATCACTCCCGCCAGTGCATACGTACAGGTGAAACGCGTAGCCCAGGCACGTGGCATGGATGAGGCGAAGGTGAAGAGTATCGTGGACGAGACGATACAGAAACCACTGCTCGGTCTTTTCGGGACGGAAAAGGTGAATGTGTTGAAACTGAACATTGCACTTGAAGAGATAGACAATATTAAATGATAATTTAGGGGCGAGGCGCCCCTAAATTATCATTTGTACAACCAATTATTTTAATAATCAGAATCTAACTTTAGGTTGGTAGAAGAGAGGCGGACAGGCTCCGTTCATATTTTGCCATGGTGATGTCTAAAAACAGGGTGAACGGAGACACGCCTCTCTCTTTTTAAGAGATTGTATTTTAAAGATTGAATGAATTATGAAACAAGTAAAAAGAACGTTTTTTGTAATAGCAGCCATTGTTGCTGCATGTTTTTTCGGGACAAACGATGTGAAGGCACAGGAATTTACCGTGCAGGGTGATTTAGTAAGCTCTTACGTCTGGCGCGGCGTATATCAGACGGGAGCCAGCTTCCAACCTACACTGGGTTTCGGCATCAGCGGCTTCTCTCTGACTGCGTGGGGTTCCACGGACTTCGACGGTTATAAATCTACCGAAGGCCAGGCAAACAAGGAGATAGACCTGACGGCAACTTACGCATTCGGCGAGTCCGGTCTGTCACTGTCTGTGGCGAGCCTTTGGTGGGCGGGACAGGGTGCCCGTCAGTATTTCAACTTCAAAAGTCATGAGACGGCACATTTCTTTGAAGCTGGTCTGGCCTATACGTTGCCTTGCGAGAAGTTTCCCCTGTCCATAGCTTGGTACACTATGTTTGCGGGAGCCGATAAGAATGAGGAAGGCGCGCAAAACTATTCTTCCTATTGTGAACTGAACTATCCGTTCAGCGTGAAGTCGGTAGGTTTGAATGCAACCGTAGGATTCGTTCCTTATGAAACTTATACGGTAGGATATGGAAACTCCGGTTTTGCCTTTACCAATGTAGCATTGAAAGCTACTACGGCTATCAGGATAACAGACTCATTTTCATTGCCTATATTTGCACAGGCTATCTGGAATCCTTGTTTGGAAGATACCCACTTAGTCTTTGGCATAACCTTAAAGCCTTAATGTAAGTGACAGAGGTATCTTGTCTCTATGACTTAGCATAGAATCATTGGCATTGATTGTGGGAATCATTGGCATTGATTGTAGGAATCATTGGCATTGATTCTACCCATCATCCGTATTGATGGTACTCATCATCCGTATTGATGATACCCATCATCCGTATTGATGATATGCCAACTCACTTACTAATCCCGGCTAACCCATAATGATAACTACTTAAAGGTATGGACAGAGAACAAAACGTGCAACACTTCCTCGACCTGATAAAGAAATCCCGTCGTGGCAAGTTCAAGATTTACATCGGCATGATAGCCGGTGTGGGCAAGTCTTACCGGATGCTCCAGGAAGCCCACGACCTGCTGGACAACGGCGTAGACGTGCAAATCGGCTACATCGAAACCCACGGACGTGCCGGGACGGAAGCTCTTCTTGCAGGCCTGCCCGTCATCCCCCGCCGCCGGATATTCTACAAAGGCAAGGAACTGGAAGAAATGGATTTGGAGGGTATCATCCGCATCCATCCCGAAATAGTCATCGTGGACGAACTGGCGCATACCAACGTAGAAGGCAGTCGTAACGAAAAGCGTTGGCAGGACGTGATGGACCTTTTGGACGAAGGCATCAACGTGATTTCCGCCGTCAACATCCAGCACATCGAGAGCGTGAACGAAGAAGTGCAAGGCATCTCCGGCATCGAAGTCAAAGAGCGCATCCCCGACAGTGTCCTTCAGGAAGCGGACGAGGTGGTGAACATCGACCTGACTGCCGAAGAACTGATAACCCGTCTGAAAGCCGGCAAGATTTATCGCCCGGAGAAGGTGCAGACGGCACTGACCAACTTCTTCCGGACCGAGAACATCCTCCAACTCCGTGAACTGGCCTTGAAGGAAGTAGCCCTGCGAGTGGAGAAGAAGGTGGAGAACGAAGTCGTCATTTCGAGCGTAGGCGTCCGGCACGAGAAGTTTCTGGCATGCATCAGCAGTCATGAGAAGACGCCACGGCGCATCATCCGTAAGGCGGCACGGCTGGCTACCCGCTACAATACTTCTTTCATTGCCCTGTATGTGCAGACGCCCCGCGAGAGTGCCGACCGCATCGACCTGGCAAGCCAGCGTTATCTGCTGAACCACTTCAAACTGGTCACTGAGTTGGATGGTGAAGTCCTTCAGGTACAATCGAAAGATGTATTGGATGCCATTATCCGTACTTGTAAGGAGAGACAGATTACTTCTGTTTGCATGGGCAGTCCTGCTTTCCGCTTTCCGCAATCCTTGTTCATGGTGTTGAAATACAGAAAATTTGTGAGCGAATTGGCGCAAGCAAACATAGATTTGATTATACTTGCATAATATTTAATTCATCAGTGCATTATGAATATTCGTACTAAATTGATACTCAGTGTAGGCATTCTGACCGGTATGATCATTCTGCTGGTTGCTCTCTCCGTAGTGAATCTTCAGATACTGACGGCCACCGAACCGGACAGCCCTGCCGCCATGCCGGGTTTGCAGCGTGCTCTGCTGTGGATTTCCGTTACCGGAGGCGTCTGTATTCTTGCCAGTATCGTGTTGTTGGTCTGGTTACCCCGTTCCATTAGTAAGCCTATTCAGGAACTGACGCACGGCATCTTCGAAATAGCCAATCACAATTACGAGAAACGCCTCGACATGAGCGGGCACGAAGAGTTCAGCGCAGTGGCCGACAGCTTCAACCGCATGGCGGAACGGCTGACGGAATACCGTGCCAGCACACTGAATGATATTCTTGCTGCCAAGAAGTTTCTGGAAGCCATCGTGAACAGTATTCACGAGCCTATCATCGGCCTGAACCGGGAGCATGAAATACTTTTCATCAACAAAGAGGCGCTCACCGTGCTGAACTTGAAGCGGGAAGAGGTTATCCGTCGTTCCGCCGAGGAACTCTCGCTGAAGAACGACCTGCTCCGCCGTCTGGTGCGCGAACTTATCACTCCCAGTGAAAAGAAGGAACCGCTGAAAATCTATGCGGACAACAAGGAGAGTTATTTCCAGGCGTCCTATATCACGATTATGAACACGGAAACCGATACGGACGAACCGCAAAACCTGGGTGACGTCATCCTGTTGAAGAATATCACCGAGTTCAAGGAGCTGGACTCTGCCAAGACCACCTTCATCTCCACCATCTCCCATGAACTGAAAACGCCTATTTCTGCCATTCTTATGAGTCTGCAATTGCTGGAAGACAAACGGGTAGGGGCTTTGAACGACGAGCAGGAACAACTATCGAAAAGTATTAAAGAGAATGCCGACCGTCTGTTGGGTATCACCGGTGAACTCTTGAATATGACACAAGTAGAAGCCGGCAAGCTCCAGATGATGCCGAAGATAACGAAGCCTATCGAGCTTATTGAGTATGCCATCAAGGCCAATCAGGTGCAGGCTGATAAATTCGGTATCCAGATAGAAGTGGAATATCCCGACGAGAAGATGCCGAAACTGTTTGTGGACAGTGAAAAGATAGCTTGGGTACTGACGAATCTTCTGAGCAACGCCATCCGCTACTCCAAAGAAAACGGACGTGTGGTGATTGGTGCCAAGCATGAAGACGGAATCATTGAGATGTACGTGCAGGACTTTGGCAAGGGCATCGACCCGCGTTATCATCAAAGTATTTTCGACCGCTATTTCCGTGTGCCGGGTACGAAGGTGCAAGGCAGTGGCCTGGGCTTGTCCATCTCAAAGGACTTTGTGGAGGCTCATGGCGGCACGCTGACGGTGGAAAGTGAATTGGGAAAGGGGAGCAGGTTCGTGATAAGTATTCGGTATTAGTGATTGAATTATATTCATTTCTGAGTGGTTATGATGCACCACAGATTACACAGATTAGGAAAGATGTCTCTGATTATTAATAAATTAAATCTGTGCTAATCTGTGTAATCTGTGGTGAAATAATTCATTTCTGCACGGTTATGAATGAATTTCAACTCCTGATTCGCATGAATCACTAATCACTTCTTCACCTCGTCCCACTTCGGCGGGTTTCCCCCCATCAGATGTCTTACAAAGAAATCATACCGTTTATGTTCCCCGAAGTCTTCACCCATTGTATGGTGTGCGCCGGGGATGACTACCAGTTCAAAATCCTTGTTCGCCTTAATCAAAGCATTTACTACTTGCATGGTTGAAGCTGGGTCTACATTGTCGTCCAGTTCACCGACTACCAGCATCAGGGGACGACTCAACAAATGGGCATTCTCTACGTTCGAGCCTTCTTTGTACTGGTCGCCTACGGGATATCCGAGCCAGAGTTCGTTCCACCAGATTTTATCCATGCGATTGTCGTGGCAACCACAGGCGGAGTAAGCGGCTTTGTAGAATTCGGGATGCAGCAGCACGGCAGTGGTGGACTCCTGACCTCCGGCGGAACAGCCGTAGATGCCTACGCGGTCCATATCCATATACGGATACTTCTCTCCGGCAGCTTTAATCCAAGCGATGTGGTCAGGCAGTCCGGCATCTTTCAGATTCTTATAACATACATTCTCAAATTCGCGTGAACGGAAAGAAGTTCCCATTCCATCCACCATGACGACGATAAAGCCGAGTTCGGCAAGTGAAGTCATGTACCAATTGTACGGAATGAAAGTCTTGGGTACATATTGGTCGCCGGGACCTTGGTAAATGTATTCGATAACCGGATACTTCTTGTTCGGGTCGAAATTAGTGGGACGGACAATCAGTCCCCACATATCCGTTTTGCCGTCACGCCCTTTGGCGGTAAACACTTCCGGTGCTTTCCAGCCTTCGGCTATCAGGCGGCTGATGTCGGCAGTTTCCAATGGCATTACTACTTTGCCATCCTTGGCGCTGCGCAGCACGGCTACAGGAGCTTTGTCTACCATAGAGTAAACGTCTACCAGATAATTCATATCTCCCGAGAACCAGGCACGGTGCATTCCTTCTTCCGGAGTAAGGCAAACCAAGTCTTTCCCGTCGAAGCCGATGCGGTAATAGCGGATGAGATAAGGGTCTTCACCGGGTTGTACACCATTTGCGGAGAAGTAAATCTGCCGGTTGTCTTCATCTACACGAAGCACTTCGCGCACATACCATTCGCCTTTTGTGATTTGGTGGACGGGCTGCGCAGTGGTGCGGTCGTACATATACAGATGGTTCCAGTTGTCGCGTTCGCTCATCCAGATGATATGCTTGTTGTCCCTCAGGTCATGGCGGAAATGGCGGGTGTAGTTTACGTATTTATCACTGCTTTCCTCTATCAGTGGACGTACCTTGCCGGTTTCTGCCGAAAGTTCCAATACCCTGTACACCTGATGCCCGCGCTGATTGTACTCGAAGGTTACGGCACGGCTGTCCGGGTTCCATTCGGGGCCGTATATCTCATACTGTTGGGCAAACAAATCAGTGGAAGGGATAATACTGCGTCCTGTCTCCACTTCGTAGATGCAAGGCACCTTAAATGGGAGTTCATCTCCCGGTTTGGCATACTCCTGCTTGTGGAGCTTAGGTTGCAGTTGGTCCGTTGGAGAAGACTCCACATAATATACATAACGCTTCTCAACCGGACGTATCTTGCAGGAAGCCACTTTCTTGCTGTCCGGTGACCAGCGGATATAGGCTGAATAATAATTGCTCAGTGTGCCGTCTATACTCAACTGTCTTTCTTTCCCTGTGGCAATTTCTTTCACGTATACATTCTGATTCTTGATGAATGCTGTGTACTTGCCGTCAGGTGAAGGAATAGGATTGGTAGTCTTCTCATCATCCCGTTCCATCCAGTGTTTCTGCTTTTGGGGAACGGGGAGAGCGCCTTCGTTTGCCAACTGGTTTTTCCGGGTGGCATACATCCATCGCTGGTTATTGAAAACAAAGCGGAGTGTGTCCAGACTCTTGTTTACATGTAGTCGCTCCAGATTGATGGCGGAAGGTTTCACTTCTTTGCCGGATGCCTTGGTAAGTGCGTCAGCCAGGCGGCTATGGTCGAACAACTCTTTTCTCCCTTTCTTGTCTGCATTCACCGATACATACATACGTCCTTCCGGTGTATTGCGCACATACCAGAACTGATGTGTACCTTCTATCCACGTCGGTGTGACATTGGAGTAGAATATCTTGTTTGCGCTGAACTTCTCTCTCAATGAATAGGCACGGTTGTAATCCTCTACCGTACCTTGGGCAATAGCCATGCCCCCGCAAAGGAGCATGGCTACTGACAAACCTAATCTAACCATTTTCATATACCTAATCTTTACTTAACTTCCCATTCAAATAAGCCTGATGAATATTTATCCGGCTGTCTGATTTCCAGTTTGACGGCTTTTGTCTTTACCGGGTCAAAGTTAACCACATTTCCCGTACCTTTTTCAACTCCGTATTTGTCGGCACCGGTGACGGGTTGCCATTCGCCTTGTGCATCTTTATAATAAATCTTCCAGCTCTTTGGAACGCGGCAACCACCCCAGGGAGCATCGTCAAACCAATATACGGTAGCACTGCTGACGGTTGCTTCTGCCGGGAATTCGTATGAAATCCATTCGGTGCTTCCCTGTTTCGGCCACCAGTGATAGTAAGGCATGGAGCGGTCGTTCTCATCTTTTGGCACCAGGCGGTCGTTGATGGCTGAGATAGATTTTACTTTGTGTGAGGCATCAATCTTGCTTTCCGAAGCCAGCGTGGCGGGCATGGTGGGGCGGGATGCGCTTAATTCCTGCGGCAACCATACTCCCATGGCTCCCGAACCACGGTGTGCCCATGCATAATAAGGAATCAGGGTCAAATCCACGTCAGTGGTAGTCAGGCGTCCCTGGTCATCGTATCCAAGAATCTGCGCCCCTGTCTTCAGTTGGTTGATGCCATACAGTAAATCGGGCTTCTCCACTACTTCAAACTTCGGGTTGCGGTTCATGAATACACTGAAAATATCGAAGTTGTTATCCGGCCATTCAGCGCAATACACAATCGGGCCGCGTTCCACGGCAATGCGTCCACGGTCGGCTTCCACTTTATTGTTGGCTTTCACGGTGCGTGGTTCCATGTCGAAGTGTATTTCTATTTTGTCGCCCTTCTTCCAACGGCGGTCGATGCAGAAGTAGCCGTCTTTCAGTTCGCTTTGTGCGGGTTCTCCGTTCACGGCTACCGTATATTTCAGACGCTTGCCGTCGCTGTAGGTGTAAAGGTCACTCGGAACTACCTGACCCCGTACCCATCCCGGGATACGTACTTTCATAGTGAACTGCCCGGCATTGTTCTTCTTAATACCGATGGCGATGTCTCCGTTCCAGGGATACTTCGTTGTTTGTTCGATAGAAACAGCCTTACCGCCTACTTTCAGGTCCGAAGTGTTGGACATGAAGAGGTTAACGTAGACATCTTTATCCTTCACCGCATAGATATATCCCGGCAATGACGGAATGAAACGGCAGATATTAGAGGGGCAGCAAGCGCAACCGAACCAGGGTTGGCGTTGATGTTGTCCCATACTCTCCAACGGATTCGGGTAGAAGAAACCGCCGCCGTCCAGTGATACACCCGAAATCAAACCGTTATATAAGGTACGTTCCAATACATCATAATACTTTGATTCGCCGTGGAGCAAGAACAGACGGTAGTTGACATATACATTGCCGATAGCTGCGCAAGTCTCGCAATAGGCTGACATATTGGGCAACTCGTAGTTTTTACCGAAAGCCTCTCCGGCAGCGGTAGCTCCGATACCGCCGGTGATGTAATACTTCTTACCGACGATATTGTCCCAGATGCGGTCGATGGCATGAATGTAGGCGGTATCTCCGGTGAGAGCTGCCACGTCGGCCATTCCTGCGTACATATAAGCGGCGCGAACGGCGTGTCCCACGGCTTCATCCTGCTGGACAACGGGTTTGTGTGCCTGACTGTATTCGTCCGTGCGGCTGGTGTAACCGCGCTGGTCGAGGAAGAATTTAGCCTGGTCGAGGTATTTCTTGTCTCCGGTGACCAGATAAAGTTTGGCAAGTGCCATTTCGGCAATCTGATGTCCGGGAACACGGATTTGCTGTCCTTCGCCTGTACCTATCTCACGGCATACGCAATCGGCGTACTTGATGGCGATATCAAGGAAGTTTTTCTTCCCGGTTGCCTGATAGTGGGCGATGGCACCTTCCACCATGTGTCCCAGATTGTAGAACTCGTGACTCAGGTCTTCTACTTTTTCCCAGCGCTTGCTTCCCGCCCATTCGTGCGGATGCTTCGGGTTCATGGTGCGGCTGGTGTAGAGGTATCCGTCGGGTTCCTGTGCGGCGGCCACAATCACCAGTACACTGTCGATGTACTTAGCCAGTTTCTTGTCCGGATAAGTCTGCAACAGGTAGCTGGCACCTTCAATGGTTTTATAGACGTCCGTATCATCAAAGGCCAGTCCGCCGACTTTTATCGTATCGCTGGGATGCGCTGCGTTGACGAAGTTCTGATATCTTCCTGTTTCCTCGCATTTGCTGAAAGCAAGAGGAATGGTTACTTCACGGCTTGCGTTGAGGCGCTGCCCCCAAAAGGAGTCGGTTACTTTCACCGAAGTGAAGGGCACAGGGTCAATGGGGTAGCCGTGCGACTGATTTTTCACTTGTGCCTGACCGCCTATTGCAGTGGCAAGCATCAAAGTGCTTACTAAAAGTTTCTTCATGGTTATCATTCTATTTATGGTGTTATTTTTTTATCGGAATATATTCGTCCCAGAGTTTCAGTGAATGCAGGTAGCCTGTGAACGGCCAGTTGCGTTCTGCATTCTGCCCCAAAGTTACGTATTGTGACGGTTTTATCAGCAATTGAATATCTTTTTCGCTGATTAGTTGTCCATTTATATATACCTGCTCCATCCGGCCGTCAAAGCAGATATAGACGTGTTGCCATTTGCCTTCCAGCGTTTTCATATTTTTATAACCGGTGTCTTCGTACCAGCCGTAGTGGTTGATGACTCCGCAGCGCGGTTCTGTACCGTTTACCAGCATAATCTTTTCCAATTCGTCGTGTGATGTCGTGAAATCGGCCACACATTCGTTTTCTGCGATGGAATCGTTCAGTATCCAGGCTTCCAATGTATAGGGAGCATTGTCCAGCAAGGTTGCAGGGAGTGAGAAACTGGAACGGAATACCTGATGTCCCTCAAAGTGGAAGCTCTTCTTGCCTTGCACTTCTTTGATGATGGAAGGCGTTTTTTGAGCTTCAAAGTATCCGTCTACTCCATGATTGGAGAAATAGTGCACGGTGTCTCCGGCTGCAAAGTCATCGGCGGTAACGCTCACTATCAGGCCGCGCTTTTGCTGGTCGGCTGCCGGCAGACGAACAATGTCCGTGGTGGTATCGTAGGCTTGCTCGGCAGGTTCCTGTTTCCAGTTATAATAACGGAGGTTAGTGATTATCAAAGGTTCGGCTCCGCTTTGAAGCGAAATCACACCCGATGAAAGGGCGGACTCCGCTTCGTAGCTTTGCCACCTACCTAATCTATAAACTAACCCACTAATTGTATGTTCTTTGGAAGGAGAAATCAACGGATGACGGAATTCCAGTGTAGTACCCGGCTCAAGAATCAGCGCATCACGTCCGTCCATACGTCCGGTGCGGGCTGCACCTTCTTTAAGGGTGAAAGCTCCTCCCAACATCCCTTCGTTGTTTTGCCATTCGCGACCGTCCCAGTCGGCGGCAGTCAGTCCGAGCCATTGCTGCGGAGCGGATTCTTCGATGCCGGAAAATACTTTAATGTTCCAGATAGCACCGCCGAAACCATTCTTTTGTCCGCCGGTATAAGTGAGACGGACGTAGCGGGCTTTAGTCTTTCCGAAGTCCACCATCGGACTGCCTGCCAGATGATTGTTCCGTTTATCAGCAAAGATATTCCAACGTTTTCCATCGGTGGAAGTCTCAATCAGATATTGATAGAACTGCGTACCGTATTCAAATTGTGTCCAGATGGTTTGAATCGGCTGGGTACGTTCCAGGTCTATTTCAATCCATTCCTGTCCCATACCACGGGGGCGCCATAAAGTCCCGTTATTATCATCTACGGCATATTCAGGACGGAAATTATCGTCATAAAAAGAAGAGGCGCGGACGCTTTTTCCAAAGGCGAGGTTGGTTGATTTAACAACGGAAGGAGCCAGTGCGCCTACGCCGTCATGAGTGGGGATGATTTTCTGAATCGTCCCGTCTGCATTGAATGTCATGCGGTCGATGCAAAGCTGGCGGTGGAAGCCACGGTTGGAGTGCGGATTGTCGTGACGGTGGTAGACGATATAGTAATCATTACCTTCCTGGAGGATGCTGTGATGTCCGGGACCGTGAATGGTTCCGTCAGTATTGGTTTCGAGGATGCAGCCGCCATAGGTGTAAGGCCCCAGAGGCTTGTCTGAGGTGGCGTATTGCACACGGTATGTGTGGTCGTGACAGGAACCGGAGGAATACATAAAGTAATAGGTTCCATTGCGTTTGATTACAAAAGGTGCTTCGAAGAAATCAGTGGCTTCGGTATTGGGAATGAGGCGGGTTTCAGTAAAATTCTTCAAATCGGGAGCTAATTTTCCGGCACCACAACCGAAACCTTTGTAAATACCCCAAGTTCCCCAGTACATATAGACCGAACCATCATCGTCCACAAAAGTCTGTCCGTCCAGTGTGATAGCATTTGTTACAAAACGATCCGGAATGAGGACTGCTTCGCTTTCTCCCAGAATGTTCTTCCACGGTCCGCGCGGGGTTTCCCCTACACCGCAATGGATGATGCAGGGCTGGCAATAGAAATAGTAATACTTGCCATCGGTGTGCTGTATCACGTCGGGAGCCCATATCCAGTGGCTGTCGGGCCAGTTCATGGGCATCAGGGTCCAGTTTACGAAGTCTTTGCTCGTCCACACCTGGGCAGGGCCGAAGCCGGCACCACTACCATCGGTTGTGGCATACATATAATAAGTGTCGCCAAACTTCTTTATAGTAGGGTCGGCAAAGTATCCGGGGATGACGGGATTACCTGCGCCCGGGGTATTGAAATCGGTCTGCGAGAAGACGGAGAGTATTCCCAGTAAGAGGGAAGCTGTCAAAAAGATGATTCTATTCATGCTGTTGCTTGATTGTTTTATAAATGATAATTTAGCGGCTTTGCCGCTAAATTAAGTTACGAGCTACCAGTTACGAGTTGCTGCGCTGTACTCGTGGGCGAATAATAATTCGCCTGGCTATCACGCCGAAAGGTACTTGTCACTTGTAGCTCGTAGCTCGTTACTTATCGCGCTTTGCGCGATAAATTATTATTTATGTATTTCATTATTAATCGGTATTTCTATCTCATAAAAGTACTCTTTCAGTAACTTATACATATCCGGGTCGTATGCTTTCAGCTTCACACGTCGGTTCATGGAATTGTGCACTCCATTGGCAGGCTCGGCATAGCGATTACAGTTAAAGAAAGACTGCACACATTCGGCAAAATATTCCTCTTTATTGCTTAAGGCATAAGTATTTGCCCATAATCCTTTTTCGCCTGCGTTTTTCCATAAAGCCTCCAGTCGGTCATTGAAATCAGGTTCTACACCAACTATCCCTACCATGTGTATCAGGTGTGCAAATTCATGAATCAGGATATTTTCACCCGTATACTTATCCTGTGGCAAAGCCAGCAGGTTCTCCTCTCCGCAACTGGCGGAGAATTCATCTTCCGGTGCACCTCCGAAACCTCGGGCACGCCAGTTCCAGTAAGCAATGCTGTCGGGAGAATTGCAGATATGGGCAAACTCCGGTAAGTCGCAAGTCGCTTCATCTTTCCCTATTACCATCACGTGGCAACCCTTCTTCACCATGTGCGCTTTTACGTCAGGACGTTTGGCCAGCATCAGACTGATAATATCACAGGCTTTCAGCAATGCCTCGTCGCTCACCCGCTCAGATGAAGTGACATATAAACCTTCCGTTTCAATGTATTTCTTATAGAAAGAAGGAATATTCTTGCCTTCGGGTATTGCCGTCACCGTTCCGCGTACCGGACAGGCTTCGAGCTTCATTGCAAATCCTCCTCCCGAAGCTAAATGCAATTTCATCCGGCTGTTTTTATCTATTGTGAGCGTTTCTATGCGGTAATCTTCCGCCTGTTTGTTGGCGTTGATGCCGTCAGTGAACAGCGTGGCGGTGTAACGGGCATCTGTTGGCAGGAAGGAGAAATCAATCTCCACATCGCGCTCATCCCAGTTCGTCATTCCGCCGATGTACCAGTTGATGTCTTTCTTACGGACAGTCACAATGTATTCTCCTAATTTGCCTGTGGCGATAAAAGTAGAATCAGTTTCTACAGGAATGGAAGTGATGAAATCTACACATTCCTGTTCATTCAGATAATTTGTCGGTGCATCGCACAGCATGGTGAGGGGGGAATCATGCACGATATAGGCGGCCAGTTGATGGCAACGGGTTCCCATGCTCATTGGCGTATAGTAAACGGCCCGCCAGTCTGCTTTTGTGGCATTACGCATAGCTCCCGGTGTGTAGTCTACCGGACCTGCCATCATACGGATGTAGGGGAAAGTGACATCATAAAGCGGCATATTATTTTTAATGTCCGTCCATTTCACTTCTTCCATGCCAAACAGACTTTCGAAGTTGATGATGTTTGGATAAGTACGATTGATGCCTGTCGGTTTATAGATGCCGTGAAGGTCGAGCGTCAGTTTATGCTTGGCGGTGGCTTCGGCAATGCGGTATACCATTTCAACGGCTGTCTGGTCGTCGCGGTCGAGGAAGTCGACTTTAAAACCTTTGATGCCCATGGCGGAGTACTTTTTGCAAGCAGCTTCCAATTGGTTGTCGAGTACGTTGAATACTGTCCAAAGTATGAGTTCCACTCCTTTCTCCTTTCCGTAAGCGACCAGCTCCGGGAGGTTCAGTTCGGGAATGACGGTCAGCATATCACCGCTTTTGGGGGCGTACCAGCCTTCATCGAGCACAATAAACTCGATGCCGTTGCGGCTGGCGAAATCTATATAATATTTGTAGGTATCCATGTTGATACCTGCCTTGAAGGGGACACCTTTCAGATTCCAGTCATTCCACCAGTCCCAGGCCACTTTCCCGGTTTTTATCCAGGAAGTGTCGCCTATGCGGTTGGGGGATGCCAGTGCATAAACCAGATTGTTGACGGGCATATCCGTATCTTTTTCCGTCACAGCCAGCACACGCCAGGGATAAGGACGGGCACCTTTGCTGCGGGCTATGAAATCGGTTGTCTCTGTCACATACTCCTGTCTGCGCCAGGGATAGAAATCTGTCTTGGTAGGGTAGGGGGCAAATATTCCTTTCAGGGAGTAAGTTGACGAGGAGACAACTTTCTCTACAAACATACCGGGATAAGCTTCGAGGTCAGACTCCAATATCGTCAGCTTGGCTTTACCACAGTCCACAGTTACGGGCAGGAAAGCCGGTTTCGGCTGTACTTTCGATAGTGGAGTAACGTCGTAGACATTCTGGAAAGCCATTGCCATTGGCTTCTTATCGTTGGTTGTATAAGGAAGATAGGCTGTGTAATCCTGATTGAAGTTAAATTCTGCCACTTCCTCTTTGATAGTTACTTCTGTCTTTTGTGTTGTGTAAAAACGATAAGCCACTCCTTCATTATATGCGCGGAAGGTAATGCCGAAATCACCTTTCAGCTTCAAGTTAAGTTCATTGCATGTGGCTATGAACTCCTTGAAGCGATAGAAAGGAGATTCTACATTATCTCTGACCTTTTTCCTTTTAATACCCGTTACCTGAGAATTGTTTCCTATTGTAGTTCCGTCTGCCAGAACTAATCCTATGTTAGAATGAGAGAGAATTGTATCGTTTTCGTGCATCACCTGATAAGACAGTCCGTTTCCGGCAGTAACCTCCACCTTCAACTTACCATCAGGAGAGGAGAGCGCATATTTCTTTCCGGGAGCTGCCCCGAGTGGATTATTCCCGAAGTATAAAAACAAGGAAATAACGACTAATTTGAGAGATGTGCAGTTTTTCATAATCGATTAGCTCTTCATTTGGTTCGTGTGCAAAGTAAACGAAAAAAGGATGAACGGAAGGACTGAATAATATAATGTAATAAAAGAATAGTCCAAGAATCGCCCTTTTGTGGCATTCTTGGACTATGTTTGGATTATCTTTTTAGTCTTTGGACTATTTTTGCATAGGCACCGGGACGGAGGCTACACCTCTTCGCACACCCGCATTTCCATTCCTTTATATACCACCACAATCTTATGTAATTCTGTGGCGCCGATGGCACACTTCACCGTGTCTGTCTCTGCATAACGGTTGGCCTGTTCGATGGCTTCCCGGCGAAGTTCCTCCACCCGGGTTTCGGGGTCTTTGTATTTGGCATATTTCAGTTCCACGATGTAACTGTGTTTCATGTCAGAGTAAATCTCCAGCATCGGACAAAGAAAGATATCTACATAGCCGTCCTGCGTGTCCTGCTCGGAGATGGGACGGTAGAAGCGGTTCTGAGCCGTCATGGCAAGGGTAAAGCCGTGGACGAAGAATTCGCCCTTCTGCTTGTCGCGCTGGGAGGCGTAACGTTTCAGGCAATCAGCGATGTAACCGAAGTAAGCTTGCCAGTCGCCACGATAGGCCAAGGCACTTGCCAGTTCACTCTTTTCATAACTGTCAAAACTGAGGTCGGCATCGTTGTAGGTGTTCAGCAGATAGGTGTATAACTGTTCGCGGACTACCATGTTGGGGATGGTGAGCTTCGTCTTTCCTTCGTGCGTGCCGCTGATGGTAAGCATCCCAAAATAATAGAGCAGGCTCACGAAGTTGTCGGGATTGGTTATGTTGACAGCCGGAAAACCTTTCTTCAATTCCCCAGTGATGAAGCCTTGGCTTACCAAGGTTTGGATAATGGAAGCATCGTGTGCAAACTCCTTGTCCTTGCGGATGAGCATGCGCAGCTTCTCGTAGTCGATACGAATGTTATCTTCTAACATACTTCGCGGAGCTTTGCCATTTTGAATATAGTTCTTAACGAAATAGAGCACCATGTTGGAATTGTACATCGTAGTTCCACCATAGCATTCCTCGGCAAAGCAATAATTGTCATACCACGGTTTTATTATCTCTATCAATTCGTCCACGCTGTGATGGAATGGGCTGTTCGTGGAATAGTATGTCAGCATTTCGCGCACTTCCTCTTCCGTAAAGCCCATCATTGCGTTAAATTCCGGCGTAAGGGAATAGTTTGTCCCGATATTGAAACCGCTGGTCAGGTCATCCATCGTCACAGGACTGACTCCGGTGATGAAGCAGCGCTTGATGCAAGAGTCGGTTCCGGCTTTCACCTTATTGAAGAAAGCGCGCAGATAACCTTCCTTATGTGTCTCGTCTGTGTAACGGTGCAAACTTCCGGCATCCGAAAGGATGGCATTGGTAAAATGATCGTATTCATCAATGAAGAGGTAAATCTTCTGATTCGTCTTTTGACATTCTGTATATAGATATTCAAGCTGCTCTACCGCACCATCTTTTTCATCCAGCTTTTCCTTGATGCCTTGTGGCAGATAGTCGGCATAAATATCACAAAAATAGTCGAACATGGTCTGGCAGTGCGCATCCAGTCCCTGGCGGTAATTGTTCAGCTCACCGATGATGCCGGAGAAGTTGAGCTTCAGTACCAGATAGCTGTTGCGGTCGTGCGTAGGATGCTGCCCAATGTAGAGGTCGCCGAACAGCGTGTCAAACTTGTCCTTGGCACGCACGTCATAGTAGTGTTGTAGCAAGTTCAGCGTCAGGCTCTTGCCGAAGCGGCGGGGACGGATAAAGAAAAAGAAGCGGTCTGCCTGCTCAATCATGGGAATAAAGGCGGTCTTGTCTACATAATAATAGTTTTCGAGGCGGATATCCTCAAAGTTCATCATACCATAAGGTAAACGTTTTCTGTTCGCAGGTGCCATATACATCATAATCAGTTCCTCCTTTAAGCAATGTTTCTGAATGACAAAGATAGATGATTTCCATTAGATTAAGAAACTATTCTTGAGAAACTATGCCTCTGCGCTGTATCAGAAATACCTCTGCGTCGTACCTGTACCGTACTTGCTCCGTACCTTCCCCGTACTTTCTCCGTGCAGAGGTACCTCTGAGTGAAGAATGTACGGAGCAAGTGCATCCCGGGTGCGGTTCGGGTATAATATCTGCAGCCATGAAAAAATAATCCAAGCCAATGCAATAATAATCTAAATATCCTCCAGAGCCTTTGTAGCCCGACTATTTTTGCATTCATATAGACTTTCGTTTCATTCAGTTTAAGATAAATCCTTTTCCTTTGCCGTACACTTTTGGTAACGAACTAAAAATACATATATGATATTATGAAGAAACGAATCCAATTCCTTTTCGGTAGCATCGCCCTTCTGAGCATGAGTGCTTGTAGCGAACTTTACGTTCAGCCTGATGCTCCGATTAAAGAAGTTCCTTTTACACAAGTTCACCTGAACGATAACTTCTGGACTCCGCGTATTGAAACCAATCGTACAGTCTCCATACCTTCCGCATTTAAAGAATGTGAGAAGAACGGGCGCTTCGATAACTTTGCCATTGCCGGAGGATTAATGAAAGGCGAACACCGTGGTGATTTCTCTTTTGACGATACCGACCCTTATAAGATAATAGAAGGAGCCTCCTACTCGCTGGCTGTGAAGTATGACAAAGTACTGGATGCTTATCTGGATAGTGTCATTTCCCTTATCGCAGCCGCTCAGGAACCGGACGGCTATCTTACTACGTGCGTAACTAATAAATGCTACCGTCTTTCCGGTTGGTGGGGAACGCATCGTTGGGAAAAAATCAACAGTCACGAACTTTATAATAGCGGTCACTTGTACGAAGCTGCCGTTGCACACTATCGCGCGACAGGTAAACGCTCTCTGCTTGATGTAGCTATCAAAAATGCCGACCTTGTTTGTCAGGTATTTGGTCCCGGTGAAGGACAAAAGCATGTTCCTTCGGGACACCCCATTGCCGAAATGGCGCTTGCTAAATTATATAAAGTGACAGGTGACGAGAAATATCTGAAAATGGCTAAATATTTCGTGGAGGAAACCGGACGCGGAACAGACGGTCATCGTCTCAGCGAATACAGTCAGGATCACAAACCTATTTTGCAGCAAGACGAAATCGTAGGTCATGCCGTGCGTGCCGGATACCTTTATTCGGGTGTTGCCGATGTGGCTGCCCTGACCCAGGACACAGCTTACTTTAACGCACTGAGTCGTATTTGGGAGAATATGGCAAGCAAGAAACTCTTTATTACCGGAGGTATAGGTTCCCGTCCGCAGGGTGAAGGCTTTGGACCTGACTATGAACTGAACAATCATACCGCATATTGCGAAACTTGTGCAGCCATCGCCAATGTTTATTGGAATCACCGCATGTTTCTGGCTACGGGAAACGCCAAATATGCCGATGTGTTGGAACGTGCACTTTATAATGGTGTGATTTCGGGTGTTTCCCTCAGCGGTGACAAGTTCTTCTATGATAATCCGCTTGAATCTATGGGGCAGCACGAACGCCAGCATTGGTTTGGTTGTGCTTGTTGTCCGGGTAATGTAACCCGCTTCATGGCTTCCGTACCTTATTATATGTACGCCACTCAGGGCAATGATATTTATGTCAATCTTTATATCCAGAGTAAAGCTGACCTTAATACGGACAGCAATAATGTAGCTTTGGAACAGACTACTGAGTATCCTTGGGAAGGAAAGGTTTCCATCTTAGTTACTCCTGAGAAAGAGCAGGAATTTGCTTTACGTTTTCGTATCCCGGGTTGGGCGCAGGATGCTCCCGTACCGACGGATCTTTACTCATTTACTGATAAGGCAGGTGTTTACAGCATCTCTGTTAACGGTAAGAAAGTAAATGCCAAACAATATGATGGCTACGCTACTATTTCACGTACTTGGAAAGCGGGTGATGTGGTAGAAATCAGTCTTCCGATGGATGTGCGCCGTATTAAAGCCAATGATAATGTGGAAGATGACCGTGGTAAACTGGCTATCGAACGTGGGCCTATCATGTTTTGTCTGGAAGGTAAAGATCAGTCTGACAGCACTGTTTTCAACAAGTTTATTCCTGATGCCACTCCAATGGAAGCAGCTTATGACGCTAATCTGTTGAACGGTGTTGTAGTGCTGACCGGTAATGCGAAAGAAGTGGATAAAGATGGTAGTGTGAAAGAGGTTCCTTTTAAAGCCATTCCTTATTCAACCTGGAATAATCGCGGTGCAGACCAAATGGCAGTTTGGATTCCTGAAGCTGCCGAGTATGCTCGTCCCATTCCCGAACCGACAATTGCCAGCAAGGCACGGACTCTGATGATACAGGCTCCTATACAAAAAGATGCTCCTGAATCAGCCTCCGTAGAAAGCTGGGCATGGGGGGTGAATGACCAATGGGAACCGAAATGTTCGTCGGATATTTCTAAGCCTTACCACTATTGGTGGTTGAGAAACGGAACACTGGAAACGCTGGCTTACCAATTTGATCAGCCTTATACCGTTTCAAACGTGCAGGTTTATTGGCTGGATTTCGATCATTACGATGGGAACTTCCGCGTGCCGGAAAGCTGGAAACTCTACTATAAAGATGGTAAAACTTGGAAAGAAGTAGAAGCATTGAATGAATACACGGTAAAGAAAGACTGCTACAACAGCCTTGACTTTAAACCGGTAAAAACGACAGGATTGAAAATTGCTGCTCAGTTGCAGAAAGGTGTTTCGGGTGGGGTGATTGAATGGAAAGTGAACTAATCCATTTTTTTTAAAATTAGAAATTAATAACTTGTAATTGAATATTAACCTTTTAATTGAAGATGTAATATGAAGACACATGAAAATCGAGCCTTGTTCAGCAAAGCTGTTTTAAAGGCTACAACCTGTCTTTTTCTTGCAGCAGGTGCCAGTGTGAGTCCGGCATTTGCGTTTCCGGAGAAGATGGGGACAAATGACATCGAGGTTGTGCAGCAACAAGCTGTGACAATCACTGGTGTTGTGAAGGACAAGAGTGGCGAGACGGTTATTGGTGCCAATGTACTTGAAAAAGGAACTTCAAACGGAGTGATTACTAATTTGGATGGTCGTTTTACACTAAAAGTGAAAAATGCGAATGCGGTACTTGTGATTTCTTATATAGGTTATCAGCCACAAGAAATTACGGTAGGTGCCAACCGTAATCTGGATGTAGTACTGACAGAGGATTCGGAACTGCTGGATGAAGTAGTGGTTATCGGTTATGGTACACAGCGCAAAGGTGACGTAACGAGTGCTATTGCTAGCGTGAAGTCTGAAGACTTCTTGGTTGGTAACTTTAATAATGCAGGTGAATTAATGAAGGGTAAGGTTGCGGGATTAACAATTACTAAACCTTCAGGAGATCCCGGTGCAGGTACGGAAATAAGTTTGCGTGGTATTGTATCCGTATCGGGTAACGCTTCTCCTCTTGTGCTGATAGATGGTGTTCCTGGTGATCTTGGTACCGTACCTCCAGAGAATATTGCTTCTATTGATGTATTGAAGGATGCTTCCGCAGCCGCTATTTATGGTACACGTGGTGCTGGTGGTGTCATACTGATTACTACTAAGACGGGCATGCGTGAGCAGAAAGCTACCGCCACTTATACTGGTTATGTATCATTCTCCAATTGGGCGAAGAAAGCCGATTTCATGACTTCAGAAGATATACGTGCAGGTAAAACACAGTATAATGATGAAGGTTATGATACTGACTGGCTAAAAGCTGTCAGTCGCACAGCTGTCACGCAGAATCATAGTTTTACTATAACTGGCGGTTCTTCATCAACTTCCTATTATGGAAACGTCTCTTATCGTAAGGCGGAGGGCGTAATGAAGAAAACTGGTAATGAAGATTTGAGTATGTCTTTCGATGTCAGCCATTGGATGCTCAATGATATGTTGAAAGTTAATTTGAATGTCGTTTCTGACAACTACAAGTATGATATCAATAATGCGACTTATATATACCGACAAGCAGTTATTCGTAACCCTTCATCACCTATTTGGAATGAAGACGGCTCTTATAATGAGCGTTCACTGTTACAATATTATAATCCGGTGTCGTTGCAGAATGAGAATACGGGAGAGAACAAGTCACAGAGCATGCGTATGACTGGAAATATCACGCTAGAGCCAATTAAGGGGTGGCAGACTAATTTGATGATTGCTTCACATCGAAGCATTGGTAAGTCAGGATCGTATAATACAAAATACCATACAACCACTGTTATTGCTAACCGTACAGGTGAAGCATCACTGGGAGACTCTCAGAGTCGGACAGATTATTTAGAACTGACTTCCAAGTACAACAAGACCTTTAATAAGGTACATCGTTTGGAAGGTTTGGTAGGGTATAGTTGGTCTAAAAGTGAGTATGAGGAAGCCTCTATGTGGAATGCCAATTTTCCCACCGACTATTTCGGATATAACAATATAGGTGCCGGTGAATACCTTACTGATGGGAAAGCTACTATGTCTAGTAAAAAAAATGAATCAAAACTTATTGGCTTTTTCGCTCGTGTTAGCTATGGCTACCATGATCGTTATAACATTCTGGCATCTATTCGTTATGAAGGTTCTTCGAAATTCGGTGCTAATCATAAGTGGGGGGCATTTCCTTCTGTATCTTTGGGATGGAATATACACAACGAGGCTTTTATGGAGAGTACTCGTGACTGGCTCACCAGCCTTAAATTACGTGCAGGGTATGGTATAACCGGTGTGATTCCGAATGACCCTTATCTTTCAATTCTTCGTTACACGTTCAGTGGGGGTAATTACTACAGGGATGGTAAATGGTCGAAAGGTTTGAAGGCCGTATCCAATCCGAACCCTGACTTGAAATGGGAAAAAGCAAAGGAATTCAACATAGGTTTGGATTGGAGTGTGTTGAATGATCGTTTGGGCGGTACTGTAGACTACTATATCAAGAATACTTCAGATATGCTTTACGATTATCAAGTACCGAGTCCTCCTAATTTACATACTTCAACTATGGCCAACGTTGGTAAGATGCGTAATTCTGGTATTGAAATACTTGTTCGTGCTATTCCTGTAAGAACAAAGGACTTTGAATGGAGTTCTGCATTGACTTTGCAACATAATACGAATAAACTTGTAAGCTTGTCTAATGATTTGTATCAAACTGAAAACATTCAATGGTTGAGAGGCGTAGGTGACCCAGTATCACAATATACTCACAAGGTTGAGGTAGGTAAAAGCTTCGGTGAGATTTATTCACTTAAGGCTGTGGGCGTTTCAGAAGCAACAGGCTTATTTTTGATTGAAAATCCTGCAACAGGCCAAGTTGCCGAGTTTTATCAGGAAATGCGTGATGACCGTGATGGGTGGTATCAGCGTATGGGTAATGGCATTCCTAAAGTTTCCATGGGGTGGAATAATACTTTCAGGTATAAGAACTTTGATCTTGCGTTGCAAGCTACAGGGCAATTCGGCTTCAAGATTATTAATCAGCAGCGTGTATTTTATGAAAACAATGCACATGCTTATAATAAATTAAAGTCGGCGGCTGATAAGATTGGTGGTATTCGTTCGCTTTCAGCTCAACAGGTACAGGCGGTAACCAGTTACTATATTGAAGATGGTGACTATTTCAAATTGACCAACATGACTCTTGGTTATACATTTGATTTTAAGCATAGTCCTTATGTGAAAACTCTTAGACTTTATGGTAGTATTGATAATGTGTTTACTATCACTAAGTATAAAGGAACAGATCCTGAACTTGGCAGTAATAACTTTTGGTATGCTGGTGTAGATGACCGTGATAAGTACCCTACTGTTCGTTCGTTCACTGTGGGTCTTAATGTTACATTCTAACTGATTAAAGCATTTTTATTATGAAACTCAATATATTCAAAAATAAAGTAATAGGCATTTTGTTTGCCGGTTCTGTAGTGCTTTGCGGCTGCACTGACCTTGATGAAAAAGTTTTCAGTGAGCTTCCTGGAGATGGCAGTTATGAGTTCTCTGATACAGAGATACAAGCACAGTATGGTGTTATCTATGACCGCCTCCGCGACATGTACGATGGTTGGGAGGGTTATATGGATATTAGCCAGGAATGTGGAGACTTGCTCATGACTCCTTATCGTACTTATGGTGGATGGGGTGCTCAATATGTGGCTTTACATAAGCATGAATTTCACTCCACAATTAACCACTTGTATCGTCCGTGGTATTCCTGTTATCAGGGTGTAAACTCATGTAACCAACTTCTGGACAATGAAACCATTAATAAAAATGAAACGGCTGTGGCGGAACTTCGTACATTCCGTGCACTATTCTACTATGTGCTGTTCGATTTATGGCGTAATATACCGGTTACTACTACTTTAAATGTGCCCGATGGATTCTCACCAGAGCAAGAAACGCCTCAGTTTACTTTTGATTTTATAGTAAGAGAAGTGGAAGAATCTAAACCTTTGCTGACAAAAGTAGCAGAAAAGGGACAGATAAATTACTATGGAGCATGTATGCTACTTGCCAAGATGTACCTTAACCATGATGCTTGGTTTCCTGATGCACCCGACAACAAATATTATGGTTTAGCTATTGAACAGGTTAATGAAGTTATCAATAGTGGTGTTTACACGCTTGCAGATAGTTATCGTGAACCATTTTCCGTAGCTGGGAGTAAGGAAAATATTTTTGAACTGATGTATGATAACAAGTATGCAGGGCATGGTACCAATCACTTCTGTAAATGGTTCCCGGCTGTATGCAAAGACGTGTTTGGAGTGTCATTTGATCCATGGAACGGTAGTGCTTGCGTTCCCCAATTTTTCTATAGTTATGATGAAGCTGATACACGTAAGGCCGATACTTGGAAATGGGGGGTACAAAGAGATACACAAGGAAATATCATTTATGACAATGGTAAGGAGGTTAATTTGACTCCTGAAGTTTGGGCCATTGAGAAACCGGGTGCCGGTGACTATCAGGGTGCACGTTTATGGCTTTATGAGATTCAGCCAGGTGATATTGGTACAAGTGATGACAATGTTCCTTTCTTCCGTCTTACTGATGCTTACTTTATTAAAGCTGAATGTCTTCTTCGTCTTAGTGGTTATAAAGGTGAAACTGAACAAGATGCAGCCGATATCGTAACGATGATTCGTAGACGTGCGTTTAAAAATAATCCGGAAAAGGCAGTCCGTACCGTTGCACAACTCAAGGGAGGTAGCGTATATGATTATGGATTGCGCGAGACGCAAGGTGTGCTTGATGAAGATAAAAACCTTACCAAAATAGAAATTATTGAAACTCACGAAGGTGGAGATGATATTATCCTTGGTGGATTGCTTGATGACCTCGCTTGGGAATTTGTGTATGAACATCACCGCCGTCAAGACTTGATACGTTTCAAGATGACCAATGGGTGTAATGTATTCAATGGTAAATCATGGTTTGGGAAGAGTGCCAATACGAATCCGAACGACCACCATTTAGATATATTCCCTATCTTGAAAGATAATCTGGATGCTAATCCGAAATTAAAACAAAACCCTGGTTATACAAAATAATAAATACTATGAAAAGAAAATTATTATATGCATTGATGGTTTGCAGTGCTTTGTTTATTGCGTCTGCTTGCTCCAATGATTATGAGGACGCTACAAGTCCCCATGTATATGGACCTGATGAAAATCCGCCTGTAAAGAGCGATGCTACCTCTACCATATCCAATGTTTATGAGATGCAAGGCACTAATCCAACGCCGATATCACTGAATATTGATTTGTATGAAGACGTCATCCAGAAACAATTTGGCATGACTGTGAGTGAAATGCTTACCAATATTGAGAAAGGTACGGTTGTGGTATGTCCTATTAATCCCTCTCGTAATGTATGGAACAAGGCGAAAGCGAATGTGGATGGGAAACAATATGGATGGTATGTTAACAAATCGGGTAATGTTTGTAAGGCTGATGATGAAGCCCTGTATGGTATTATAGAATTTGATCCGGCATCCCATAACTTTAATTTTTATGCTGATGAAAATGCTGGTGGTGCGGCTTCCATAGAAATAGGTTTTGCCCTCAATGGTCCTAACTATAACACAGGCATCCGCTTTGTTAACTCTATCACTATTTATGACCGGAGTTTCATATTTATGGATATAAAGATTCCTGCCGGTGATTATAGTGCTTATCAGCTAAATTTCAATGATGTTGCTGAGAATATCAACTTCGTATTTGGGATGTCATCAGTTGATTTTGCAAACAGTCTGAGTGATGGTATACTTAAGCTATACATGATGAATCTTGAAACTAACGCTTATTTGTGGGATGGTGAGTCGACTGCTAATAATGGTGGCTACTGGTGTAATTCTAAAAATGAGATTTGCGCTTGGGGTGCCGACGGTTTTTCCTATTTCATTGAGCCCAATATTGGGGATGACTCAGCAACTTTTGCCATAGGGCGTGCTCCTGGTATTGCATCGGGAACGGTTTATCTGATAAAATTTGGTGTAGCAAGCAGTGACCAGTCAAAGATGCTATCGTTCTTTATTACTGCTACTTTTGAATAATAATAATTAGGAAGGGCATTGCCGTTATGTCAAATCATAATGGCAATGCTATAATTAAGAACTACTTTAAAACTAAAAAGATGAAATACAATATTCGACACTATTTTCACTTAATAGCTTCTGTAATAGCTATGGGTGGGACATTGTTGCTTGCAACGGGTTGTGAAGATGATGATATGTCAAAGTCAAAACCTGATTACGACCCTCGTTACAAAGGGGCAATTGGTGGATTCGGTACAGCCGATTATAATCTTGAATCTAATGTGAAGTCCGCTACGATAACTTTCAATTCTGACATGGCGTGGACTGCTGCGATAATTGATAGTGAAGGTAATGCTTGCCAATGGGCTTCAATCTCGCCTGAAAACGGGGAGGCCGGAGAAGGTCAGGCTATTACAGTGACTTTACAGGAAAACGAGGATATCTCCAATTCCCGTACTGCTACAGTGACAATATCTACAGAAAAGGGAGCTTCAAGTTCGATCACTATTGCCCAGAACTATAAAGTGTTATATCTTGATCCTGCTGATATTGAGGATTATGATAAGTATACTTGTCCCGGAGTTTGGAATCCGCACTTTGAAAATGGTCCTGATGCAATGTTGCGTCATGACAGTTACTATTCATGGCATCGTATGAAACAGTCGGAACACTTCTTTGTATTTTGGTCGCCTGAGTTTGGAAACGATCCCAACTCTGCGGAAAATCAGAGTAGTGGTATGTGGGTGGACATTGATGATCTACTTCAGAAAGCTGAACAATATTTTACGACTAATATTAATACTCTCGGTATGGCTGTCCTTGGAGAAGGGAAATCCATGCTTGATGACTATAAAATGCAGATTTATTTGATTTATCAGGATGAATGGCTCGCTACTGGTTCCGGTTATGATGACAAAATTGGTGCCCTTTGGGTAAACCCGTCTACTTGTCATCCTGTAGGTTCTACCATAGCTCACGAAATAGGTCACTCATTCCAATATCAGGTTTATGCTGATAAAGTGAACAAACAAGGATACCCGGCTGATTTGCATCATGGATTCCGCTATGGTTTTGGCCCTGACGGTGCTGGTGGATGTGCTTTTTGGGAACAATGTGCACAATGGCAAGCTCAATTAGACTATCCGGAAGAAATGTTCGGCTATCACCTCGACGTGTGGAAGAAAAACTGTCATCGTCACTTTAATCATGAATGGATGCGTTATGCAAGCTACTGGTTGCAGCACACATGGGTAGAGAAACATGGTATCAATGCTTATGGGCATATCTGGCGTGATTCGGAATTTCCTGAAGATCCACTACAAACTTATCAGCGTTTATATTGCGGCAATGATAAGAATGTTCTCTATGCTGATCTGTACGACTATGCTTCACGTATGGTATATTATGACTTAAAGTTTGCCAATAATGATAATAAACCGGTGATTGTACCCGATAATGTGAAAGGTGATTACAATACTGACTTATATAAGGTGGGTGACCTCAAATATCAGGTGGGTTATGCGAGTTGTCCTGGAACTACTGGCTTCAATGTTATTAAAATGAAAGTGCCTGCTGCTGGTGTTACTGTTTCTACTACAGTTAGTGCTATTACTCCCGGAAGTACTCTTGCTAAGGGAGATAAAGGCGAACAGGTAGACGGAGATGGAAAAGTTGTGGCTAAAACCACGACCTACAACGATTCGGATAACACTTCATCCAACTACCGTTATGGTTATGTAGCTATAGTAAATGGTAAACCGACCTATTCAGAAATGAGTAAAGGTGCCGAAGGTACGGCTTCGTATACAGTACCTGCCGGCGTTAATGAACTCTATTTCGTCATAATGGCTGCTCCTGATGAATACAATCGTCAGTATTGGAATGATAAGGAAGCTGATGACGAACAATGGCCCTACACTATTACTTTGAGTGGCACCGACGTGGAAAGTTATAATGATGTAGTTGAAGTGGAACTTGATCCGAATGCCAAGCCTAAAAGTATTGAGATGATTATCAATGTGCGCGGTACGGCTGATTCATCTTATGATTTTGCTCGTTATAACATCGCCTACTACGATAATGCAGCCATTTGCCATGCTTTTTGTCTGATGCCGGAAGATATAGCTGCAATTCAGCATCATAGCTCTAACGGATTGGCTGAAGGAAAAATCTGTATGCGTTTGAAATTGTCTGATGGTACTTATAGTTACGAAGATAACTGTACTGGTGAGTTAGGTGGATTCTGGTGCAATGCTGCAGGTGAACCACAAGGGTGGGGTGCAAATGCACGTACTTACACCAAACTTCACACCATCTACGATATGGAAGTAGGCTTTATGCCAGGTGCTCTCACTGCCGGAGAAACTTATCCTCAAGTCGTTGAACTTGTCTATACCAAGGATGGTAAGGAATACATTGCTACTCTTAAATTTAATTTTATTATAGAATAGTATAAGGCCTGAAGTATGTATTCCATATGATATGATTGGTAGGGGGATGTTTATTCATCCCCCTACCAATCATATATTTCTAAAAGGAAGAAAGTTAAAGAATGTATCCCTAGTGGCGATACGTTATGTTTCTTTTATTGTGAGCCTTATGAGCTGAATGTTCTTTTTGTACTGATAATTTTTAAGGTTGTGGTATGTGTTATTTCATGTCGTTTGTGGTCGCTTTGGGTGTACTTTCTTTATTTTATTATTAACTTTAAATTAATACAGTTATGAATAAGTATATAATATTTCTGCTGATATGTCTTTTCGTTATGGGATGTAGCGATAATAACCCAGAACAAATAGAAGAAATATCTGTATCGGAAATAGGAACTTGTGGGACTCCAGCACCTCCTCCACCAGCTTGGTTTTTTGAATCTGATACGCGAGGATTAAATAATGAAAAATATTATAATTTGAATGTTTTTGTCCATGTTGTTAGGACCTCCTATGGGTATGGATTTAATAAAGAAACTGTATCCTCAACGATTATTAGTAATCTCAATCGAGATTATTTAAATACAAATTTCTCGTTTAGTTTATTAGGCTCTGAATATATAGATGACGATAACTTTAATAACCTTCCGAGTGCTTTGATTAACCCTTTGTTTGGTAAGAATCGCCGTTCTAATGCTATAAATATTTATGTGTTAACTACTGGTACTAATTTTAATGCTGCAGGGCAAGCACAGTCAATTCCTTCTACTGCTTGTATTATTAAAGGAAATTATTATAAAGAAAGTACTGTAGCACATGAAGTAGGACACTGCTTAGGGTTATATCACACTCATCATGGTACAAGCGTAGGTGAAAGAGGAAGTGGCACTTGTGCTGAGTTAGTTGATGGTTCAAATGCTACTACGTGTGGTGATTATATTAGTGATACACCTGCAGATCCTAATATTTGGAATTTATGCACTTATGTGGGGACTATTACTGATGCTAATGGGGAATTTTATTCTCCTTCTTCTTCAAATTTAATGTCATATGCTGGCAAGTCATGTCGTACTCAATTTACTTCAACACAAAATCAACGGATGCTAAATACGGTAGAACGTAATTATGGTTTGTTGGCAACAATTAAACCTTGGATAAATGGTTCTGATTTTTTTGCCACTTCTGGTACTTATTCTGTAGACTTAGCAGATCGTTTTGACGTTCAATGGACGGTTGAGTGTCAGTCATATTCGAAGCAAAAAGGCGGCTATGAAGCGTATTCAAAACAATTTTCGGGGCACTCGATTACTATCGTAAATCAGGATGATGCATCTCCATCACAGCTTTATACGATAACTATGCGAGCTACTTTTGGTGATAAAACTATTACGGAAACTAAGAAAGTGTATCATGTTATGGTTTATTCTGAAACAGGACAATTAAGATGGAGCACGAGTCCAGATGGGAGTAGTAGCTCTACTACACAGGTAGGTACCATCAATTTAAAGGATCCTTTTAATAGCCCTGTAAAGGTATATCAAAATGGTTACTTGTATTTATATTATGATGATAGTTTAGGCGGGAATTCTGTGACTTATCCTGATTATTATAATTTTCAATTTATGGAAGGACCTGGTAGTTCTTTTACGAAACCTACTTCTGCCAATAATGCTTTTTATTGTCCGAGAACGGTTTCGGTTGGTACTAGCTCATTGCGAGCTGTATTGTGTATATCCATAAACGGATACGTAAATTTTTTAAGTATTCCTATTCAGGTATTACCAGCTGTCAATTGAACTTATAGGGATGTTTTCTGCTATTTTAAGTATAATTAAAATTTAACTAATGTAGAAAAAGGCAGTCTAAAAGTCCTAAAATGTTTTTAAGACTGCCTTAAATTATATATCAATGAAATTTTCAAATTTGTTTGGCTTAGTCTGTTTATCTTTGTTTTTAGTAAACTGCTCTGATGCTTCAGAGCCTGTTGACCCTTGCCCGATAGTGCCAGAAGTACCATCACCCTCCATGTATCAAGTTGCCCAACTGACCATCAACACCGAAAATGGTGCTCCTGTTATTTCAAAGGACAAGAAGGACTATGTGAATTGTACCCTTATGATTGACTCGGAAAAAGAAGAATGGGACTATACCGGACCAGGGCGCATTCGCGGACGTGGGAATTCTACCTGGCTTTGGTATCCGAAGAAACCTTATCGCATTAAGCTGGATAAGAAGTCGGAAATACTTGGACTGGCTACTGAAAAGGATTGGGTGCTTCTTGCCAATTACCGTGATCCGACCCACATGATGAATACCTTTACATTTATTATAGGTGAGAAGTTAGGTTTGCCTTATACTAATCATTCTCGTTATGTGGAAGTAACACTGAACGGTGAGTACATCGGGCTCTATCAGTTGACCGAGCAAGTGGAACAAGGGAGTAGCCGCGTAGCGGTGGATGACGAACAGGGTATGCTGATTTCGTTGGATGCGGACGACGGACCGGAATTGAATCCGAACGGGGGAGACAACTTCTGGTCGACAGTTTACCGAATGCCCATTTGTGTGAAACATCCGGAAGACGCTACTGTCACACAACTGAAAGGGGTGCAGGATGACTTTGCCCGATTAGAACAGAGCATACATGACAGCGATTATGAAACAACCGCTCGGCTGATGAATATTGCTTCGTTTATAGATTATATGATAATACAGGAACTGGTGTACAATGTGGAGGTAGATGCTCCACGCAGCATCTATATGCATAAAGATAAAAACGGGCTTTGGACTATGGGACCACTTTGGGATTTTGATGCAGGATTTGACTTTGACTGGGGAACCATGTATACCGGACATAACTATTTCACCAGCTATCGGGAACTTGTATTGGGGACTGATCCGGTCAATCATACCGGAGGCTATCGTGTTCCGTCTTTCTTTACGGATCTTTTCAAAAATAAGCGCTTTGTGAGCGAATACAAGGCACGTTGGATGGAAATAAAGGGTGAGATTATGTCGGAATTTTGGGAAGAAACACGTCGTTTTGCCGTAGGATGCTCCGGCGCAATGAAGCGTAATGCCGAATGCTGGCCTATTGATAAAAATTATCAGACGGAGATAACCCGGATGAAACAATGGCTTCAACAACGTATCGATTATTTAGATACTGTTATTAAAAACTATCCGTCAGGAACAAAATAAAGATTATGAAGAAGTATATCCTTTTATTAAGTCTTGCTATCGTTTGGGGATTAGCCTTGAAGGCGCAGAATGTGGCATCCGTTCCTATACCTGCTGGCAAAGCCATTTATATTCCCAAAGACCTTCAGGGAATGGATTTGCAAAACCCTGAAAGCAAGTGGAGCTACCGCCGCATGGCCTGCACTGAAAACTTCGTCATCTTCTGGGAGAAAGGCTTCGGGAACGATTTGTCCAACCCTCCACAGTTGGAAGGACATGATATGAAAGTTGATTTACCGAATCTGATGGATAAGTTGGAGAGCTTTTACCGTTTCTTCTGTGATACACTGGAATTCTCACGTCCCGGTTCCAAGTGCGACAAGTATCGTATGATGGTGATGTTGAACTATTCCCTGGAAGGCACGGCATACGGTGGAGATTATGACGGAGAAATCGGTGCATTATGGATTGCCCCCAACCGTGTGCAAGATAAGAAACTGAACTGTATCGCCCATGAATTGGGACATAGTTTTCAGGCACAGATCAGTTGCGATGGGCAGGGTGAAGCCTGGGGAGGATGCGGTTTCTTTGAAATGACTTCGCAATGGATGCTGTGGCAGGTTAATCCCGAATGGATTACTGATGAAAAATATCATTGGGAGGCTTTCATGAAGTTGACTCACAAGGCTTATCTCCACATGGAGAACATTTATCATTCACCTTACGTATTGGAATATTGGGGTATGAAACGGGGACTTCCCATTATAGCCGAACTTTACCGTCAGGGAAAGAGGGGAGAAGACCCGGTTATCACCTACAAACGTTTGGCTGCTTTGAATCAGCAACAATTCTGTGATGAGATGTTTGATACTTACCGGCACTTTATTAACTGGGACTTTCCGCGCGTCTGGAAAGAAACACGCCCGTATGCCAATAAATATACTTCTCAGCTAATTACTCAGCCGGATGGTTGGTACGAAATAACATCGGAGAATTGTCCTGAAAATTATGGATTCAATGCGATTCCTTTGCTTGTTCCTCAACCGGGAGAGAAAGTGAAAGTGGACTTCTGCGGAGAAGCGGGAAAGGAAAGATATACTGCAATCCATACAGATAAGGCGGGTTGGCGTTATGGTTTTGTTGCCGTAACGGCAGAAGGTGAATCTATTTATGGGGAAATGGGCGATAATAGCGGGAAAAGTATTATTTTTACAGCTCCAAAAGATCAAACTCTGACTTATTTGTGGCTGGTTGTGATGGGAGCGCCAACGGAACATTGGATGAATCCCGCTCCGGGAGAGAAAGATGCTCAATGGCCATACCGCATCAGGGTTACGGGAAGCAATCCTTTATAAACATACAGATAAATACGATGTCTGCAAAAGAAACATATATGAACCGATGAAAAACAGTACAAGTGCCGTTGTTTATGCCTGCATTGCAGTGCTTAGTTGGTCTACTGTAGCCACTGCTTTTAAGATAGCTTTAACGCATCTAACTCATTTTGAGATGCTGCTGATAGCCAGTTGTACTTCATTAGTCATATTTGCCCTTTTGCTGACTTTCCAGAAGAAGTGGAGACTGGTGTCGGAACTTTCCGGTCGCCAATGGGGATACTTTGCATTATTGGGATTACTGAATCCTGTCGCTTATTATCTGGTGTTGTTCAAAGCATACGACCTGCTACCTGCACAGGTGGCACAGCCCATCAATTATGCATGGCCTATTGTACTGCTTATTCTGTTGGCCTTGTTCGCCCATCAGCCCATACCACCGAAGAAATATATCGGCATGTTCATTTCACTGGGTGGAGTAGTACTTATTTCTGTAGGAACCGGACAGTCGGGAGGTATGGATATACCCGTGCATGGCTTATTATTGGCGGCATTGAGTGCTTTGCTGTGGGCCATGTATTGGATGATAAACAATAAGTTCAAAGATAAAGCAGATGGTAGTATCGCTCTGTTTATGAGTTTCCTGTTCGGCACGTTGTATTTGCTGATTGGCGCAATGATAGTGGGTGTTCATTTGAATACTTTGCCCGGTATCTTGTCGGGTATGTATGTCGGTGGGTTCGAAATGGGTATTCCTTTTATCTTTTTCAGTCTTGCCATGCGGAAAACATCCAATCCGGCACTAGTCAACCAGCTTTGCTACCTGTCTCCCTTCTTGTCTTTGTTTTTTATTGCAATCATATTGGGTGAGCAGATTGTATTTACAACGTATATCGGCCTCATATTGATTGTACTGGGAATTATGTTCAACCAATATCTGGTAAAGAAATGAAAAAGATTATCCTTGCAATTATAGCTGTTATGGTTCCGCTGATGCTCTCTGCCGGTTCTACTGATTTTTGGTTTCGTCATTTTTCAGTAGAAGACGGATTGTCTTCTTCTGCTGTACGTGCTATTATGCAGGATAAATATGGCTTTATGTGGTTAGGTACAGATGATGGTCTAAACCGTTATGACGGTACCACTATTAAAATATACAGGTTGAATCCTGAAGGAATTAATGATTATATCTCATTTTTATATGATACTGCAGATCGAATTTGGATAGGAACAGGGGACGGAGTTTATATTTATGATTATGAAACGGAAAACTTCGAACCGTTTAAGCTTCTGACAGCTAAAGGGGATAGTATTAAAACCAATGTGAATCATATTGCTGAAGACAGGGATGGCAATTTGTGGTTTTCAACCGTAGGTCAGGGAATCTTCAAATATAATGTATCCAAACATTATCTGGAGCATTATGAGTTTAAAAATGCCGATGGGTTAATGGCCAGTGTGTTGATTGACGGTGAAAATCAAATATGGGCTGTTACTAATTGGGGATACCCGACTGTCTCTAAGTTGAATAAAGCGGAGAATAAATTTGAGCCTTTCCATATTACCTACGATACGGGTGGGTATGATTCCAACTCTTTGGTTATGCTGGAAGATTCTGAACATGCACTCTGGTTGGGAACCTGGGAGTGTGGTTTGCAAAAGATAGACCGGTATACTGGTAAGGCAACTACTTACTTGCACCCGTCGGATGGTAAAGGGGCAACGCATATTCACTCTTTGATGGAATATGCTCCCCATCAACTACTGATAGGTTCGGATGACGGGCTTTTGCTGTTTAATACCCTTACATGCGAACACCAATTATTTACAGAAGATGAAACGAATCCTTATTCTTTGTCCAATCGTTTTGTTTATCCTATTGTAAAAGACCGCGAAGGCGGAATCTGGATAGGAACTTTCTATGGTGGTGTGAATTATCTGTCACCCAATACCGGGCAGTTTGAGTGCTTTGCTCATTCTCGTTTTTCCAATTCTGTCAATGGAACTGTTATCGGACGCTTTTGTGAAGACACTTACGGGCATATTTGGATTGCCTCTGATGACGGTGGTTTGAGTTGCTTTTCACCTAAAGATAAACGTTTTACTCATTATCTGCCCGATGAGCACAGAAATAGTCTTTCTTATCATAACGTACATGCACTTTGTATGGATGGTGATGATTTATGGATTGGTACTTATACGGGGGGAGTTAATGTGTTGAATACAAAGACAGGGGTATTCAGAGTTTATACAACTAAAGCGGGAGATCCCACGACCCTTGATAGAAGCAGCTCTTATGCTATCTTTAAGGACCGTGAAGCCCGTATTTGGGTAACCTCCATGTCGGGAGTAAACTTGTATAACAGGGACGAGGATAACTTTACCCGAATAAGGGATCTTGGTTCTTGGATCATGGACATAGATCAGGATGCCGATGGAAATATCTGGTTCTCTTCTCAGGGAAACGGGTTGTTCAAGTATGATCCGGGTAAGCAGGAATGGACGAATTATGTACATAGCAGTGCCCCCGGTGCATTGATTAATGATCAGGTGAATTGTGTATTGATAGATGGTAATGGGGAAATGTGGATTGGAACGATGAACGGACTTTGCAAATACAATGCAAAGGAAGACCAATTTGAATTAATTCCATTGGATATTCCCAGCAGTAATATTTGTGCTATTATTGAAGATCAGCGTGTCTTATGGCTGACTACTACAAAAGGGCTGGTGCGATATGTTCCCGGAGAAAGTTGCCAGGTCTTTACACGAAGCGACGGATTGCAAAGCGAGCAATTTCTGGTGAATGCTGCTTTGAAAGCTTCCGATGGGAAAATCTACATTGGTTCTGTAAATGGGTTTAATGCTTTCTATCCTTATCAGATTAGAACGAACAAGATACTCCCTCCGGTAATTATTACGGGACTGGAAGTATTCAATAAAGAGATCCGGATAGGTGATAAGTTGTTGCCGAAGGCTCTGAACCAGATGGAACAGCTGGAATTATCTTATAAAGATCATGTCTTCAGCTTGCTTTATGCTTCATTGAGCTATTGTACGCCGGAAAAGAATCAGTATGCTTATAAACTGGAGGGGTTTGATAAAGAATGGAATTATGTAGGTTCCCAAAACAAGGCTACTTATACCAATCTGCCTGCCGGGACCTATATTTTTAAGGTGAGGGCTACTAACAACGATGGTATCTGGAGCGAACAGGAAGCAAGCCTGAAAATAGTTATTCATCCGCCTTTCTATTGGAGTCTACCGGCCAAACTGTTTTATTTCCTGTTGTTGTGTGTGGCATTGACTTTCTTCATCCGCTTTCTGCTGAAAAGGAGTGAAAAGAAACATACAGCAGAGATTAAGCAACTGAATGTGAATAAAGAGAAAGAGGTGCATGAAGCTAAGATTAAGTTTTTCACAATGATAGCTCATGAAATCCGTACTCCGGTTTCGCTTATCATTGGTCCGTTGGAAAAGATTATGAGATCATCCATACCTATGCCGGCGATGCTGCGTGATGACCTTAATATTATAGATCGTAATAGTCAGAGATTATTGTTCTTGGTAAATCAGTTGTTGGATTTCCGCAAAGTGGAACAGGAGGGGATGACTATGAAGTACACATCACAGAATATCCGTCAATTGCTGGAGGCTGTTTGTGAACGGTTTAATCCTTTCATAACCCAACATGGTGCTCATCTTACGGTGGAGTATCCCGATGCGAATTTTACGGCTATGGTGGATAGCGAGGCGGTTACAAAGCTTATCAGTAATTTGCTGACGAATGCAAGTAAGTATACAAAAGATGAAGTTATCCTTTCGTGTGTGGTGCAACCGAAACAGCATACATTTGTAATCAGAGTGACAGATAACGGAATCGGTATAAGTAAGGAGGATCAGAAGAAGATTTTCAAACCATTCTATCAGGCCATGGACAATAAACCCGGTACAGGTATTGGACTGAGTATTGTGAAAGGTATTGTGGAGTCTCATAATGGCTGCATAGAAGTGGAGTCTGAAGTCAATAAAGGATCGTCCTTTATAGTAACGTTGCCCATAGAACAAAGTCAGGAGGCAGTTCAGGAAGGGGAAGCGAATGGACTGAATCCGGCAATTCCTGAGGATATTTTATCGGAAAGTTTACCGGCAGTAGTCTCTAAGGATAAACCAGTCATGCTGATTGTGGATGATAACGAAGAAATGCTGAACTTCCTTTCCGGCAGTTTCTCTAATCAATACTCTATTCTTACGGCTGAAGATGGGATAGAGGCTTTGGAAAAGTTGAAGGAGAATGATGTGACTTTGATTGTGAGCGACTGGATGATGCCGCGCATGGATGGGGTGGAACTTTGCAAGGCTTTGCGCGCTGATCAGGCCATCAGTCATATACCGTTTATTTTGCTGACAGCTAAAACGGATACGAATTCAAAGATAGAAGGTATGGACTGCGGGGCGGATGCTTATATTGAAAAGCCTTTCTCGGTACAGTATCTGGAAGCATGTATTAAGAATCTGCTTGATCTACGTAATTTGTTGCGTCAGAAATTCTCTAAAATGCCATTGGTACCATTGAACAGTATTGCCAATAATTCTATGGATAATAAATTCCTTACCCGTATCAATGAGATTATAGAGCAAAACTTCTCAAATTCGGAACTGTCTGTTGATTTTCTGGCAGAAGAACTTTGCATCAGTCGTTCCGGATTATTTGCCAAAATAAAAACGCTGGCTAATGTTACTCCGAATGAACTGATTCAGATTGTGAGGTTAAAGAAAGCTGCTGCTTTGCTTTCAGAGAATAAATACCGGATCAATGAGATTTGCTATATGGTAGGTTTTAATAATCCATCTTATTTTGCCAAATGTTTCCAAAAGCAATTCGGTATCAAACCCGGAGAGTTTGTTAATAATCAGAGCATCGGTTGAGTTGTACTTAAAGTGGCGAAGATTTTCTTGCTTTTGATATTGTTTTCGGGGTATAACCCTAAAAAAAATCGAAAACAATCCTTTTCTTCGGGGTATAACCCTAAAGGTCTTCCGGAAATAGTGTATCTTTGTGGTTGTAATCCCTAAAACATTTTGCCGATATGATTGATAGAGAACTATACATGCAGCAAATCATTCCCTTTATAGACCAGCCTTTTGTAAAAGTGATTGCCGGGATCCGTCGTTGCGGGAAATCGGTTGTTTTGCAATTAATCCGTGAGGAACTCATGAAGAGAGGAGTGGATAAAAACCATATCATTTACATGAACTTTGAGAGTTTCGAATGGATGGATGTGAAAAATGCTAAAGCTTTATATATCCATATTAGCAATGTGGTGAAAAGTGCAAAGGAGAAATATTATATTCTTCTGGATGAAATACAGGAAGTGGAACATTGGGAGAAGGCAGTCAATTCGTTTATGGTAGATTGGGATGTGGATATTTATGTAACCGGCTCTAACTCCCGTATGCTTTCTTCAGAACTTTCTACTTATTTGGCTGGCCGATATGTTGACTTTCATATTATGACTCTCTCTTTCAGGGAGTATCTGGATTTTCATGGTCTGTCTTTGTTTCAAGATAAAATAGGAATTCATGAGGAGTTTCGGAAATATTTGCGTATGGGTGGTTTTCCTGCTATTCATACGACTGATTATACTTATGAGGCTATTTATAAGATTGTGTATGATATTTATTCTTCTGTTATTTTGCGCGATACGGTGCAACGCCATGGCATTCGTAATGTGGAACTGCTGGAACGAATAGTGAAATTTGTTTTTGATAATATCGGTAATCGTTTGAATGCAAAGAATATTGCTGATTATTTCAAAAATCAGCAACGTAAGGTGGATATTAATACTATTTATAACTATTTGAGTGCTTTAGAAGGAGCATTTATCATTCAGCGTGTGCAGCGTTACGACATAAAAGGGAAAGAATTGCTACAGACCAATGAAAAATATTTTGTGAGTGATTTGTCGCTTATTTACTCGGTAATGGGATATAAAGACCGCCTGATAGCTGGAGCGTTGGAAAATGTGGTATATTGGGAAATGAAGCGGAGAGGCTATAAAGTGTACATTGGCAAGCAGGATGATAAGGAGGTCGATTTCGTGGCATTGCGCAGAGAAGAAAAGATTTATGTTCAGGTCACTTATCAATTGGCATCGCAGGCCACCATTGACAGGGAGTTTACACCTTTACTTGCCATTAATGACCATTATCCCAAATATGTAGTGAGTATGGATGAAATATGGCAGGACAATATAGAGGGGGTGAGACACAAGCATATCTCGGAGTTTTTATTGAATGAAAATTGGCAGGATTGATCTTTTTGTATGCTTTTTGTGTAATTATTATTTTTCTTTTCATACTTTTGTAAGTCAATTAATATTTAAGAGTATGAATAAGAAATTACTTTTATCCCTATTTGCCCTTGTAGGTGTATCTGTCTGTCTTTCGGCAGCAGGTGAAGCGCGTTTATTGCGTTTTCCGGCAACGAACGGGAACGAGATTGTTTTCTCGTATGCAGGCGATTTATATAGAGTGCCTGTCACTGGAGGAGAGGCGCAGCGCCTGACTTCGCATGTGGGTTACGAAATGTTCCCTCGTTTTTCACCCGATGGCAAAACGATTGCTTTTACCGGTCAGTATGATGGAAATACGGAAGTATATGCCATTCCGGCAGCCGGTGGAGAACCACAACGCCTGACGTATACTGCAACGAATTCCCGTGATGATCTGGGCGATCGTATGGGACCTAACAATATTGTGATGACTTGGACACCAGATGGTAAACAGGTCATTTATCGTAACCGTATCAGTGACGGTTTTGCCGGTAAGCTTTATTCTGTCAATCAGGAGGGTGGTATGCCCGAAATTATTCCTTTGCCCGAGGGTGGATTCTGTAGTTATTCTCCCGATGGCAAGCGACTGGCTTACAACCGTACCATGCGTGAATTCCGTACCTGGAAGTATTATAAAGGTGGTATGGCGGATGATGTCTGGATATACGATCCGGCAAAGAAATCAGTGGAGAATATAACGAATAATGTTGCTCAGGATATCTTCCCCATGTGGATAGGCGATGATATCTTTTTCCTTTCCGACCGTGACCGCACCATGAATATCTTTGTTTATAATACGAAGACAAAGCAGACGTCGAAGGTTACTAACTTTACTGAATATGATGTGAAGTTCCCGAGTGCTTCCGGCAATACCATTGTGTTTGAGAATGGCGGATATATCTATAAGATGGATGCTGCCACCCGTCAGCCCGAGAAAGTCAATATCAGTCTTGCTTCGGATAATATCTATGCACGCAGCGCCATAAAGAATGGGGCTAAGTATCTGACAGCCGCCAGTGCATCTCCCGACGGAGAACGGGTGGTGGTGACTGCTCGCGGAGAGGTCTTTAATCTACCCTCAACCAAGGGTGTGACGAAAAATATAACCCGCACTCCGGGTACCCACGAACGTAATGCACAATGGTCTCCGGATGGAAAATACATTGCTTATATCTCGGATGCTACCGGGGAGACAGAACTTTATCTTCAGGATGCAGTGGAAGGTAATCCGGTGCAGCTGACCAAGAATAATGATACGTATATCCGCTCTTTCGAATGGAGTCCGGACAGTAAAAAGATTGTTTATACCGACCGCCAGAATCGGATCAATCTGCTGGATGTAGTTTCACGACAGGTGACTATGCTATTGCAGGACCCGATGGGGGAACCGCAGGATGTGACTTTTTCACCGGATAGCAAATGGCTGACCTATACCCGTGATGCAGATAATGAAATAACTGTTGTATATGTCTATGATATTGCCGGAAAGAAGGAATATCCGGTGACGGACAAGTGGTATAATTCTTCTTCACCGGTATTCAGTACGGATGGTAAGTATCTGATTTTCTCATCTGCCCGTGATTTCAATCCTACATACGGCTGGTTGGAATGGAACCACGTCTATAATAATATGTATGGAGTTTATCTTGCTTTGCTCTCAAAAGATACCCCGTCACCTTTCATACAGAAAGATGCCGGAGTGAAGAACGACAGTGAGAGTGAGGCTCCGAAGGCTGCTGAAAAGACTGCCGGAAAGAAAGACGCGAAACAGGAAACTGCTTCTGCGTCACTCGTCAAGTTTGATCCGGAAGGTATCACCGAACGTATCATCAAGCTTCCATTGTCGGCTTCTTATTATGCTAATTTCTATTCAAACGGAAAGAAGGTATATTACTGGGGCAATGGCGGAACGAAGTTTTTCGATCTTGAAGGACAGAAAGAAGAAACGGTTGCCGATGGTGCTATGATGACGGTTACTCCGGGTAGCCAAAAGGCTTTGTTCTACAAGGACAACAAGCTTTATGTAACCGCTATACCGGAAGGAGCGGCTAATCTGAGTACGCCTGTCAATATGGATAATATGTCCATTACGATAGATTACCCCAAGGAATGGGCACAAATCTTCGATGAGGCCTGGCGTGCTTATCGTGATGGTTTTTATCTGGAGAATATGCATGGTGTGGATTGGAAAGCAATCAAACAGAAATACTCTGTTCTGCTGCCTTATGCAAAGACGCGTCTCGACCTGAACTATATCATTGGAGAGATGATTGGTGAGCTTAACTGCGGACACGCATACGTCAATCCGGGTGAAACGGATAAACCGGCACGTATCAAGACCGGTTTGCTGGGTGCTGAGGTATCGGCAGATAAGAGTGGTTTCTTCCGTTTGGATAAGATACTTCCCGGTGCTTCCTGGAGTAAGGAACTGCGCTCTCCGCTTACTGAACCGGGTATTGAGGTTAAGGCCGGGGAATACATCGTTGCCATTGACGGCATACCGACAAATACGGTGAAGAATATCTATGCTTTACTGGTAGGAAAGGCTGATGTACCGACAGAAATCTCGCTGAACAGCAAGCCGCAATTGGCAGGTGCAAGAAAGATTGTCATCAGTCCGCTGGAAAATGAATATCCTCTTTATCATTATAACTGGGTACAGAATAATCTGAAGAAGGTGGAAAAGGCATCCAATGGACGTATTGGTTATATCTATATTCCTGATATGGGTCCGGAAGGTCTGAACGAGTTCTCCCGTTATTTCTATCCGCAACTTGATAAGGAAGGTCTGATTATAGACGACCGTGCCAATGGTGGCGGTAATGTATCTCCTATGATTCTGGAACGTTTGTCTCGCGAACCTTACCGATTGACGATGGGACGTGGTACGAAGCGTGTCGGCACTATACCCGATGCCGTGCAAGTGGGACCGAAGGTCTGTTTGATTAATAAATATTCTGCTTCCGATGGTGACCTCTTTCCATGGGGATTCCGTGCACTGGGGCTTGGTAAACTTATCGGTACCCGTACCTGGGGTGGTATTGTAGGTATCAGCGGCCCGTTGCCTTATATGGATGGCACGGATATCCGTGTTCCTTTCTTCACCAGCTATGATGTGAAAACAGGCCAGTGGATTATTGAAAATCATGGTGTCGATCCGGATATCTTGATAGATAATGATCCGGTGAAGGAATGGAACGGTGAAGATGAACAGCTCAATAAGGCTATCGAAGAAGTGATGAAGGAATTGCAGGATCGTAAGCCATTGCCACCTGTTCCGACTCCAAGGGATTTCAGTAAGTAGTGAGAATTACTTGCTGTACAAAGAAGAGTTTTATGCGTTTTTGCATACACTTCTACATCCGATGCATAAGTT
Organism: Bacteroides sp. AM16-24; assembly: GCF_003471885.1. Taxonomy (NCBI): domain Bacteria; kingdom Pseudomonadati; phylum Bacteroidota; class Bacteroidia; order Bacteroidales; family Bacteroidaceae; genus Bacteroides; species Bacteroides sp. AM16-24. Next base: position 161,711 of record NZ_QRKI01000012.1, read on the forward strand.
GCAGATATGTAGTTGATTAACGGGGTGTAGGTACGGTGTAGGTAAGTGCTGATAAATCACTTGCCTACACCGTTTTCGTTCTGTTTCTTTACATCTGTAGTGATTATTGTTAATTAACAATATGTCATGCAGTCTTTTCTCCCATATTTCATTTCTATAATGTAGAAAAATTATTTTAAATGTTTAATAGGAGGAACCACACTATGAAAATTAATTCTGTATTTAATAAAGCACTTTTATTTGCCGGGGCTATTGTTTGTACTATAGGCTTGCAGTCCTGTTTGGACGATGATGATAACAATGCCTATTATTTGAGGTACCCTAATGCTCTTGTAACAGTGAAGGGCGCTGCCGACGATGCATTCTTCCTGCAGTTGGATGATAAGACGACCCTATTGCCGACCAATGTAAGTACTTCTCCTTTCGGAGACAAAGAAGTCAGAGCCTTGGTGAATTACAGTGAAGTGAATGAACCCAGTGGCGATTACACAAAGGCCGTGCATATAAACTGGATAGACAGTATCCTGACCAAGCCTATTGCACCGGATTTGGGAGAAAAAAATGATGAGGTGTATGGCACAGACCCTGTAGAGATTGTGAATGATTGGGTAACTATCGCTGAAGATGGATATCTGACACTTCGTTTCAGGACTATATGGGGAGGCAGTAAAAAGCATTTCGTTAACTTGTTGTTGGGACAAAATCCGGAGAATCCTTATGAGGTAGAATTCCGCCACAATGCGTATGGCGATACCTACGGAAGTGAAGGTGATGGCTTAGCAGCTTTTAAGTTGGACGAACTGCCTGATACAGAGGGTAAAACAGTTAAGCTAAAATTGAAATGGAAATCATTTAGCGGTGAAAAATCAGCCGAATTTGATTATTGTACAAGGAAGGCGGTTACACCAAGTGAATCGGCTATTGCAACAGTAAGAAGTACTTTGGATTTGAAATAGTTCTCGTAAGACTGTGATTGATAGGAGAAGGGCGCCATGATTTTTGGCGTCCTTCTTTTTTACAGTATTACAACAATTGACCTACCTGTTGAAGCCTGTTTCTAAGTCGTTTTATATCTACATTATGTACGTCAGGTGATTGGGATCTGCAGATTTGTCCGGCAGCTACACCTACAGCCTCTCCAGTCACCAGGCAAAGTGGCATTACACGTAGACTTCCATGTGCGTAATGATCGGTTGAAATACAACGGCCAGCTACAAAAAAATTCTTTAATCCTATTGGAAGAAGGCTTCGGAAAGGAATTCCGTGTGATTCTCCTTTTCCGTATCTGGGATATTTTGTTGCATTGCTTTTATTCATTTATTATAGTTTTTTGAAAATAAAAACCTATTTGCCTTTCATTTAAAATATCCTGATTGGTGCTAACTTAACTGATGTGTAAAAACAAAAAGGTCGTCAAGAATGGGAGTCTCTTAACAGTCTAAATCTTCATCTTGTAGTAAGACTCGGGATTGAACAAAGAATCTCATGATCATGAAAAGCTGATAAAATTGAACTCACGTAAATATGCAACTTAGATCATTCGAACGAAAAAAGTTCTGTATATTTAAAATTTTGTCATGCACTTGAATATATATATTGAAAAAATCACTAAGTTTGTTCACTCTCTTAGTTAAAGTCTGAATTTATGTAATCTTATGAAAAATACAGTTGGTATGAATATGTCTCCTTTCAGTAAGATACTATATTGGTTATTGGCAATTTTGTTGCTCTTATTTTTTTCGTTGTCTTCATTCGCAAAATCCCTTTCTTTTCGCTCTGTAACTATATCAGAGGGATTATCTCATAATACCGTAAATGCTATTTATAAAGATAATCGAGGTTTTGTATGGTTAGGTACACAAACTGGTTTAGATAGATTTGATGGTATTAACATTATTAGCTATCCTCAGTTTAAAGGACAAACTGTATTCTCTGTAGCAGAGATAGATTCTATTTTTTTATGGGTTGGTACAGATAATGGCTTAATAAAATTCAATCGAAAAACGGAAATTGTGGAACATATTCATCTGACTGATAAACCTTTGGTGGTGAAACATGTTTTGGTGGATAAAGAGGGGAGATTATTTGTGTCATCCAGCCGGGGGCTATATTTGCTTTCAAATGGAACATTTCGTCAAGTTCTTTTTGACTCGAATGCACTGTCGTTGACAAACAATGTATTTAAAGTGATTGATGGAGGGGACAATTCCATTTGGGCTATTACCAATGACGGGTTGGTTTATTATAATGTGGCGACAAGTAAAATTGAGGTTTATAGAAATAATCTTAGAGGAGGAATCAATGGTTATAGTTGTTTGGCTATGATAGGGGACTTCATTTACTTAGGAACAGCCAGCAGAGGCCTGTTACGATTTGATATAAAAAATAAATCCTTTACACTCTATCCTGAAGTTGGCAACGGATGTATCAATGAACTGGTTCCGGTAGCAAATGATACCTTATATATAGGTACAAATGGTAGTGGTATAAAAATAGTAAAAGCAACTACGGGCAAAGAATTGTTTTCTATAGAACATTCGTTAGGCACGGATGGAATCTGTTCGAATGCTGTTTATTCGTTACTTAAAGATAAAAATACTCTTTATGTAGGTACTTATATGGGAGGATTCAGTTATACTCCTAAACGCGGTAATGTATTTTCTGTTTATTCTTATTCATCTCTATTCGATTCTTATAATATGAATGTGCGTGCTTTTTATATTGATACGCTGGGCAGGAAAGTGATTGGAACTAGAGATGGACTTTGTTATATTTCTGAAAGGGAAGGTCTTATTCGTAATTATACATCTAAGTCATCCATTTTGCGCTCTAATATAATCTTGTTTGTAAAGCCTTTGAAGGAAGATTATCTGATAGGAACTTATGGTGGTGGTCTGTATCTTCTAAATCCTGAAACTGGCAAACTTTCTTTCTTTAAACAGGATGATTGTTTTATGGAAAATTCATTTACTGAATGTGAGCAAGATAAAGATGGAAAGTTTTGGATAAGTGCTTCTAATGGGGTATATATGTATGAGCCGTCTACAGATAAGTACATAGTATATGACAGCCGGAATTCTTCTCTTTCTAGCAAATCTATATTTACCGTGAAAGTTGATTCCAAGGATAGAATATGGTTTGGAGGAAGTGAGGCTGTATCCTTGTACGATAAAGCTGCTGGTGTGTTCAAATCAGACATATTTCCGGAACACATATTGCCATACACCAAGAGTATACGCCACATTTATGAAGATAGTGACAATAATTTATGGTTTTGTGATGATAAGGAAGGGGTGGTGAAAGTTAACGGAGATTTTACGAAGTTTGAGCATATTACAATGGATGATTTTCTTCCGGATAATTCAGTTGGAAGTATAGTGGAAGACCCCAAAAATAAAGGATTATGGTTTGCGACACAACGTGGATTGGTGTATTTGAAAGATGGACACCATAAAAGTTTCTCATTATATGACGGTATACCCGGTTATATATTTAATAGTCCGGTGCAGGTAACAGAAAATGGTACCATTTGGTGGGGAAATGAGCGTGGCTTAGTACGCTATATGCCTCAATCAGATTCTAAACAGTTAGAAACATCCTTGCCTCCTGCTATTACATCTATCTCTGTATCTGGTAAAACTCTTTGTGCAGGGGATGAATTAATGCCTTTTTCTTCCACTTTCCTTGAAAAGATAACGCTTCCTGTCAGTGATAATAATATTACTTTTACGTTTTCTGCATTAAACTATGCCATTGAAAACACCAATATGTATGAATATTGCATGGATGGATACGATGAAGGATGGAAGACTTTGGCTATAAGTAATCAGGCCACTTATACCAACTTGTCTGTCGGTGATTATGTTTTTAAAGTAAGGGTGATATCTGATCCTGATGCCATTAAATCGATGAAAGTGGAAGTTGTAAGAGGAGCTTCGTTCGTTATATGGATTTTCGTTTTGTGCATTATTGCCTGTTTGATTCTGTTTTTTTGTTATTATAGTCTATTGGATAAGTATAGAAAAATAAAGTCGGGTATTCAGGGGCAAAAAGAATCTGTAGAAGAATTACCGAAAGAAAAATATCAAAAGTCCAGAATTGAAGAAGAGGAGGTTCTCCGCATTGAAGAGAAGTTGGTAATTTGCATGGAGCGGGAAAAGATGTACTTGAACCCTGATTTGAAGTTGCAGGATGTGGCGAATTTTATTGGTTGTAGTGCTGTAGACCTATCTCAGGTTTTGAACTTATACAAGCATATCAACTTTACCGATTATATCAATCAATATAGGGTTGAAGAATTTATATTGCGTGTACAAGATAAGTCGGCTGCCAGATTTACATTAGCTTCGTTGTCGGAGCAGTGTGGGTTTAGTTCCCGAACTTCTTTTTTTCGTTCTTTCAAAAAGTTGAAGGGTAAGTCTCCTGCCGAATACATCAAAGAAAAAGGCACTTTATTAGAATGATTTTTAGAAAAAGAGAGTATCAAAAGAAAATGGTACTCTCTTTTTGTTTGTGTAATCAGTTGATATATAGTGATATATAAACTGGTTAGTGCTACCTATTTGGATGGGATTAATCCTTTCTGTTTAGAGTGTGATAGTAGTAAATTAAATCATAATTTTGCTCTCGTTGAAAATAATCAGTTTATTTTAAAAGTGCTATATTATGAGAAACGAAATGATTCTTTTGCAGACTTCTTTGAATTTGGAAGACGTAATCACCACTTCAGGAAAATCTTTAGAACGGCATTGTTTATTAAAAAACAATATAAAAGGTATCGGATTTATTTTAATTATATTCTTATTTTCTTTTTCCAATCTATTTGCACAAAATGCAAAAAAGGAAATAGTTGTGGCACCGGCTTTGTCTGAAGTTCCGGTGGCTTTCAGTTTGCTAACTCATGGAAATAAACAATTTGTAGCTTTTTACAATCCCGACCATCAGATGGTGGTTGCTTCTCGTAATATTGATGAAGATAAATGGGTATTTCAGACATTGCCATCTAAAATAGGTTGGGATGGCCATAATTCCATTGCAATGAAGGTGGATAGTGACGGGCAAATTCATCTAAGTGGAAATATGCATGTAGACCCTTTGGTGTATTTTAGAACTACCAAACCATTGGATATCACTTCCTTTAAGGTTATCAACTATATGACGGGAGAGAATGAGAAAAAGGTAACTTATCCATCTTTTATGACTGGTCCGAATAATGAATTCATCTATCATTATAGAGATGGAGGTAGTGGTAATGGTAATGAAATTTATAATGTATATGATGTGAAAAAACAGACGTGGAGTCGTTTTTTTGATAAACCTTTTATGGATGGTAAAGGAGAACGAAATGCTTATATGAGTGGGCCAAGTAAAGGTCCTGATGGATATTATCATTTGGTTTGGGTATGGAGAGATTCTTATTTATGTGAAACAAATAATCACCTCTCTTACGCTCGTAGTCGTAATTTTAAAGATTGGGAGAGTGTTGATGGAAAGCCTGTAGAGCTCCCTCTAACCATTGATAAACAGGAACTATGGGTTGATCCTGTTCCGGTGAAGGCAGGACTCATCAATGGAGGAGATCGTACTGGATTTGATAGCAAGAATCGCTTGGTGATTGCTTATCAAAAATTTGATGAGAAGGGGAATAATCAGCTGTATATGGCTAAGTATGTAAAAAGAAAGTGGAAAATTAAGCAAATTACAGATTGGGATTATAGATGGTATTTCTCTGGTGGTGGTGGAGTTCACTGGGAAATCCAAACAAAAGGAGTACAGAGGTATAAAAAGAACTTATTGAAGGTTAGCTATAGTCATATAAAATATGGCGAAGGGTATTTGTTGGTTGATGAAAACTCATTTAAGGTAGTTGATACGGTCACGGTTAAATCACCGGAAGAGATGCAGAGGACTTTTGAGAAGCCTGAAACTACTTTGGTAAAGAAAATTGGGAATGATTGTGGTAAAGGAATAAAAGGTAAGAAATTCCATTTAGAGTGGGAGACATTGCCTCCTAACCGTGATAGGGTTCGTAAGAATGTAATTGTTGAACCTACAATATTGAAAGTAATTGAGGAAGAAGTTCGATGAGAACGGAGTAACTATAATTGTGGAGATATAGCTTGTATTTGCAATTAATTCTAAAATAAAATATTCATGAAAAAACAATTGTGTAATTTTTTTCTGTTGCTAACCTTCTGTTCCTGCACTGTAGAACAGAAAGTTGAGGATTACTCATTGTATGTCAATCCTTTAATAGGTAATGCAGACAATGGACATACTTTTCCCGGTGCCTGTGCGCCTTTTGGACTAATACAGGTTAGCCCTGAATCTGGTACTGGTTCGTGGAGATATTGTTCAGGATTTAATTATGATGACGATTTCATTGATGGCTTTACTCAAACTCATCTGAATGGTACAGGGTTGCCTGACTTGGGTGATGTACTTATGCTACCTTACTGTGGTAATTTGCCCGACAGTGTATATCGGAGCAGATATAATAAAGAAACTCAGAAAGCTTCTGCCGGGTATTATTCTGTTGACTTGACAGATGCCCATGTTGGTGTTGAACTGACTGCTACTTCACGTACTGCTTTTCATAAATATTTGTTTAAGGATGGCACCCCTCGTATCTTGCTTGATTTGCAAAGGGGATTGGTTAATGATATGGAAAGACTGCATACACATGTGCTGAATGCAAATATTTCGATGCCCGATGAATATACTATTATTGGAAACAATGAAGTGACGGAGTGGGTGCAGAGGCAATACTTTTATGTGATTAAATTTGATAAACCTTATAAGGTGGAAGAGGAACTTCCGATGCAGGAAGGTGAGAAAGCCAAACGTTTAATCCTCTCGTTTGATGGTGACGGAGAAACTGTTATACAGGCAAAGGTTGCCATGTCTTCGGTCAGTATAGAGGGGGCTTTAGCTTCTCTGGAAAAGGAAAATCCTGATTGGAATTTTGAAAATGTAAGGCAAGGAACTGTTAATCAGTGGAATGAATTGTTGTCACGTGCTCAGGTAAGTGGTACGGAAGTGGAAAAAAATAATTTCTATACTTCTATGTATCATCTGTTTATTCAACCTAACAATATTGCAGATTTGGATGGAAAATACAGAGGTGCTGATGATAAGGTTTACACTTCTCCGACCGGTGCTTACTATTCTACTTTTTCTTTGTGGGACACTTACCGTGCTGCGCATCCCTTGTATACAATTCTTGCTCCTGAGCGTGTGGATGGTATGGTACAAAGTATGATTGCTCATTATAAGGTAAAAGGTGCTCTTCCAATTTGGACATTATGGGGTAAAGAAAACTATTGTATGATTGGTAACCATTCTATTCCTGTTATTGTGGATGCTTATCTGAAAGGTTTTAGAGGTTTTAATGTAGAAGATGCTTATGAAGCTATTAAGGGCTCTTCAGTGGTTAGTCACTTGAACTCTGACTGGGAAACTTACAATAAGTATGGTTATTATCCATTTGATATAATAAACGTAGAATCTATATCCCGAACGCTTGAATCTGGTTATGATGATTATTGTGTATCGCAGATGGCAAAGGCATTGGGTAAGGCAGATGATTATGAATATTTTAAAAAACGCTCAGAGTTTTACAAGAATCTGTTTGACCCACAAACCAAACTGATGAGAGGTAAGGACTCTAATGGTAAGTGGCGCACTCCTTTCAATCCTTTGCTTTTATCTCATGCATCTACTTCCGGTGGTGACTATACGGAGGGCAATGCTTGGCAGTACACTTGGCATGTACAACATGATATTCCGGGATTGATAGACTTAATGGGAGGTAAAGAAATTTTTGCAGGTAGAATTGATTCTTTGTTCTTAATGGATGATTGTATTGAAGGTGAGGGGTTCGTTTCGGATGTTACTGGTTTGATCGGCCAATATGCTCATGGCAATGAACCCAGTCATCATGTTGCTTATCTTTATAGTTATGCTGATAGAAAAGATAAGACGCAAGCATGCATCCGTGATATATTTGATCGTTTTTACTTACCTAAACCGGATGGGTTGTGCGGTAATGACGATTGCGGACAAATGTCTGCTTGGTATTTATTCTCCGCTATGGGTTTTTATCCGGTAAATCCTGCGGGTGGTGAATATATTCTCGGTGCTCCTCAAATAGCTAAAGTGGTTTTGACATTACCTGACAATAAAACCTTTATAATAGAGGCCAAGGGATTGTCTGAGGAGAATAAGTATGTGAAGTCTGTTACATTAAATGGAGAAGCGGTTGAAGGCTTGTCTATACACCACAATGATATTATGAAAGGCGGTACACTGGTATTTACAATGACCGACCAACCTGTGATATAGATTGAGAAAAATAATGTAATTTGATTTTCTAACAAAAAATAGAATGTGTATGGATACTTCGTAAAAAACATTGACTATTGGAATGCGCGATATTATTTCATAATAAATAATATTCAATAATTTGTAAGTAAAACCTTAATATTTAATAAATGGAAAGTGGATATGGGAAAAGAAATATTCTATATTTGTAGAAATATATACAGTCATCACTTTGCTAGAGTGAGGATGGTGTTGTTTTCATCGCTATTTTCAGTCCCTATTTGGGCAGTGGATGGTAGTTCTATGATGGACAACTTAGAAAGTGGGAAATCGGTAGAAGCTATTGTAAACCATGGTATGGACGGAGTACTGCAGAGTAAGAAAGTGACCGGGAAAGTGATGGATGATAAAGGTGAGGCAATTATCGGTGCCAACGTTTTGGAAAAAGGCACGACCAATGGAGTAATTACGGATATTGATGGTAATTTTACAATTAACGTCAATGAAAACTCTGTTCTTCAAGTGTCTTTTATCGGTTATGTAACCACTGAGGTAAAGGTGAAGGATGCAAGTTCTCTCACGATTCGTTTGAAGGAAGACAGCGAAATGCTGGAAGAAGTGGTTGTAGTAGGTTATGGTACTCAGAAAAAGGTAAATCTGACTGGTGCAGTTGCTGCGGTGAACGTTGATGAGAAAATCGCAAGCCGTTCGTTGTCTAACGTTTCTTCAGGTTTGTCAGGTTTGATTCCGGGGTTGTCGGTTCAGGGAAATACCAGTATGGCTGGTAAAGACGGTGCCTCTTTGCAGATTCGTGGTTTGGGTACGGTAAACAATGCCGACCCTTTAGTCGTTGTGGATGGAATGCCGGATGTAGACCTTAACCGTATTAATATGGCTGATGTGGAAAGCATTTCTGTGTTGAAAGATGCTGCTTCTGCTTCTATTTACGGTTCGCGTGCGGCAAACGGTGTAATCTTGATAACAACCCGTACAGGACAAAAGGGAAAGACAAGCATTAACTTCAATGCTTCTTACGCTTTTGAAGATCCGATGAAAACTTATGATTTCATGGCTGACTATCCGCGTTCTTTGACTTTGGAGCAGCGTATAGGGTCAGAGAGCAATACGCGTGAAAATTTGATTTTTAAAGATGGTACCATTGATCAATGGATGGCTTTGGGAATGATTGATCCGCTTCGTTATCCTAATACAGATTGGACAGATATCATTATGCGCAATGCATCTAAGCAAAATTATTCAGTGTCTGCTACAGGAGGTAATGATAAATCTAATTTTTTCCTTTCTGTAGGTGTTATGGATCAAAAGGGTCTTCAAATTTGTAATGATTATACCCGTTATAACACTCGCTTCAATTTTGACTATAACCTATTCAATAATGTGAAGGTGGGAGCTCGCTTTGATGGAAACTGGTCTGACTTTTCTTATAGTTGGGCTGATGGCTTTTCAGAAGGGGGTTCCGGCGGTAGTGATTTTATGCACTCTGTAGCCGGTGTTACTCCGTATGATCCGGAAACAGGCCGCTATGGTGGTGCAATGGCTTATGGTGAGGATATTTTGGCTTTTAATCCTTATGCTATTTTCTTAAATGCCAAAAATACAGAGACTGTACAACAAATGAACGGCAATCTGTTTATGGACTGGAAAGTGTTTAAGGGATTCACTGCCCATGTGGACTATTCTTTAAGCTATCATCATTCTTTCAAGAAACAAGCAAGCATGCCGACCGGGAAAGCTTATAATTTCCAGTCAGAATCGGAGATTGGACGTTATTGGGTACCCGATGAAGCACCTATCAAGAATGATTATGCTACCAATTATAAAACGCAATTTAATGCTCGTGCCAATTATGAGACTACCATTGCTAATGACCATCACCTCAATGTGATGTTCGTGTACAGTGAAGAGTATTGGAAAGCACGCAATTTAGGAGCTTATCGTAACGACCGTATCCACGAGTCCACTTCCGAAATTGGTGCTGCATTGACCAATGTTTATGGAAATGGCGGTGGCTCTTCTTCTGAGGCTTTGCGCTCTTATGTAGGCCGTTTTGATTATAATGCTTACGATAGATATTTGTTCCAATTTAATTTCCGTGTCGATGGTTCTTCTAAATATGCTAAAGGACATCGTTATGGTTTCTTCCCCTCTGTGTCAGCCGCATGGCGTTTTACGGAAGAAGAATTTCTGAAAGATTTTCTCTCTTCTTGGCTCTCTTTGGGTAAATTTAGAATTTCTTACGGTACTACCGGTAATAACTCCGGTGTTGGTCGCTTTGAGCAGGTGGAGACATTAAGCCAGTGGAATTATATCATGGGTAACGACCAGATTGCGAAAGGTTTTGCCAATAAAAAAATGATTAATAAGGATTTAACGTGGGAGGTGTCTAAAGTATTTAATTTAGGTTTGGATTTAGGCTTCTTGAATAATCGTTTAAGAGTGGAGTTGGATTATTATAACCGACTGACTACCGATATGATTCGTCCCTCACAAATGTCTATTCATTTGAATGGTGCTTATAATGCTCCACGTAGAAACATTGGCAACATGCGTAACCAAGGTTTTGAATTAAATTTAAATTGGAAAGATAAAATAGGTCAGGTGGACTATTCTGTTAATTTGAACGGTTCGTATAACCGAAATATACTTGAGAAATGGAGTGAATTCTTGGGCCGTGGAACTACTTTCATTGATATGCCTTATGGATTTATCTATTGCTATGAGAATGACGGCATGGCTCAGACTTGGGAGGATGTTTATAGTCATACCCCTCAAGGTGCTACTCCGGGTAGTATTTTGCGTAAAGACTTGAACGGTGATGGTATAATTGACGGTAAAGACCAGCGTGCACATACCAATTATTTAGGAAGCCGCCCCACCACTTCCTTAGGCTTGACTTTGAATGCCGCTTGGAAAGGATTTGATGTGTCTGCTTTGTTTAATGCTGCATTTGGTAGAAAGGCTTATTGGAATACCAATTACACCAATACTAATTTTGATACTAAACGCTATGCGGCTACTTGGGATCATTGGAACAAACCTTGGTCTTTGGAAAATCGTGATGCCGAATGGACGCGTATAGGTGTAGGAATGGGCGGAAGCGATTATTTCTTGCAAAATACCGATTATTTGAGACTGAAGAACTTGCAGGTGGGTTATAACTTCCCGAAGAAGTGGCTGTCAAAGATTTCAATGGCAAATTTGAGGCTTTATTTTTCAGCAGAAAATTTGTTTACGCTTACAGGCTTTGACGGTTTGGACCCCGAAAGACCTTATAGTGGCAACAATCTGTATCCGACAAATAAATCATATTCTTTGGGTGTGAATGTAAACTTCTAAAATTTGTTGATTATGAAATTGTATAATATGAAATCCTTAAAAATAGTATGTTTGGTTGGAGCATGTATGTTAGGTACATCTTGCGTTGAGCTAGATCAGTATCCTACCGGTGAAGTAGCTTCTGACCTCTTTTGGAAAACAGAGGCTGATGCAGAATATGCTTTGAATGCAGTATATATGCAGGCACGCCGCCAGTTCAATCGTGATTATGTGTTTGATGGAAATACGGAATATTATCTTTTTACTGGTAATGTCAGTACATCACAAGCTTCCGGTGACATAAGTTTGGCTTATAGAGGAGGAAAGTACGATAATCCATCTAGTGCTTATGGTGGTAATTTTGATACCTATTATCAACAGTCTTATTCTACCATCAACTTTGCTAACTACACGGTTGATAATATAGAGAAGATGCTTCCCAATGTGAAGAGCGAGGCTTCCAAAAAGAAATTGCAAGCATTTATTGGAGAAGCCCGCATGTTGCGTGCCATGGCTTATTTTCGCTTGATTTCCATGTGGGGAGATGTACCTTATTTCGATAAGACTATTAATGATAACTCCGAAGTGGAATTCATTACACGTACTCCGATTGCTGAAATTTATCAGCATCTTTATGATGATTTCACTTATGCTTGGGAAAACCTACCGGATAAACCGGTTGCATTGGGACGTATGGACAAATGGGGGGCATTGGCTTTCCGCGGTAAACTGCAACTCTATTGGGCTTGCTGGAATAGAATAGATTGGCCTTGGAATTCATCAATTGCACCCAATGGAGGTTGGCCTGAACTGACAACCTTTACTGCGGATCCCGCCGCCTCTGCAAAAGCTTATAAAGATGCAGCAGCCGACTTCCGCAAGGTGATTGAAGAATCAGGAATCACACTGTTTAGAAATGGTGAACCGGGCGACTGGGGTAAAATGGGGGAATGCGAAGTGTTACCTAATTATTACTATCTGTTTACACCGGATGCTAATGAGGATCGGGAACTGATGGTCGGATTTGCTCATGGAGGAGTTGGAACCGGACAAGGTGAAGAATTGATGCGTGATAACGGAACCCGTTCTACGGAGAATTCTCAGATGTGGGGACAACCTCGTATGGAAATAGTCAACCGTTACCAATCTACCATTACCGGAGATTTTTGTGAACCGATTGTTGGTATGAATCCTAATGCCCCGGATGCTCGTACGGCTAAGAATTCGGCTTTGAATCCGGAAACTTATAAAGACCGTGATTACAGAATGAAAGCTACTATCCTTTGGGAAGATGAAACTCAGGTAGGTTTGATGAGTAGGGCTTTCGATCAAATCCGTAAATATCGTTATAAGGTTAGAACAGGCAGCATAGATGGTTTTGGTGCGATTAATGCTGATAGAGATAATACCGGTTACATCATGCGTAAGTTTGTTCGTAACAAACCGGGATTGGCTCGTAATGAGGGTAATTATAAGACTACGGTGTTGCGTTTGGCTGATGTTTATTTAATGTATGCCGAGGCTGCCAACGAGGCTTATGGGCCGTTGGGTGATGGAGGTTTAGCTTTGGAAGTGGTAAATAAAATCCGCCATCGCGGTAATCTGCCGGCTTTGGCAGCGGAAAAATATGCTAATAAAGAAACATTTTTTTATGCCATCGAGCAAGAACGTATCGTAGAGTTGTATGCTGAAGGACATCGTTTCTTCGACCTCCGCAGATGGCGTTCTATTGAACGTGTTTTTGTAGGTCCTGAAACTTCTCCGGGTGTTAAAATGTATGATTCTCATGGCTCTGAACGTTACCATTATTTTAATAATACAAGTTATGAGAATTACCATCGTCAGTACATTTTCCGTATTCCGCCTTCCGAAAGGAACAAGAATCCTAATTTGACTCAAAATGAATGTTGGTTATAATAAATATTGATTCATATGAAACTGATAAAAAATAAAATTTGGATGCTTTTTGCATTTGCATTGGTATTTACAGCTTGTCACGATTTTCCGGTGGATGAAGATGGTTTGTTGATTACTACTCGTAATGAGTGCTATGTTAGCAATTTTGATTTATTGGACACTGATAATAATACAGTCAAGGTTGGAGAGGCATATATCGACACTTTGGCACAGGTAGCTGTAATTTATGTGAAATTTGGAACTCCTTTGGAAAATTTATGGCCTCGGGTTTCTTTGTGCGAAGATGCCAAACTTAATCCTAAAATTACCGGACGTGTGGACTTTAATCGCTCTAAAGTGGATATAGAGTTTGTGGATGGTGACTGGAAGTCTGGTGTTGCTCAAAAACAATTGGGCGAACGGATCGTTGCGAATCCTGCTATGTCACCTGATTCCCCCGTACGCTATACTGTAATAGCCGGTAACCGGAAGATTAAAAAGGAGTATAAATTTTTAATAGTAGAACGTCCTTTACAATAATTAAAAACGAATGATTATGAAATTGAAATATTGTAGTGCCCTGCTTTTGGGGCTTGCCTTTTGCTCATGCGAAGATGATCCGAAACTTCTTCACGATGCAATTACGGATTTATCCAATGATTGTATAAAGAGAAGCTTGCCGGTAGCACCCAATATCGTAAATAATGACATTGAGTTTGCTTATGCAATGGCTATTCCTAAAAAAATGGGAACACTGACTTATGCTGAGGCTGTGGCTTCTATTGCGGGTATGGAGAGTACTCGTTTTGATCCCAATTCTTACTATACCAATAATGGCGGGCAGGATATTCCTGTTCGAGTGGCCAGTGATAGTAAAACAGAGGGAACAACTACCAGTGTGGAGTTTACTGTAGATACTTGTGCTGCTACTTTGCGTTATTATTATGTGATTCCTGAAGAAGCAAAAGGTAAGGATGTGAAATTTACTTTTTCAGTGAAAGCTAGCAATGGCCAGACAGCCCAATATAAACTGGGTCCATATAAGATTTCTAAAATGGATATGACTAAGGGACTGAAGGTGAATGCTGAAAATTGTTTTATTTCTTTCCAAAATGAAGGAGAGGCTATGCGTATTTACTCTGTGGAAGAAGTTGAAAATAATCCTTCTCTGTTGGAGAAGATAGATTTGATGTATCATTATAGTACATATAGTGATATTTCGCATGCTATTTATACAGCTTCTTCTCCCGAAGAATATATGATTGATGCTTCGTTGCCTGCTGGTTTCGTCAATGATACCAAATTGAAGAAAATATATGGCATGCAGGATCGTCAGTTAGCCGATCTCAAGTACAATAAGTATGTAGATGATTTAGATTTCGAAACATTGAATTTGACGAAATCCAGTACTTATCTGCTAGGCTTAAAGGAGGAAAGTGCATTTTGGGCAGAAACAAACGATGGCAAATATCGTGCTTTTGTTTATGTCAATAAAGCTCCTAAGGGAGAAATGACTATTAGTGCAAAACGTTATCCGATGAAATAATGTTGGTATAACTGGTTAATTAATAAAGATCTATAGGTGGGGGGCTGCTGTTGGGTGATTGACTCCCCACCATTTTTTTAATATCATGAAAAAATGAGAAGAACTTTTATTTTGATTTGTTGTTTGTTTGCCGGAATGTTGTCGGCTTTCGCTCAAAGCTTTTCACATCCTGGTATAGAAATGAACAAAGATGATTTGGATTACATGCGTGAGCAAGTCCAAAAAGGAAGAGATCCATGGAAAAAGTCTTTTGATTTGTTAGAAAATCATATCTCTAATAAATTTGAATTTACACCTTATGCTCATGTTATCAGCGGTCCTTTTGCAAAGCCTGATATTGGTGGTTGGGATTTGATGAATTCCTCTGAAGCTGCTTATAGTTGTGCTCTTTTGTGGTATGCTACCAAAGATGAGCGCTATGCCAAAAAGGCTATTGAAATATTGGATGCTTGGTCTTCTAAACTGCGTAGTTTTGATGAAAATAATGCTAAATTTTTGATAGCTTTCACCGGATATGAGTTTTGTAATGCGGCGGAAATACTTCGTTATACTTACCCTGGTTGGACAGAAAAAAATACAGAGAGTGTAACTCACATGATGATGTCTGTCTATTTTCCGATGGTTCGTTATTATTTTACGCAAGCCAACGGCAATTGGGATGGTGCTATTATTCATACTTTGATGTCGATAGCCGTTTTTACCGATAATAGAGAATTATTTGATAATGCAGTTAATCATTTCCTGCATGCACCAGATAATGGTAGTATGGTGAGGTATATTTATCCTAATGGGCAATGTCAGGAAACATGTAGAGATATGGGACATGTTCAGATGGGATTGTATGAATTTGCAGCAGCAGCCCGTGTTGCTAACATGCAGGGAGTGGATTTGTTTAGTGTTGCTGACAATCGTATCGCTTTAGGTTTGGAATATACTGCTAAGTGGATTACCGGTGGTGATGTCTTCTCCTATGGTACTCCGTCAGAACGTGGCCGTTATGGATGTCGTGGAGGCTTTGAATATGTTTTAGACTATTATACCGCTGCAGGTCTAGATATGCCTAATTTGCGTGAATTGGTAAGTCGTACCAATGTCAGCAATCCGGAAAATGCTTTATGGAAGCTAAGTTCTTACAGTGTACAGTTACATAAGAAAAAGGTAGCTACATTGCGTCCTGTAACTCCAAATCCTGAAGGCTATTTGGCAGGTGCTAAGGCCGGTGGAAAAGTTGAAAAAGGAATGGTCGTTATTGAACCAAGTAAAAATTTACAGTCTGTATTGGATCAATATGCTGGCTCTGGGAGAACCATTTTGCTCCGTAAGGGTGAATACAGATTAAAAGAATCATTGAAAATTCCTTCTAATATTCACATTTGTGGTGAGGGGTTGAATACGGTATTGATTTGTGAACCATCGGTCCGTACGGCTGCGATTTTACTGGGTGATTTAGATGCTCATGATATTACGATTGAAAATTTGGTACTGGACGGCGCTTGGGATCATAAATTGCCGTCTGACCCTAATACAGGGAGATTTGATCGATCAGGACGTCTTAGTAACAATTTGTCTGGAATATCTTTGAGAGGGGAAGTTGCTCATGATTTACGTAATGTTACATTTAAAGATTTGACTGTTATTAATTTCTCTCGTACTGGTGTGTATCTCTCAGATGTGAATGGCATTGAAATAATCAGTTGTAATTTTTCAGATAACGGGTCGCATGTGGTTCCGGGACCTAGATTACAACATAATCTCTTGATCCATCATTCTAGAAATGTAAAAATAGAGGATTCAAGATTCGATGCTTCTTTGAGAGGTTGCGGAATTGTGATGGAATATTGCGATGGAATTGCTATTGAAGGCTGTGAAGTGGCTCGTAACGACTGGCATGGTATTATGATGGCTGAATGTAAAAATGGAGAGACAACCGGCTGTTTAATAGAAGGAAATAGCGGTTGTGGGTTCTATGGCGATTATTACTACAAAGGTTCTTCAAAACTTGTTGTGAAGGGTAATAAAATTCAGTATAACAATGGTTATGGTGTAAGGTGTTTTGCTGTTGAAGGATTGTCTGTCTCAAATAATACTTATAGATGGAATGGAACGGAAAGCAAACAAGAATCTTTGTCATCAAAGAAAAAGTTGCAGTTGGAAAACTTGAGTGGTGAATGGTAATGCTCTATTAAAGTTACGGAAAGAAGAGGGTGTGTCATTTGAGGGACCCTCTTTCCACTAAATTAAATCAAAATGAAGAGGCTATTATTACTTGTGGGATTGATGTTTGTTCAATTTCGCTTATTGGCACAGAATGATTCGATAGAGAAAGTTTTTGTAGTATTTAAGACCCATTTGGATGTTGGTTTTACGAATTATAGTTCTGCTGTAACTCAGAACTATTTGGATAATTTTATTCCAAAAGCCTTGGATGTTGCAGAAGAATTGCGTGCAGAGAATTCAGAAGAGAAATATGTTTGGACTGTAGGTTCATGGCTGATTTGGAAGTATCTCCAAAAAGCGACTTTAGAAGAAACTGAACGTCTTACAAAAGCAATTAGTGCGGGAGACATTGTTTGGAATGGAGTCCCTTATACGGTCGAATCAGAAGTGATGAATAAGGAAATGTTTGAGAGTAGTTTATTACTTGCTAAAAAATTGGATAAGCGATTCCAGAAACATACGATTGCCGCTAAAATGACAGATGTGCCCGGACATACAAGGAGTATTATCGCACCTTTGTGTAAGGCTGGACTTCGTTTTTTGCACATTGGTGTAAATCCTTCTTCTGCTGTACCTAAGGTTCCTAACTTTTGCCGTTGGCAAGATACGGAAGGAAATGAAATAATTTTGGTTTATCAACAAGATTATGGTTCAGAAGATGTATTACCAGATGGAAAAACTGCCATATCGATTAATTTTACGAGTGATAATCATGGTCCTCATTCTGTAGAAAAAGTGAAGCGAATTTACGCAGACTTGCATAAAAGATATCCTAATGCGCGTCTGGTAGCAGCTTCTTTCAATGAAATAGCCGAGGAACTTTATGGAATGAAAAACAAGCTCCCAATTGTTACGTCTGAAATAGGTGATACTTGGGTTTATGGATATGGCAGTGAACCACTTCGTATGGCTAAATATAGAGTTGTATCTAATTTGTATGCAAATTGGATTCAAGAAGGAAAATTGAATGAAGAAGATGATGCTACTTTAAATTTTGTGGCAGAATTGGGCCTGATAGCTGAGCATACGTGGGGTATGGACGTGAAGACGCATTTGAAAAATTGGGATAAATATGATATGGAGGTGTTTAAAGCTGCACGTTCGTTGGAAGCATTCCAACGGATGGAGCATTCGTGGAGAGAGTTAGACCAATATATAGATAATGCTTTGACCTATTTACCAGATGATTTGCGACGTGAAGCTGAAGAAAGAATAGCTGAGGTCGAAAAGGTTGAAGTGCCTGATTGGGGTAAGCATGCAAATTCTAGGTCCAGACCTTGGGTTTTGTCTTTGGGTGAAGGTAAAAAGATATTTGTTCCTGGGTTATTTTATCAGATGTACAATGAAACCGATTATATTAATTATAGAAAACGGTATCAACGTGGAAAGTACGATTGGGCGATTGCTGATTTTGGTAAACCGGGGTTAGACAAATCAGGGGCAGTTCATGCCAGTGTACAAGCAGAGGTTGTAAAAGAAAGGGTGAAGAAGATGAGGGGAAAGGTCTATTCTGTGTATGAGTTGGCTTTTCCTGAAATAACAGGGATAGACAAAGGCGTTTATCCTGAAAGAATGTGGGCGGAAGTTTATGAAAATAATAAAAAAGGCATTGTTGAAATTGATTTGACTATTTGGAATAAACCGGCAGTACGTTTGCCAGAGGCTTATTGGCTTTCATTTGATGTCGATAATATTTTGTCTATTATTGCAGAAAAAATAGGGCAACGGGTTGATGTGTTTGATGTGGTAGAACGTGGAAATCGACAAATGCATGGAATAGACCATTATATTGATTTGATTACTTCTGCCGGTACATTGCGTATCATGAGTGAGACGGCTTTCCTTGTTAATATAGGTGAGGCAGATGGCTTGAACTATTCCATTAACTATCCAAATAAACAGGGAGGTATTCATTTTAATTTGAATAATAATCTATGGGGAACTAATTTCTCAATGTGGAATGAAGGTTCTTTGACATATCATTTTGTATTAGAGTGGATTGATTGAAATGAATCATATAAGCTTGAAACCTATTAGAGATTTTCTTCTCAAAAGTTTATAAATTGTTTCCTTGAGCTTATATACTTTAGATGTATAACTAAATGTTTATAGAATAAATTTATGATAAAGAGGTGCTTTCTATTTGTTATATTAATACTCTCATTAGAAACTTTATGTGCGCATAATGATTTGAAAATGAGTTCTCCTAATGGAAAATTAGTATTTAGTTTATTTTCTTCAAAAACAGATTTGTCGTACTGTATAGCTTATAATCAACAGCCGGTAATTCTTCGTTCGGAATTGGGTATTACTGGTTGGGAGAATGGTTTGGAAATTGAAAAAGTGGAGGATGACTTTGTTGATAGGGTATGGAATCCTGTTTATGGAGAAAGAGCAGTGGTTAGAGATTTATATAATCAAAAGACATACATTCTCAAAAAGGATGGAACATCGAATCGTTTACATTTGATAGTTCGTGCTTATAATTCAGGTATTGCTTTTCGCTATCATTATGAGGGAACCAATCAGAATCTTTGTATTAATTCTGAGAATACCACTTTTGTAGTTCCTGAAGAGACGTATTGTTGGTTTGCGCCGTATGCACAGGCTTTGCATCTTCGTAAGCCCGTTGAAAATTGGCCCGGTGAAGCAGAACGCCCTTTGACCCTGGAATTGAAGAGTGGATTATATGCCAGTTTGCTTGAGGCAGGAATGGTTGATTATAGTAGAACAAAGTTTTTTGTTAAAGGGGGTGAGAAGAATATAATCCGGTGTAAAATGTACGATTCCGTGGAGGATTTTATTCCTTTTACTACTCCTTGGCGTGTGGTTATGATCGCTGAGTCACCTAAGTCACTGTTGGAAAATAATGATTTAGTGTTGAATTTAAATGACCCTTGTCAGATAAGGAACACTAATTGGATTAAGCCTGGAACTGTTATTAGATGTGTATCATTGTCTATGGAAGGGGCCCAAAAAACAATTGATTTGGCAGTGGAAAGAAATATTCAATATGTTCATTTTGACGCAGGTTGGTATGGTCCTGAAGCTTCCAAGCAATCTGATCCTCGAATTGCTCGTGGTTTGGATATTCCGAAAATCGTTGAATATGCAAACTCGAGAGGTATAGGAGTATGGCTGTATGTTAATCAGCGTGCCTTAAAAGCTCATTTGGATGAAATTCTTCCCTTGTATGAGTCGTGGGGAGTGGCTGGAATAAAATTCGGCTTTGTTCATGTAGGTTCTTATAGATGGACCACTTGGCTCCATGAGGCGGTGAAAAAATGCGCTAAACATCATCTGATGGTGGATATTCATGATGAATACCGTCCGACTGGCTTTAGTCGTACTTATCCTAATCTGTTGACCCAAGAGGGCGTCAGAGGGAATGAAGAGTTTCCTGATGGCGTGAATAATACAACTCTTCCTTTTACTCGTTTTTTGGCAGGAGCTGCAGATTGTACTGTATGTTACTATCATCGGAAAGAATTGAAAGCCAATTTGCCTCTGAATGCTCGTTCATTAAAGAATACTTCTTGTCACCAAATGGCACTTTCTGTTATAAATTACAGTCCATTACAATTTTTATATTGGTATGATTCGCCTCAAGATTTTCAAAATGAGCCTGAATTACCATTCTTTGATAATCTGCCTACTACATGGGATGATACTAAGGTTCTGGAAGGAAGCATAGGAGAATATATTTCGATTGCCCGGCAGAAAGATGGAGTTTGGTATGTAGGTAGCATTACCAATAATGAAGAACGTAAATTTCAGCTTCCGTTAGATTTCTTGAATGCTGATGAAAAGTATGAATTAACCCTTTATACAGATGGCGGGGATGAGGTCAAGACTCGTACTCATGTAGCAATTCATAAGGAAGTTGTTACGGTTAAGACCGTTTTGAAATTAAATTTATTACCCCGTGGAGGTTGTGCTATGATTATTCGTAAAAAATAATGTAATATGAAAACTATGAATAGAATATTAAGTAGTATTTTGATAGGCACTTTATGTCTTTCTTGTACAAACTCTGGAGATTTCAAAGTGGACACTGCGTTGTCCTATTGTGTTAATCAGGTTGATTCAACGTTGAATGTATTGGAAACCTACGATGCAATACCGCGTAATATCTCAAATGATGCGCCTACTAAAGCATGGAAGTGTACCTCCGTTCATGATTGGACCAGTGGTTTTTGGCCCGGTATATTGTGGTATGCATACGAATATACTCAGGACAAACGACTATTGGTAGAATCGGAAGCATTCTCTACGGCACTATATCCGGTTCTTGATCGGAAAGTTACTCATCATGATTTGGGGTTTATGATGTATTGTAGTTTGGGCAATGGATATAGATTAACTGGAAATCCGGAGTATAAGCAGATGCTTTTGCGTACGGCAGACTCTTTGTCGGTCTTGTATAATCCGGTTGTAGGTACCATTAATTCATGGCCTAATGAGTGTAGAAAAAAAGGGTGGCCTCATAATACTATCATTGATAATATGTTGAATTTGGAACTTCTTTTTTGGGCTTCAAAAAATGGTGGAGGACAAAGGTTTTATGATATTGCTGAGAGTCATGCGGAAGTTACAATGAAAAATCAATTCCGCGAGGATTACAGTACATGTCATGTCGTTGTTTATGATACAATTTCAGGTGAACGGATAAAGCAGGTTACTCACCAAGGTTATGCGGATTCTTCTATGTGGGCTCGTGGACAAGGTTGGGCTATTTATGGTTTCACCATGTGTTATCGGGAAACGGGAAGGAAAGATTTTTTAGACATAGCTCAAAAGGCTGCGGAAATTTATCTTAAAAACTTACCTGAAGATAAAGTCCCTTTTTGGGATTTTGATGATCCGGCAATTCCGAATGCCCCTCGTGATGCATCTGCTGCAGCGCTTGTAGCTTCGGCTTTATTGGAACTTTCGCAATATGTGGACAAGTCTGAATCTCAATATTATATTAGTGAAGCTACTAAGATGCTGGAATCTCTATCTTCAGAACAATATCAAAGTCGAGATAAAAATTATGCATTCCTTCTTCATTCTACTGGGCATAAACCACATGGATACGAGATTGATGCTTCTATAATTTATGCAGATTATTATTATATAGAAGCTTTGCTAAGATGGAAGAAGATAAACGAAGGGAAAGATTTGTTTGAATAGATAGCCTGGCATCACCATGAAAAAGAAAATAGTATTGATTTGTACACTTTTTCTCTGTGTGTCTGTTTTTGCAAACAAAGAGGGTAAGTGGCTCGTTTTAGAAAATGAATACATAGAGGCTGTTTTTGATACAAAAAACGGAGCCTTGGTTCGAATGACGGATAAAAACTCTGGTTGGGAGATTATGCGGCGAGAAATCTTGGGACAGTCTTTTGAATTATTGTTACCTTTAGAAGGGGTTCAGATGTCTGATGCTGATTGCAGATATAATGTTATCAAAGGCGTAGAGCAAGCCAAACCGCTTATTGAGCAGAGTAACGGAAAGATAACCTTTGTATGGAGTGGAGTGAAGTCTGAATTGATGGACAAGCCTGCGGACATTATTTTTAAAGGTGAAGTTCGTTTGTTAGATAAAGGCTTGGAATTTTCAGGTAGTTTGATTAACAATAGCGAATATACAGTGGAGTATGTATCTTGGCCATGTATAGGTGAGGTGACTGTGCCGGACAAGACACAACCCTTATACCAAAGTACGCGTAATGACATCAAAGGATTGTTTCCTCGTTTTTCTAATAGAGGGGCATATTGGGGAATAGATTATCCTACGTCGACCTATATTTTCCCTGAAAAGTCTTTTTTGCAGGTCAATAATAGTAAAGAGGGTTTTATGATTTATAATCGTACTTTGTCGAAGCATACAATTATTACTTCTTTTGAGCTGATTCCAGGATTTGATAAGAGGAATACCAATCCTTATGAGGATGAAATGGACGGCCAGTTAGTTCGTATTCAGTTTAAGGCAAATCATGTGCTATATAGCAAAGTTGGTGATGTTGCTGTGCTTGATTCCCTTAAGTTGGTTACATATAGTGGAGCTTGGACAGAAGGGTTAAAGCTGTATAGAGATGATTGTATGGCATATACAGAAAAAATGCTGTCTTCTTCTGCCCATTGGTTGGCAGAACCATTGACTTGGAGAAAGGTTGGTATAAAGCGTGCGGCAGATTTACTTCGATATGCGAATGAAAGCGTAAAATTTGGAGTAAAGGTGCTTTTGGTAAAAGGTTGGTATAAATGGGAAAATGCTCGCCCGGTAGAAATCCCCAATATGGATGAGGCTATTTTGGAATGTCAGAAGTTAGGAATGCGTGTTATCCTTGAGACAAATTGGCTTAACGTGGATCGATATGCTGCCGGATACAAAGATAGGCAACGTAAATATATGATGTCTGATCCTTTTGGTATGCCTTATAATTATGGCTATATGTGTCCAAATGCTCCTGAAGTCCGACGGTGCCTGCAAGATATGTGGCTTTCATTACCGGCTTTGCGTATAGCAGATGGTTACATGAATAATGATCATAATCATAGTGGTAAGACTTATATGTGTTTTGATCAAAATCATGGTCATCGTTTTGGAGAACCTACAATTAATGGGATGATGGAGCTTGATAGGATTATGGCTGAGGCTTTAACTCAAAATGGCACCAAGGTGGCTATGGGGCAAGGATTCATTGATTTCCAGAATAGTATTTATGATGGATATTTGATAGGTGTCAGTGATAATTTTTATGACCGTCATCGATATTTGGATCCGAAAGAGCCTATTTTGACTCGTGTGGAGGTAAAAAATGCTCGTAGAGGAATGAATAAAGCACTACTTTATAGGATGAATATCGTATATGATTTGTATTTTCATAGTGACTGTCTAGCTGATTATCCGAATATAATGGAGTATGGAAATCAGATGGGTAAACTGCGTAATCGTTATTTAAATTATATATGGAATGCAACATTTGATGGACATAATGGAATGAAAGTAGACGGTAAAAATATCGAGTACTCTATTTATGTGAATAAAGCTGGGAAGCGAACAGCTGTTGTATGTAATATGAGTAATGAGTCCGTTACTCAGGTATTCGTTTCGTGTGAAGGAGTTGGTGAACTTAGATATGCAACTCCTGAAACACTAGAAGACCACTCTTTCGAAGGAATCATAGAATTGGCTCCACTATCAGCTATAATCATAATGGAACAATAATATAATTGGGGTAATATGAAAAAACTAGGTGTAATATTATTGGTGTTGCTTGGTTGTGTAGGATTGAAAGCTCAGCAGAAGTTTTTGTTGGAGAATGAAAATGCATTGGCTGAAATAGATTTTAGACAGGGTGCTTTGGTCGGACTCAAAAATAAGGAAACTGGATGGGCGATTATTGGAAACGGCGAAAAAGATGCTTGCTCTTTTGAGGCAAGTATAAGACTTGCCGATGGCTCTTTTCATGTTATTGATGCTTCTACTCAGGAGCAACCGAAGGTTATGACTACAGAAAATACAGTTACTTTAGTTTGGAATAGTTTTGATGTAGCCGGAAAGAAATTGGAGATAACATTTACAGGTACCATTGAAATGACGGTTGATGGATTGGTTTATGCTGGAAATATTGTGAACAATTCTGAAAGCATTGTAGAACAACTCTCATGGCCTTTGTTGAGAGAGGTGACAATTCCGGCTGATACCCGGAAGATGCTTTTTCAATATATGTCCTATTCAAAATTCAATACGGTGGAGCTGTATCCGAGAGAAGCTGGAAGAGGCTGGAGTCATTTGCCGGAGAATTCATTCACGTTGATACATAATACTAAGCAAGGCTTATATTTATCCAGTATGGATCATGAATTGAATGAATATATACGTTGTGAGTATGAACTGTTTCCCACGTCTGAGTATGCGGCATTTGTGGGAGGGGATCTGTCGAAACACAATGCCGGCGAACGCAATCGGATGCGAACGCAAATCAAAGCTGTTCGAATGCTTTATGTGTCGGAGCATTCTGAAGAAACACTGGTACCTTTCATTATAGCTCCTTATACTGGTACTTGGCATAAAGGGGTTGATATATACAAAAAATGGCGTGCTACATGGTTTGTTGCTCCCCATAGAGCAGAGTGGCTCAATCATGTTAATTCGTGGCAACAGCTTCAGATAAACTCGTCAGAAAGTAGGATAAATTTCAAAATCAAAGATTTGAATAAGTATGTGGATGAATGCAGAAAGTATGGGGTTGATGCCATCCAATTGACTGGTTGGACAAAAGGAGGACAAGACAGAGGTTTGCCATCCCATGATTTAGACTCTCGTCTTGGTACGGTGGATGAGTTTAAAAAAGCGATTGCAGATGCAAACAAGAAAGGGGTAAAGATTTTACTTTTTACGAAGTTCACATGGGCTGATCTTACTACGGATTACCATGAACAATACTTACCGCATTTGGCATGGAGTCAATTGCAGGACACCTGTGTTCATCCAGGCTATAATTATAACACTTATACTCAGCTGATAGGAGTCAATACCAGGCGGTTTGGTATTTTCTGTATGATGGATAATGACTTGCGCAAGAAACTGCGAGCTGAGTTTCAGAAGTGTCTTGATTTGGGTGCGCCGGGTATGGTATACGATGAGAACCAGCATCATGCCGGAACATATCTTTGTTTCAATCCGAATCATGGTCATAAAGTTCCCGGCTTCTTGTATAAAGGTGCTGATCTGCTTGGTCGTGAGTTCTATGAAATGTGCCAAAAGTCGAACCCTGATTTTTTGATGACTGGTGAGGGACCGTATGACTTGCAAGCTCAATACTACGCTACCTATACTCGCGGTGAGTACGATCATGATCCTGTATTACGTTATATTGACTCTGAGGTTCCGATTGCTTTTATGGTTACTGACCATAATGACAGAAATCGTGTGAATGCTTGTGTTGCTAACAGATATTCTATTAGTTATGAACCCCGTAACTTCAAAGGACATCTCAATGAATTCCCTCGTGTGTTGAAGTATGGACAGCAAGTGGATAAAATGCGTAAACGATACGCGGACTTTCTGTGGAATGCTGAGTTTAGGGATGTGCTTGGAGCTGAAGTTACGGGAAAAGGTGTCAGATACACGGTATTCCATAATAATAAAACGGGAAAGAAGGCGGTTGTTGTTTACAATACTGATATGAGGAATTCTACTATTGCCACTGTTGCTTTGAAAGATAGCAATAGCTCCCTGATAATGGTATCACCGGAGAAACAGGCTCCCTCCCGGTTTAATGGACAGGTGGAAATTGCGCCTCAGTCATTGATTGTAATTATGGAAAATTAGCTGTATTAGGTGATTGTTTTCAGAATAAGGATGATTGGAGGCTTATGACATTTTAGTTATGAGTCCTCCTTTCTAATTATGGGTCAGTAGCTTTTTAGTGAGGATATGCATATAAGTTAGCGATTCGGGATAAGAAGAACTTCTTGTCCGCTACCCCTCTGAGGTTTGCCCGGAAAAGCTTAATTTTTGCATTGAATGATTCCGCCATTGCATTCGAAGATCGGCTGTTATAGAAGTTCAAGATTTCGTCATAATATTCATAGAACGTAGCAGCAATGATGACATTAAAGGAATAGAATCCTGCTTCTTCCACCTTGTTATACCATCTGGCCATAGACAAGTATGCGGCATTCTTAATCGTGTTTTTTGAAAAGATCATCCGCAGTGAATGGCACAGGCCGTATGCCTTCTTGATATCGGGATATTCCTTAAACAATATGGTAGTCCGTCTTTTCTGTCAGTCCATTTGTCGGCAGACTTGAAGAGAAGATAATGCGAACGTATAAGCAGTTCCTTGCGGGTGTCTCCATTAGGATATCAATACGGCACATAGTCCTCGCCATTTTGTTTTGCTTCCTCCATTTCATTGTTAGCCTGCTGCATGGCATCCCAACGGTGCTTGATGCGTAATTCCTGCACGGCATCGCAGGCAAGTTTCTGAATATGGAACCGGTCAATGACACGGCTGGCTTTGGGAAATGCGGCCCGTACAATTTTGCGCATGGAATCCGACAAGTCAAGTGTGACTTCTTTGACGGTGTCACGAAAGTTCTCGTCAATCCGTTGCAGGACTGTGATTACGTCTTCTGATTTTGTGCCGGCCACAACGGCCACCAGAGAACAGTCCCGTGTACGGGCATCGCGATTGGTCACGAACGTGTTGGAAGATATTTACATTATGAAAAATTATCCCCACTATTTTTCTACTGACCCTGATAACTTAATGTCAAATCAGAACAGGTAATTAGGAAATCGTTAATTAGCGTCACCTGCTACCAATTGATGTAAAAAACAAAAAAGACCGCCAAGAGTGGAAGCCTCCTAACAGTCTAAATCTTCTTTGTAGCGGGACCCGGGATTAAACCGGGGACCTCATGATTATGAATCTGCGTCTTCCAAAAGCTTCGCTTTTGAAAGCTACCAGCAGAGCTTTGATTATAAGATTATTATAAGACTTTATGGTTCTTTGCTAATCGGTCTATTTTGTACGAAAATCCTTGTTTTTACCTATGGGAGTAAACCATAGCGCAAACCAAAATGTGACAATAATATGTTACATTATGGATGCAAATATAAGCATGCAGCTATTAAACATTATGAATTTGACAAGACAAAAATATGTCAATATGATGTTTGAGCTAAAAATGCTTGGGAAGGATTTTACTCCACAATCTTTGGCGGAGAGTGTAGAAAAAAGCACTAACAAACAGAATGTAGGTGCTTATATACAACACATAATACAATATATGACAGCTGAAAAGCGATTAGGTAATGCAAAGGCATATACCGGTTGCTATAATTCATTGTTAAAGTTTACGGGAAATTTGGATATTCCTTTTACTGATATTGATGTGAGTTGGTTAAAAAGATATGAATTGTATCTTCGTGAACGTGGTAATTCTGATAATACAATAGGCATAAGAATGCGTGAACTACGAGCTGTTTATAATAAAGCTATTGAAGATAATGTTGTGAATGAAAAGTACTATCCATTTACCAAATTTAAAATATCTCATTATCGCAAAGGTAAGTGCAAGCGTGCTATAACAAAATCAGAAATCAATAAAATTATCAATATTGATTTATCGGGCATAACAACATTAAGTTGGTGTCCTTTCTTCATACTTAATAATTAATGTGAATCAGTAGTTGAATTATGTTCATTACTTTCCCGATATGAACACAATCCAACTCCTGATCCGCATAAATAATATTAAGTTTCAGATGTTAAGCCGCCGCATCGACACTTTTATTCCTTTTCACTGCGACGGTTAAGGAAATTTGTAGTAGGTACTTATTCTTTCCACCATGGAGAAAGTTGCTTTCCATCACGGGGAAACTTTCTTTCCACCATGGTGGAAAGAAAGAAACTCCACGGTGGAAAGAATAAATGTTCGGATGGAAAAGGCTAACCGTTGGAAGGGAAAAAGCATAGGAATGCCTAAGAAAGGAATTAGCTATTGCATTTCACTCATTTCTATAGGGTAATGAACATAATTCAACTCCTGATTCGCATAATTAACTAATTACATTTGTAAGTACGCAAATAAGTACATATATTTGCATTATAAAAAGGAGGATTTATGAGAACAGCCAATTACACAGATTTAAGAGCTAATCTAAAAGGTTATATTGACTCGGTTATTGACGATTGCGATACGGTACTTATCAATCGTGGTAATGGTACGGGAGTAGTAATGATTTCTTTGGAAGAATATAATTCTTTGAAGGAGACCGAATATATCATGTCTTCTGAACAGACCATGAATGATATTCGTAAAGGAGAAGAAGACTTAAAGGCAGGCAGAGGAATAGAAGTAAATTTAGATGAACTATGAAACTGATATTTACTCCTATTGCACAAGGACATTGGGAATATTGGAAAAAGAATGACCCCAACATAACCAAACGCATTAAGAAATTACTCGCCGATATATTGGAACATCCTTACACTGGTATAGGTAAACCTGAACCTCTCAAATATGAATTGGCAGGTAAATGGTCAAGACGAATTAATTCAGAGCATAGACTTATTTATTCTGTACATAATGATATGATAGAGATTTACATATTCTCCATGAAATATCACTATTCCAAGAAGTAACTCTATTCTGATTGTAGCCAAATTGGATAGGCTGTCAAAGAATGTAGCATTTACTTCCAAGCTGTTAGAAAATGATGTTGAGATTGTTATATTATCTTTGTAGTGAATAAAATCTGTTGAACCTTGTCACATTGGTTTTGACGCTGGCGCAAACCATAGCGCAAACCAAGGACTAAAAACAAAAAAGACCGCCAAGAGTGGAAGCCTCCTAACAGTCTAAATCTTCTTTGTAGCGGGACCCGGGATTGAACCGGGGACCTCATGATTATGAATCGAGCACTAACCGATGTCTTCCTATTTCTTTGCGTTTCATACTCTTGCTTAAGTAGCTCTTTTTCAATGGCAAATATAATATTTCTTTTTCATCCGTAATCACTCCTTTTCTTCTTTTTTCGGGATGCGTGTGCAATTTGTGTGCAAATAGTCTTGTTATTCTAAATATTTAAAAAGGATTCCTAGTCTTTTGTGTAGACGAAATAGTAAAAAACTCTTTTACCTAAGAGCCAGTGAAAAATTGTTGATTTTGTAAAAAAACAATTGTTTCATGAATATTTTCAGTACTTGATTCAAATAACTGAATATTTAGATGTGTACATAAATCTTTTGCTGACTCAATTTCCTCTTTTTGCATCATCTCAATTTGGGATATATTGTAAGTCCGTCCATCCCGCTTCTGCAACCTTTCGCGAATCACTTCAGACTTTTCTTTTACTATAATTACTGCAAGAGGGTTGATTTGTTGGAATACTTTTAGAGGAACTCTTTCTATCGAATTATCTTTTTTAGTAGACAAAAATGACCATCAAGCAAATATTTCTTTTGGGGATTAACTATATTTTTTAGATTTTCAATCAGTCGTTGTTGTGTTGTTGAAACGTTCTCAACTCTTTTATCTCCTTTTTCGTTTTTAAAATCATCCCATTTCAGAACTTCACTTGCTGATAGATGGGTAAAATCCAGTTTCTCTTTTATTTTTTGACAAATAGTACCTTTTCCTACTCCATGAACTCCACCTATAAAAATTATATTATTATACATAACTCTTTTCTTCAATTAGAAAATTACAAATTTAAAATTAAAAGAAAGCAAGTTCTCCACATGAAATCTCTTCTTCAATATATTTAAAAGATTGAGGTGCTACAAAAGATTCAATTAATTCGATAGGGTTTTTAGGCTTGTCGTATAACTTAGGCGAAGTTATTTTTAAAGCATAACCCTGTTTCCTTCCTTCAAAATATGTATCGAAGAATGTTTTAGATATACCCGAATCTCTTTGTGTTTTCTCCCATAGTACAGAAGGTGAGTCTACTATAATCTTTTCAATAGTAAATTCTCCAATAAGCATACCAACTGGTTTGGTGGAATACACAATAACCTTATCTACTTCCTTTGTGAAGATAGTTTTCCGATATTCATATTTCTTTTTTCCTGAGAATATTTTATTTGCAAATTCAGGCTTTATTGATAATAAGACTTTCATTTATTTCTCCTTTTTCTAATATTTTATCAAATTGTTCATCTGTCAGTTGAAAAAAGCCCCAATATTGTTCCTCATCAACTCCGAAATCAATCATTTGTCCTCTAGTTACCCTTTTATAAAGAGCAGCATTATAAGTCATCTTTATAACAACAGCTTTAGAACTCCTATACCATCTTTTTAAGTCCTGTTCGTTAAATATACTGTATGCATTAGTATATTTGAGAAATTCTGCTTCTGTTTTAAAATCTGAAGGTCTTTTAATTTCTTCGACTATACATACGGAAGTTGCTACACTCCGAAATCTAGCAGGACCTAAACCATCCGTTGTTCGGTATATTAATAGGATATCACCTTTTTGTAATAGTTCAGTTCCTTCCATAAAACATAAATAAATTTTATGGATACTATTTGTATGTGAAATGTCTTTTACGAGAGATTCTTTGTCTCCTTTTTCATTAACCAATATGGAATCAGGAAATAACTTGGTGTGATATTCAGGCTTTATTGATAGTACGAATTTACGTTTCCCAGTTGTTGTTATCAGAGGAAAATCTGATAGCAAATCTCCCGAAATAGTATTCATCTTTTTTGTAAAGACGAGCTCGGGTGTTGCTCCTTCTCCTTTTGTTCCGTACTTTTTGAAACCGTATTTTTCAAGTAACTTAATTAATGCTTCATGTTTCTCGAAGATAGTCACATATATTTCTTCAACCTTATCAAATATAGCTTTATCAACAATTTTTTTTACGAATCGTTCGCCAAGTTTGGTATTATGTGCATCTATTTTGAATGTTCCGACTTTTAATCTTTTTGCCTCAGGCATATTGGGCGTGATATCAAGTAATGCCTCGTCTTCGTTTTTCATATACAAGAATCCTTGAAGATTCCCTGAGCTATCTTTCTGAATGAAAGCGGTTTCTTTTGCTGTTGCCTTTTTATTATACCAAGTGTCAAATCCCGGATAATCTTCTTTTAAAGAATCGAAGAAGCAATCTTTTAAATCTATTTCATTGAATCTTTTAATTTCCATACTCATCTACTATGTCTTTATATAATATTTAGATTTTATGTTCTGAGTTCACCTGTCTTTTATGATTATTTACAAGCGATGTCTCTAATAGGATATTTGCAAATGTTTAAATTTGACTTAATATCCCATATTTTTATGTAAAGGTAATATTTTTATTTATTCATGGTTGCATTTTCCTCTTTTTTTAATAGAGAAATTTATTCTCCCTATTCTCTGAAAACTGTAGAAGGTAGTTTTGTTCGTTGAATAATAATATATGCTAGAGTGGTTTTAAACGTGGATTGCAAACATAGTTTGACAATGCCTATAATTTTCTATTGAAAGCCCCATTCAATTTATAATTTGTACCGTAAGAGGATAAAGTTACGGTAAGCAATTCCGCTTGCACGTAATTAAAAACTTATGTTCAAAAGTATTAAAAATGGAGTTGTTGTAACCTCTGTACTCGACTCTCGTACCATAAATAAAGAAGGTACTTATCCAATAAAAATCAAAGTGTATTATCAGAGAAAACCTAAGTATTACTCTGTCGGAATCTGTATGTCAAAAGATGAATGGGATAAACTTCCTAATAGCAGGTCTTCGGAAGGTCGGTTTATTCAAGGAGAGATTGAAAAAGAATTTTCCCGTATTCTTAAGAACGTCGAGTTTCTTGTTGAAAACGGTACTTTTTCATTTGACCGCTTAAATGCTCGTTTAGGAAAAAATATCGGTGGTACTCTTAATGAAATGCTCGAAGCAACAATTAAGGAATTGAAAGATAACGAAAAGTTTGGTTCTATGGGCTCTTATAAAACAACATTGTCAACTATCAAGCGTTTCAAAAAGAATGAAGTTCAATTTCGGGATATTACAGTTGAGTGGCTGCGAGAGTATGAGACGTTCTGTCTCAAAACTATGAATCAAACGTCTTTAGCTATTAACTTAAGAAATATCCGTACCACAATGAATGTTGCTAAAGCTGCCGGTATGATTAGAGAGGCTGATTATCCTTTCGGGAGAGGCAAATACCAGATAAAGGAAGGTGTAGGCAAGAAAAAAGCACTCAACAAGAAACAGCTCAAAGCTATCGCCAATTATTCGGATGGTAACAAGTTCACTGAGTTTTATCGTGACTTATGGCTATTTATCTATTTCTGTAACGGTATCAATGTAGCCGATTTGATAAATCTTAAATTCTCTGACATCCAAAATGGGGAAATTTCGTTTATTCGTGAAAAGACTAAAGACAGGACTCGTGACGCAAAACGGATTTATGCACCGATAACTCCCGAAATGCAGTCTATTATTGAAAAGTGGGGGAACTGGAAAATCCAGTGTAAGCTGCCCCCTAAAACCAAGCGATTCTGCCCCCTTG